>NZ_JAJQJP010000052.1:0-183212 GCF_021245825.1 Gordonia metallireducens | reverse complement strand
CCGACCCCGGGCCGCACCGGCCCCGACAGCGCACGGCGCGAAGGGCAGGTGCCGTCGCGCCCGGCGACCGGCGCGGACCCCGCCGTGTGGCAGCACCCTCCGTCCGGGCCGCACCGCCAGACCAACGATCACCTCCGCGCCGCGGGGTCGGGTCCGATGGGCCGGCCCGCGGGCGTTCCACCGTTCCCGGGTGGGACCGTGTCCTCCGGCGGTCCCAGCCGGTCGAATCCGAACCGCCTGCCCGTGGTGCTGGCCGGGGTGGCGGCCGTGCTGCTGATCCTGATCGTTCTCGTGTTCGTCGTGGCCCTCTAGTGCCGGCGCGCTGAAATCCGCCCCTGAAAAGGACCCTGGACAGCGCCATCGACGACATATCGTCGCCGGCCGTCTCCTGGAGGGTGCATCACAGGGGCGGATTGCAGGGGCGGTTTTCGGGCACCGCGCGTCTGCCCTCGAGCTCACCCCCGACGTCGCGTTCGTCCGACGCTGTGGCCCGCCGTGTCCACGTTGCGAGGCGCACATGGTGTCACAGCCGCCCCATTGGTCACGGCCCGGAGTGCCTTCCGGTGGGTGTCGGTGCGCGCGCCTAAAGTAGACCCGGACTCGGCGACCGGCGCGCACACGATCAGCACAGGATCCGTGAGCACCCGAGCGCGAACCGGCGAGCGCATGACCGGCCGCAGAGCAGCACAAGCAACCAGCGAGCACAGCAACCAGCGAGCACAGAAGAGGCACAGTGACGGACTCGTTTGTTCACCTGCACAACCACACCGAGTACTCGATGCTCGACGGTGCGGCCAAGGTGTCACCGTTGTTCGCCGAGGCCAAGCGGCTGGGCATGACCGCCATCGGCATGACCGACCACGGAAACATGTTCGGTGCCAGCGAGTTCTACAACACCGCGATCAAGAACGACATCAAGCCGATCATCGGCATCGAGGCCTACATCGCGCCCGGTTCGCGGTTCGACACCAAACGTGTCCAGTGGGGTTCGCGCGAACAGAAGAGCGACGACGTCTCGGGTTCGGGTGCCTACACCCACATGACGATGGTCGCCGAGAACGCCACCGGTCTGCGCAACCTGTTCAAGCTGTCCTCGCTCGCGTCGATCGAGGGGCAGCTGGGCAAGTGGGCGCGTATGGACGCCGACCTGATCGCCCAGTACGCCGAGGGCATCATCGCGACCACCGGCTGCCCGTCGGGTGAGGTGCAGACCCGCCTGCGCCTGGGTCACGACCGCGAGGCACTCGAGGCCGCGGCGAAGTGGCAGGAGATCTTCGGCAAGGAGAACTTCTACCTCGAGCTGATGGAGCACGGCCTCGAGATCGAGCGCCGTGTGCGCGACGGTCTCCTCGACATCGGCCGCAAGCTCGGCATCAAGCCGATCGTCACGAACGACTGCCACTACGTCACCAAGGAACACGCCGCCGCCCATGAGGCGCTGCTGTGCGTGCAGACCGGCAAGACGCTGTCCGACCCGACCCGCTTCAAGTTCGACGGCGACGGCTATTACCTGAAGTCGGCTGCGGAGATGCGCGAGCAGTGGGACTCGGTGGTCCCGGGCGCATGTGACAACACGCTCGAGATCGGTGAGCGCGTCCAGTCCTACAAGGAAGTCTTCACCCATCGCGACCGCATGCCGGTGTTCCCGGTGCCCGACGGCGAGACCCAGCAGACCTTCCTGCGCAAGGAGGTCGCGAAGGGGCTCCGCGAGCGTCGTTTCGCCGGTACCGAGGTGCCGCAGGAGTACCTCGACCGGGCCAACTACGAGCTCGACGTCATCATCCAGATGGGGTTCCCCGCCTACTTCCTCGTCGTCGGCGACCTGATCCGGCACGCCCTCGAGGTCGGCATCCGCGTCGGCCCGGGCCGTGGTTCGGCGGCCGGTTCGCTGGTCGCCTGGGCGCTCGGCATCACCAACATCGACCCGATCCCGCACGGACTGCTGTTCGAGCGATTCCTCAACCCCGAGCGCGTCTCGATGCCCGATATCGACATCGACTTCGACGACCGTCGTCGAGGCGAGATGGTCCGATACGCGACCGAGCGGTGGGGCAGCGACAAGGTCGCCCAGGTCATCACCTTCGGCACGATCAAGACGAAGGCTGCCATCAAGGACTCCGCGCGAGTCCAGTTCGGCCAGCCGGGTTTCGCGATCGCCGACCGCATCACCAAGGCGCTGCCGCCGCCCATCATGGCCAAGGACATCCCGGTCTGGGGCATCACCAACCCCGAACACGAGCGCTACGGCGAGGCCACCGAGGTTCGCACGCTCATCGAGACCGACCCGGACGTCAAGAAGATCTACGACACGGCACTCGGACTCGAGGGCCTGATCCGCAACGCCGGCGTCCACGCCTGTGCCGTGATCATGTCGTCGGAGCCGCTGACCGACGCCATCCCGGTCTGGAAGCGCGCGCAGGACGGCGCGATCATCACCGGCTGGGACTACCCGTCGTGTGAGGCCATCGGCCTGCTGAAGATGGACTTCCTGGGTCTGCGCAACCTCACCGTCATCGGTGACGCCCTGGAGAACATCAAGCTCAACCGCGGGATCGACCTGGATCTCGACTCGTTGCCGCTCGAGGACGAGAAGACCTACGAGTTGCTCGCCCGCGGCGACACGCTCGGCGTGTTCCAGCTCGACGGCGCGGCCATGCGTGAACTCCTGAAGATGATGCAGCCCACCGGGTTCGAGGACATCGTCGCCGTCCTGGCGCTGTACCGGCCCGGTCCGATGGGTGTGAACGCCCACACCGACTACGCCAAGCGCAAGAACGGTCTCCAGGAGATCCGTCCGATCCATCCGGAACTCGAGGAGCCGCTGAAGGAGATCCTCTCCGAGACCTACGGTCTGATCGTCTACCAAGAGCAGATCATGCAGATCGCGCAGAAGGTCGCCGGGTACTCGCTCGGACAAGCAGACCTGCTCCGTCGCGCGATGGGCAAGAAGAAGAAGGAGATCCTCGACGAGGCCTACGACGGCTTCGCGGAGGGCATGCGCAACAACGGCTTCTCGCAGGCGGCGATCACCGCACTGTGGGACACGGTGTTGCCGTTCGCCGGTTACGCGTTCAACAAGTCGCACGCTGCGGGCTACGGTCTCGTCTCCTTCTGGACCGCCTACCTGAAGGCGAACTATCCCGCCGAGTACATGGCAGGTCTGCTCACCTCGGTCGGCGACGACAAGGACAAGGCGGCGATCTACCTCGCCGACTGCCGCAAGCTCGGCATCACCGTCCTGCCGCCCGACGTCAACGAGTCGCAGCGAAACTTCGCGGCCGTCGGCGCCGACATCCGCTTCGGTCTCGCCGCCATCCGCAACGTCGGTTCGGGTGTCGTCGGGTCGATCATCAACGCGCGTGAGGAGAAGGGGAAGTTCACCAGCTTCTCCGACTACCTCGGCAAGATCGACGTCACCGCCTGCAACAAGAAGGTGACGGAATCGCTGATCAAGGCCGGCGCCTTCGACTCCCTCGGCCATCCGCGCAAGGGTCTGTTCCTCGTGCACGCCGAGGCCGTCGAATCGGTCATCGGCACCAAGAAGGCCGAGGCGATCGGACAGTTCGATCTCTTCGGCGACGCCGGCGGGGCCGACGACTCGATGGCCGAGGTCTTCGCCGTCAAGGTTCCCGAGGAGGAATGGGACACCAAGCACAAGCTCGCGATCGAGCGGGAGATGCTGGGTCTCTACGTCTCCGGGCATCCGCTGGCCGGCGTCGAACACGCCATCGCCGCGCACACCGACACCTCGATCACGTCGCTGCTGGAAGGCAACATCTCCGACGGTGCGCAGATCACGATCGGCGGCATCATCTCGTCGGTGACGCGCCGGGTGAACAAGAAGGGTGAGCCGTGGGCTGCGGTCACCCTCGAGGACATGGTCGGTGGTGTCGAGGTCTACTTCTTCCCGCGCGCCTACGTCGCGTACGGGATGGACATCGTGGCCGACAACATCGTGCTGATCAAGGCCCGCGTGAACCTGCGCGAGGACAGCATGATGATCTCCGCCAACGACCTCGCCGTCCCCGACCTGGAGACCGCCGGCGCGACCAAACCGGTCGCGTTGACGCTGTCCGCCCGACTCTGCACCCCGGATCGGGTCCAGGCGCTCAAGCAGGTGCTGACGCGGCATCCGGGTATGGCCGACGTGCACGTGACCCTCGTCAGCGACAAGCGGCAGACGCAGCTCAAGCTGACCGAGTCCCTGCGGGTCGCGCCGAGTTCCGCGCTGATGGGCGACCTGAAAGCACTGCTCGGTCCCAGCTGCCTCGGCTGATCCCCGCTGCCTGATCCGAGGAGCGCTGGCGGCGTCCCCCGTTTGGCTGCCTGAGGTGCGAGGAGCGCAAGCGACGAGCCTCGAAGGCCTGGTGAGACGACGCTGACAGGTGACCCATCACAAATATTTCGGGCCCCCGAACATTTCTCTTCGATCGGCGCTATACTCGACGGCACGTCCAGTCACGCTCGGCCGTCGAGGGGAGTGTTCGCAGATGACCACGATGATCGGCATCAACGCGCACCGTCCGGTTCGGCGTGCGCAGCGCACGGTCGAGGTTTTCGGCATCGACTGGCCGGCCCACAAGGCCCATGCGGTTCTCGCGGGTCTCGCCACCGCCGTCGTGACCCTGCTGATCGTCGGATCGTTGCAGGCCACTGCGTGGGTGACGGCGGTGGCGGTTCTCGCGGTGTGGTGGGGTGAGCGCTACCTGCCCGGGAACGCGGCGGTCGCACCCCGATCGAATCCGCCCGGGATCTCGTAGATCCGTCCGTCGAATCCGGCCCGGTACAGGCGTCCGGCCGAGAATCCGCGGTCGCCGCGACCGTAGGAGAGCACGCTCGACGTCGGCAGTCCGCTCGCCAGCACGCAGTAGCGTCCGGGCGAGGTGATGCGGACGATCTCTCCGGTTGCGTTGAACGGCACGACCGGCCGGTCCCGGGAATCGAGTGTCAGTCCATCGGGGGTCGACGGTGCACCCACGCCGAGCAGACTCTGCACCACCCGCGGATTCGTCGTCGAGATCCGGCTGACGCCGGGGTTCACGAAGGTGCGCGAGACGTAGAGCCAGCGGTCGTCGCGGCTCAGGACCGCGCCGTTGGCGCTCGGCAGCGCGCCCCATGCGGCGTTCACCGCGCCGCCCGGTGAGACCCGTCCGATGAGATTCCCGAAGTCGTTGGTGGCGTAGACGTTTCCGCTCGCGGCCACATCCATTCCGTTCGCCGCGGACAGTCCGGTCACCCACGGTCGGAACGCCCGGGAGTTGACGTCCAGGCGGCCGATCGACGCATGGCGAAGGGCGTCGCCGACGAAGACGCGGGGATCGGCGCCGTAACCGACCAGCAGGGTTCCGCCCGGAGTCCAGGCGAGGGCGCCCGCACCGCTGCCACCGGGCACCCGCGCGATCGGGACCGCAGGCGCACCGGGGCCGTTCAGTCGGTAGACGCGACCGGAGACGAGATCGGTGGTGTAGAGCCGTCCACCGGCGTCGACCGTGAGGCCCTCGAGTGCGGCGCCGGGGACGACGCCGACGAGTCGGGCGGGGGCGGCACCCGGACACGACGGGGCGGCCGAGGCGGGCGCCGGACCGACTGCGGTGGAGAGACCCAACGCCATGGCCGCGGATGCCGCGCCGGCAGCGATCCGGGTGAAACGCGAGGTACGCCGGGACCGGCGCGGGGACGGATGGCGAGATGTCATGACTGCTCCCTGTTCAGGTGGCGGGTCGTACGTGCCTTCTCCTCGCGCGTTCGGTGCATACGGTCCGCGTGACGAGTGACGTCGCGGACATACCCACCTGCGGGGCGGGGCAACCCCGGAGTGAGGTCGACAGTAGGGGGCGAGCGCACCGATCTCGCCGAAATCGGTGTACCCGGGCTCCTCGAACGATCCCGTGCAGTGAGAACATGGCAGTCGTGAGTACGCACCACGCCCCCGTTCACCAGCACGATCCGGCACTGAGCCTCGACGCCATCGAGGCGGCGTCGGAGCGAATCGCCGACGCGGTGGCGCGTACCCCGCTCGAGGCCTGCCCGCGACTGTCGGGGTCGGGTGCCCAGATCTACCTCAAGCGCGAGGACCTGCAGACGGTCCGCTCCTACAAGATCCGCGGCGCGTACAACGTGATGGCCCAGCTCTCGGCCGAGGAGCTGTCCCGCGGTGTGGTGGCGGCCAGCGCCGGAAACCACGCGCAGGGCGTCGCTTTCGCGTGCAAGAGCATGAAGGTGCCCGGACGGATCTACGTCCCGACCACCACCCCGAAGCAGAAGCGTGACCGGATCGCCTGGCACGGCGGCGATTACGTCGAGTTGAAGGCCATCGGGGAGACCTACGACGCCGCCGCGGCCGCCGCGCAGGCCGATGTGATGAGCACCGGCTCCGCATGGATCCACGCCTTCGACGACCCGCGGACCGCGGCCGGGCAGGGAACCATCGCGCGCGAGATCGTCGAGCAGCTGGGCCGCGTTCCCGACGTCGTCGTCGCGCCCGTCGGTGGCGGCGGCTGTCTGGCCGGGATGGCCACGTATCTGCGCGGACTCTCCGACGAGGTGACGATCATCGGCATCGAACCGACGGGGGCCGTGTCGTTGAGTGCGGCATTGGTCAACGGCGGGCCGGTCACCCTCGACGAGATCGACCCCTTCGTCGACGGCGCGGCGGTGAAGCGGATCGGCACCATCGGTCACCGGGTGATGTCCGAACTCGGCGCGAGCGTCAGCGATCACCCGATTCTGGCCGACATCTCCGCGACGCCGGCGGTGCAGATCGTCCCCGACGGTCCGGTGTCGCCGACCCCGGGAACGGCGCACATCACGCATGTCGACGAGGGCGCGATCTGCTCGGCGATGCTGGAGCTGTACCAGAACGAGGGCATCATCGCCGAACCCGCCGGAGCGCTGTCGGTGGCCGCGTTGGACAAGCTGCGGCTGCCCGACGACGCGGTCGTCGTGTGCCTGGTGTCCGGCGGCAACAACGACGTCTCCCGATACGGCGAGATCATCGAACGTTCGTTGGTGCACCGGGGTCTGAAGCACTACTTCCTGGTCGACTTCCCGCAGGAGCCCGGCGCACTGCGTCGCTTCCTCGACGAGGTGCTCGGACCGGACGACGACATCACGCTCTTCGAGTACGTCAAGCGCAACAACCGTGAGACCGGTGCCGCTCTGGTGGGCGTCGAACTCGGCAGTCCGGAAGGCCTCGGCGCCCTGATGGAGCGGATGGCGCGCTCCCGTCTGCACTGCGAGCGTCTCGAGCCGGGCTCGCCGGCCTACGAGTACCTGACCTGATCTCTGACCCATGGCTCGAAGCCGCCCATGGCGCGGTGTCGAGCTATGGAACGCGGCGCCCGACGATCACGTTGTGTCCGGGCGAGATCCCGGCGTCGGGCTGCTCCCAGGCCAGCGCGACGTCGAGTGGCCAGGGGAGTGTCACCGGCGCGTCGCCGGGGACGCACACCACCGACCAGTCGCCGCGGTGCATCGCGAACCATCCTGCAGCGTCGTCGAATTCGGCGTCGACGGAGGCGAACGCCGGATCATGCAGCGGCGTTTCGGTTTTGCGGAGCGAGATGAGTGACCGGTAGAACTCGAGCATGCGGGCGTGGTCGGGCCGGGTCGGTTCCGACCAGTCCAGCTTCGACCGCTCGAAGGTCTCCGGGTCCTGCGGGTCGGGCACATCGTCGCTGTCCCAACCGTGTTCGGCGAACTCCGACTTACGGCCCTCCGCGGTCGCCCGGCCCAGTTCCGGCTCGGGGTGGGAGGTGAAGAACTGGAACGGGGTCGATGCCGCCCACTCCTCACCCATGAACAGCATCGGGGTGAAGGGGGACAACAGGATCAGGGCGGCCTTGATCGCGAGCTGCCCGCCGTCCAGGTTCGCGCTCGGCCGGTCGCCGATCGCGCGATTGCCCACCTGATCGTGGGTGCACGTGTAGGCCAGCAACGACGACGCGGGGACGCGATCGGTCGGGATCGGGCGGCCGTGGCGCCGCCGCCGGAACGACGAGTAGGTGCCGTCGTGGAAGAAGCCGCCCGTCAGGACCTTTGCGAGACAGTCGGAACTGCCGAAGTCGGCGTAGTAGCCCTGACGTTCACCCGAGACGAGGGTGTGGACGGCGTGATGGATGTCGTCGTCCCACTGGGCGGCCAGCCCCAGACCGCCGGCCGACCGCGGCAGGAACATCCGCGGATCGTTCAGATCGCTCTCCGCGATCAGCGACAGCGGACGCCCGAGTTCGGCCGACAGGGCGTCCGTCGCGGCGGCCAGTTCCTCGAGGATGTGGACCGCACGATGGTCGGCGAGGGCGTGGACGGCGTCGAGTCGCAGTCCGTCGATGTGGAATTCGGTGAACCAACGCAGTGCGGTGCCCGCGATGAAGGCGCGGACCACGTCGGAGTCGGGCCCTGACAGGTTGACCGACGATCCCCACGATGTCGTGCCCTCGCTGAGATACGGCCCGAAGTCCGGCAGATAGTTGCCCGACGGTCCCAGGTGGTTGTAGACGACGTCGAGGACGACGCCGAGTCCCTTGGCGTGGCAGGCGTCCACGAACCGGGCGAGTGCCGCCGGACCGCCGTAGGTTTCCTGCACGGCGTACCAACCGACCCCGTCGTACCCCCAGTTGTGGGTGCCGTTGAAGGCGTTGACCGGCATCAGTTCGACGAGATCGACGCCGAGATCGACCAGGTGGTCGAGCCTTTCGACGGCGGAGTCGAGAGTGCCCGCGGGGGTGAAGGTCCCGAGGTGCAGTTCGTAGATCACCGCGCCGTGCGCTTCGCGGCCGGTCCAGTCGGCGTCGGTCCACAGCGAGTCGTCGACGGTGAACAGCGCCGACATCTCGTGGACGCCTTCGGGTTGCCGCACCGAGCGAGGGTCGGGACGCACGGGCCCGCCGTCGATCGAGAACCCGTAGCGCACATCCGCGATCGGCGCATCGATCGAGCCGGGCTCCTCGTCGAGTTGCCACCAGCCGCCCGCGCGGCGGGTCATCGGGAACGACGCGGCAGGGGAGCCCACGACGCCGGCGGCCATCGACACGGAGTCGGCCGCAGGCGCCCACACACGGACCTCGCCGAGGGACCGCGGCGACACGAACGGCGCGACCGAGGATCGGAGCGGCAGGATT
Source organism: Gordonia metallireducens (assembly GCF_021245825.1). Classification (NCBI taxonomy): domain Bacteria; kingdom Bacillati; phylum Actinomycetota; class Actinomycetes; order Mycobacteriales; family Gordoniaceae; genus Gordonia; species Gordonia metallireducens. The sequence goes on along the minus strand of NZ_JAJQJP010000052.1, from coordinate 174,093 downwards.
CCGCTCCATTGGTCGACCGTCCAAGTTAAAGTGCTCTGGTCATCAGCAGTAGTGCGGTCGCTCACACCTGCACGGTATGTCGAACCGGGCAGGGCCGCGACCGGCGCTACTGTGAGCCCACACACAACGGAGATCGGGAGCGGGGTATATTACGGCGACGCTCATGCCCAAGGGGGGCACCTCGAGCAGATCAGCCGAGCGGTGCGCGAGCTGGAGACAGCACGAACGCACGGCGACCTGACGGCCGGTGAACGGGTAAGCCGAGACGCAAGGGTAGGGATTGAGCACAGACGCAGTCACCTCGGATGACGAGGAGGTCGGTCGGAAGAGACCGGGTGCGGTTCGGTCGTGGTTCGACAAACATGTCGTCGCGTCCTTCGACACCTTCGGACGCCAGTTGGGCATGTTCGTCGAGGTGTTCCGCACACTCTTCGCCGACCTGTTCAAGCGGCGTTTCCCGTTCGGGGAATTCATCCGCCAGTGCGCCTTCATGGCGAGCACCTCGGTGTTCCCGACCCTGCTCGTCGCCATCCCGATCGGCGTCATCGTGTCGATTCAGGTGTCCAACATCGCCGGCCAGGTGGGCGCGACCTCGTTCTCCGGCGCGGCCACCGGCCTCGGCGTGATCCGCCAGGGCGCACCCCTGGTCACCTCGCTGCTCCTCGCGGGCGCGGTCGGTTCGGCCATCGCGGCCGACCTCGGTTCCCGCACGATCCGCGACGAGATCGATGCCATGAAGGTGATGGGCGTCAACCCCATCGAGCGCCTGATCTCGCCGCGCCTCCTCGCCACGATGGTGGTCAGCTTCCTGCTGTGCGGCTTCGTCTGCTTCGTCGGCTTCATCACCGGTTATGTCTTCAACGTGTACTTCCAGGGCGGTACGCCAGGTAGTTACACGGGCACCTTTGCGTCCTTTGCGACAACCGCGGACCTGATGTTCGCGTTGGCCAAAGCGGTGATATTCGGCGCGATCGTGGCGATCGTCGCCTGCGATCGCGGCCTCTCGACGAAGGGCGGTCCCGCCGGCGTCGCCAACTCGGTGAACGCCGCGGTGGTCAACTCCGTCCTGCTCCTGTTCACCGTGAACGTGATCCTCACGCAGTTGTTCGCGATCCTCTTCCCGGCGAAGGTGGTGTGAGATGACCGCGTCACGGTATGTGCCACCCGCGCTGAAACCCCTGGAGGCCGCCAAGGCCGTCTACCGCGGTCCGCGCGACGCCCTCGCGGCGATGGGGCATCTCATCACCTTCCTCGTCCGCTCGATCGGCGCGGTCCCGCTGGCCTTCCGGCACTACAGCAAGGAAGTCTGGCGTCTGCTCGCCGACGTCGCGTGGGGCAACGGCGCGATCGTCGTGGGCGGCGGCACGGTCGGCGTCATGGTGATCCTCGGGGTCATGGGTGGCGCGACCGTCGGCATCGAGGGTTACACCGCGCTGAACCTGCTCGGCATGTCACCGGTGACCGGTGGCCTGTCGGCGTTCGCGACGACGCGCGAGATCGCGCCGCTGCTCGCGGCGACGGCGTTCACCGCACAGTCGGGTTGCCGCTTCACGGCGCAGCTCGGTTCGATGCGGATCGCTGAGGAGATCGATGCGCTCGAGGCGATCGCCATCCGTCCGCTGCCGTACCTGGTCACCACTCGCATGCTGGCCGCGGTCATCGCGATCGTCCCGCTGTACTCGGTGTCGCTGGCCGCCAACTACCTTGCCTGCCAGTTCATGTTCATGCTGCAGAGCGGCCAGGGCGAGGGCACCTACCTGTACTACTTCAACCAGTTCATCGTGTCCTGGGACATGGTGTTCTCGTTCATCAAGGTGATCGTCTTCGTGCTGCTGACGACGTTCATCCAGTGCTACTACGGATACTTCGCCGCTGGGGGGCCCGAAGGTGTGGGCATTGCTGCCGGACATGCCATCCGACTCGCGATCATCGTCATCGTGTTCGCGAACCTGGTCATGACACTCGTCTTCTGGGGCACCTCGCCCGGAATCAAGATCTCGGGATGAGGGGGAGCCGGTGAACATCGCGACCGACGGGCGCAATCCCTCACTCCTGCAGTACGTGCTGCGCGGCGTCGCCTTCCTGCTGGTCCTGCTGGTGATTTTCGTCCTGCTGTTCATGCGGTACCAGGGCACCTTCAGCAAGACGGTGGGCGTGACCGCCGACCTCGTCGACGTCGGTGACGGACTGACCTCCGGCGCCGACGTCCGGTACAACGGGCTCATCGTCGGCGCGGTGAAGTCGATCTCGGTTGCCGACTCCGGCGACCAGGTGGACGCCGCGAAGGTCGTCAAGAAGGTCGAGATCGACATCGTGCCCGCGCAGGCCGAGGGCATCCCGGCATCGGTGACCGCGCGGACCGTGCCGTCGAACCTGTTCGGCGTCAACTCCGTCGAACTGGTCCGGCCCGCCGACCCGGGAACCGAACGACTCTCGACCGGTGACTCCATCCCCGCTGACAAGTCGCTCGAGACGATCAAACTGCAGGATGCGCAGAACGAGTTGAGCGCCATCCTCGACGCGGTGCCGCCGGAGGAGCTCGCCCAGGTGCTCGGCGTCGTCGCCGACGCCCTCAAGGGTGGCGGTTCGGTGTTCGGGTCGTTCGTCGGCGTGCTGCGCAACTACTTCGACTCGATCAACGCCCAGTTCCCGCCGGGGGCGCCTCCGGGCTTCGACAACTTCGACGCCGCGATCAGCGGTCTCGCCGAGTCCTCGCCGGAACTGCTCGACGCCCTGGGGCGCAGCGTGATCCCGGCGGTGACCATCGCCGAGAAGCAACGCGATCTCACGGCCCTGCTGTCCGGCAGCCAGGGGCTGCTCGACCAGACCCAGTTGATGTTCGCCCGCAACGGAAACGGCGGTCAGCGACTCGTCACCGACCTGAACCGCATGCTCGGGGCCACGGTTCTCGAACCGAACTCGCTGCCGCAGGCGGTCGTCGCGCTCAACAACCTGGCAGCTCGTGTCCTCACGGTCTTCACCGGCACCAACGGTCGCGTCCAGCTCAACATCGGCGTCAGCTTCGGTGCGTTCGTCCGCTACACCCGGCAGAACTGCCCGGTGTACAACGGCGGTCCGTACGGCACGCTGCGCGGACCGGGCTGTGTCGGGCCGGGAACCGGAACCGGACCGACGATGTCCGGTCCGTTGCAGATCTATCCGTCCGACGGCATGCGCAAGAACCGTCCGGTGGGCATGGTGACCACCCACTCCGACAACAAGACCCTCGGCGCGGTGCTGCGTCGGGAGCCGTCGGCCGCCGACACGATCATGCTCGGACCGCTGGTCCAGTCCATCGATGCACGTGATGCTGCCACCGACCAGGGAGGGGGACGATGAGCGCGGCCTCGGGTTCGATCCGCAAACCGTTGATCGGCTTCACGATCTTCGGTCTCGTCGCGTTGCTCGTGACGTACGTGATCTTCTCGACTCTCGAACGTTCGGTGTCGGGATCGACGAACAACTACACGACGTTCTTCACCGACGCCTCGGGCCTCGCCACCGGCGACGACGTCCGCATGGCCGGTGTCCGCGTCGGCCGCGTCCAGAAGATCGAACTCGACAACGGGCGTGCCCGAGTCGAATTCGAGGTGCAGAACGACCAGCAGGTGTACACCAACACCCGGGCGGCGATCCGCTATCAGAACCTCATCGGGCAGCGATACCTCAACCTGACCCTCGTCGACGGCCGCGACAGCAAGCCGCTGTCGCCCGGGTCGACGCTCGAACTGCCGTCCGAGGACTCCTTCGACGTCACCAAGCTGCTCGCCGGTTTCCAGCCGGTGTTCGAAACCCTCGATGCCGAGCAGGTCAACGCACTGTCGCAGGGTCTTCTCGAAGCATTCCAGGGCAATTCGGTCTCGCTGAGCTACACGGTCGCCGAGGTGGGCCGCCTCGCCGAGGACACCGCCAACCGCGACATCGTGATCGGTGCGATCATCAACAACCTGAGCACCGTCATGCGTGACCTCTCACGTCAGGGCGGTCAGCTCGGCACCGTCATCGAGTCGATGTCGAAACTGATCGCGAACCTCAACTCCAACTCGGCGGCGTTCGGCAGCGCGGTCTCCGACATCGGACGCACCGCAAGCGGTTTCGCCGACGTCCTGACCCGCAGCCGGGACAGTCTCGCCGCCGCCGCGACCGACGGGCGCATCGCCACCAACACGCTCATCCAGAACGGCTCCAAGCTCGACCGGATGGCCGTCGACGCGCCGATCTTCCTCGGTCACTTCCCGCTCGTACTCGGAGAGGGTGCGTACCTGAACATCTATGCCTGCGACCTCGACGTCGCGATCGGTGATGTCCTGCTGCCGCCGGGGATCTTCAACAAGATCGGTGGCACGAATCATTCGGTGGTGTGCCGATGAACTGGTTCCGCAAGAACTTCCGCAGCAACACCCGGATCTGGTACGGCGTGATCGGCGCGGTCGTCATCGTCGCCCTCCTGTTGGGCGTGACGGCATTGGCCGGAGCACATCTCGGGAAGCAGACGCTGACCGCGGATTTCGCCCAGGCCGGCGGGATCCGTCCGGGGGACAAGGTTCGGGTGGCCGGCGTCGACGTCGGTGAGGTCACCGGTACCGAGCTCGCCGGTCAGCATGTCGCGCTCACCATGAAGGTCGACAACGACGTCAAGGTGACGAAGAACGGCATGGCCGAGATCAAGATGTCGACGCTGCTCGGTCAGCGCTACGTCGATGTGTCGCTGGGGGATTCGCCCGAAGCGGCGCCCGACGGCCACATCGAGCGGACCGCGGTGCCCTACGACCTGAACCGCACCATCGAAGAAGGTGCGCCGATCCTGACCGGCATCGACGACCAGACCCTCTCGCAGAGCATCAGCACGCTCAACCGTCAGCTCGCCGGTGTCCCCGCGATCACCGAGCCGACGTTCGAGGCGCTGACACAGATGTCGGAGGTCATCACCAACCGCAAGGACCAGATCAACCAGCTGATCGCCGACACCAAGACGATCACCAACATCGTCAACGACAACCAGGCGCAGCTCGCGGTGATCGTCGGCCAGGGCCGCGACCTGACCCAGAAGATCGTCGCCCGTGAAGAACTGGTGACACGCCTGCTCGACGGCATCGCCGAACTGACCGAACAGGCCAGCGCGGTGGCGGGGGAGAACGCCAACCAGTTCGCGCCGATCATGGCCAACCTCAACACGATCACGCAGGGCCTCGAGAAGAACCGCAACAACCTGCGCAAGCTGCTGGAGATCCTGCCCGTGACGGCTCGAATGACCAACAACATCATCGGCGACGGTCCGTACGCGAACGGCTACCTGCCCTGGGGCATCTTCCCGGACAACTGGCTGTGCCTGGCCCGGGTGGTGGACGGATGCTGAACCCGCAGAAGCTGCGTCGCTCGACGCTCCTCGTGTGCATCTCGCTGCTCGGCGTCCTGGGCCTGTCCGGATGTTCGATGATCCCGGGCAGCTGGAAGGCCGCCTTCGGGCAGGCGATCGAGGTCACCGCGTACTTCGACAACGTCGCCGGCCTGTACGTCAGCAACGACGTCGCGGTGCTCGGCATGCCGGTCGGCCAGGTGACATCCGTGGAGCCGCAGGGTGATCGGGTCAAGGTCACCATGACCATCGACAACGACGTGCCGGTGCCCGCCGACGCGACGGCTGCCATCGTCAACACCTCCATCGTGACCACGCGTCACGTCGAGCTCACCCCCGCCTACGAGGGCGGACCCAAGCTCGAGGACGGTTCGGTGCTGAAGCAGACCAAGGCCCCGGTCTCGGTCGGCGAACTGTTCGACGCGATCGACGGTCTCGTCGTGGGCCTGAAGGGGGAGGGCCCGGGCCCGGGACCCCTCGCGGACATGATCGACATCACCTCGGGCATCGCCACGGGCAACGGCGAGGAGATCCGCGCCGCCCTCGACCAGCTGGGCCAGGCGTCGAACGTGATCTCGGGCAACAGCGATGCACTCGTCGACATCATCGAGACCATCGAGGCCCTGAGCACCACGCTGGTGAAGAACTACCCGAAGATGACGGCGTTTTCGAAGTCGGTCAACGAGGTGTCCGAGCTGCTCGGCGCGCAGTCGCCCGGTCTCGTGGCGACCATGCGCAACCTGAACCAGACGCTGCAGAACACCACCGCGTTCCTGCAGAACAACACCAACACGATCTCGGTCTCCTTCGACCGGCTCGCCGCACTGACCGCGAATCTGAGCGACTACTCGCGGCAGGTGGTCGAGACCATCGACGTCGGTCCGCTGCTCTTCCAGAACCTGAGCAACTCGATCTCCGCCGAGCAGGGCGCCTGGCGCGCACAGGTTCTGCTCGACAAGTCGCTCGTCGACAACGAACTGCTCGCCAAGTTCTGCGAGGCGATCAACCTGCAGAAGGACGGCTGCCGCACGGGCAAGCTGAAGGACTTCGGCCCGGACATGGGCATCTACTCCGCGATGCTGGAGCTGACGAAATGAGAGCGGTGACAAGCGCTTCCCTGCGCGGCACGGTCGCCGGACCGGCACGACGCCGCTCCCGCGCGCGACGTGGCGCGGTGACCGCGTTGCTGCTCAGCGCCCTGATGGGACTCACCGGCTGTGGCGTGCTGCCCGGTCTGACCGTCGAGCAGATCCCACTGCCTGCTCCCGGCGGCATCGGCGACTCCATCCGGCTGACGGCGAACTTCGACAACGCCCTGAACCTGCCGACCCGCGCCAAGGTGAAGCTCAACGGCACGGACGTCGGGCAGGTCGACACCATCGTCGCCAAGGACTACTCCGCCATCGTCACGATGGACGTCAGCAAGAAGACCAAGCTGCCGGTGGGCACGGGAGCCGAACTCCGCCAGGCGACCCCGCTCGGCGACGTGTTCGTGGCGCTGCTGCCGCCGCCGAACGCGCCGAAGGGATTCATGACCGACGGCGACACCCTGACCGGACCCACCTCCGCGGCGGCGACGGTCGAGGACCTGCTCATCGGCATGAGCGGTGTGGTCGACAGCGGTTCGCTGAACTCGCTCACCGTCATCCTCACCGAACTGAGCTCGGCGGTGGCGACCAATCCGTCGGACCTCAACGGCGCCATCCGCGGTCTGACCACCGGCATCCGCAAGCTCAACCAGAGCTCGGCACAGGTCGACCGGTCGCTGGCGAACACCCGCATCCTGACCGGCCAGTTGTCCGACGGACGGGCCCAGATCATGGCGTCGATCAACAAACTCGGCCCGGCGCTCGAGTCGCTGAACGGCCAGATCGGCTCGATCCTGACCACTCTGGACAAGACCCAGCAGGTGACCGCGGCGACCAACGACTTCCTCCGCACCGACCAGGACAACCTGGTCGAGATGCTCGGTCATCTGTCGACCGTTCTCGCCGGTCTGCGGCAGGCTGCGGGTCCGCTCGGTTCGCTGGCCGACAACCTGCACACACTGACCCCGAAGTGGATCAAGTCCACGCCGGGTAGTGCGGCCGCCCTGTCGGCGAAGGTGTACTGGCTCAACCCGGGCGTCGGATTCGACGCGGCGAGCAGGCTTCCCGAGCTCGAAGACGTCGATTCGGGTTCGGCTGCGCTCCAGCAGACCGTCGCCCGACTGCTGGCCCGACTCACCGGAACCAAGGGGTGCTGCGGATGAGCGGCGTATTCGGTTTCCTCCGCAAGCACTCGGTGCTCGTCGGCAACATCGGGCTCGTGCTCGTGATGGTCCTCGGCCTCGGCTACCTGTCGCTCGGCACGTTGCGCTGGGAACCGTTCGCGGGCAAGTACGGACTGACCATCGAGTTCCCGATCTCCGGCGGCCTGCAGGAGACCTCCGGGGTCACGCTGCGGGGGGCGCGGATCGGCGAGGTCGACACCATCCGGGTCGAACCCGAGTCGGTGACGGTGAAGGTGAAGGTCGACGACCGCTACAAGATCAACCGCGACACCACCGTTGCGGCGCTGGGACTGTCGGCGGCCGGCGAGCAGTACGTCGACTTCCAGCCGACCACCTCGGAGGGGCCGTATCTGAAGGACGGCGATGTGATCAAGGCCGGCCAGACCAAGGTCACCGTGCCGTTCTCCGATCTTCTCGAGTCCGCGCTGGAACTCATCCAGCAGATCGACCCGGCTCAACTCCGCTCGGCCGTGGACAATTTGAAGATCGCGCTCTACTCCGAGGACGGCACCAACGATCTCGAGGTCCTGTTCGACTCGGGCGGAACGATCTTCGCCCGGCTCTACACCGCGTTGCCCGAGACGACGAAGCTGATCCAGAACGCGGGCACCATCTTCAAGACGACCGCCGACATCCAGCCCGACTTCGGGACCACCGTGTCGGGGCTGAGCGACCTCATCAACGCCGCCGCAGCCTCCGACAAGGAGCTGCGCACGCTGCTCGATCGCGGTCCGTCGCAGATGACCAGCCTCGCCGGTTCGATCAATCAGCTGACCGATCCGGTGACCGATGTGATGAAGCAGTTCCTCGACATCGCCGAGCAGGGTGCGCTGCGTGCACCGGCCCTCGCGACGCTGATGCCGTCGATCCGGGACGCGAGCATCAAGAGCCTCACCATGTTCCACGACGGCGCCTGGTGGGCGTTCGGTTCGGTGTACCCGCGACCGAGTTGCAACTACCCGGTCACCCCGCGTCGGCCCACCCAAGTCCTCGAGCTGACCATCCCGACCAATCTGTACTGTGTGACCGAGGATCCGAACCAGCAGATCCGTGGCTCGGCCAACGCACCACGACCGCCGGGCGACGACACCGCAGGGCCGCCACCGGGTTACGACCCGAACGCCCGCACGGTGCCGCTCGACAAATGACGACCAGACAAGTTGCGTGACCTGTAGATGACAGACCCTGAGAAGCCAGATCTCGAGAAGAAGACCGATCTCGAGCCGACCGTGACCGACGACGAGACCAGCACCGAGAAGGCGGCCACCGGTGCCGCCGTGACCCCGCGCGGGAAGTCTGCGCGCCGCACCGGTTCCGGTGCCGTGGCGAACGAACCCGCTCCCGAACCGCAACCCGCGGCGGGGAAGAAGGAGTTCTCGCTGACGGTCACCGCGAGCGGGATCAAGCGGGCACTCGGCGCCCTCGTGATCGTCGCCCTGATCGCGGCCGTCGGATTCCTCGGCTGGCGGACCTACACCCTGCAGCGGGAGGACGCGGCCTTCGCCGACGCGAAGACCGCCTCGGCGGACTTCGTCACCAAGCTCGTGACAACCCTCAACGCCGACAACGCGGGCAACTCCAAGGAACTGCTCGGTCCGCTGTCGACCGGGGAGCTACGCAAGCGTCTCGAGCAGGAGCGCGCGGACACCGAGCAGAACGTCGAGGCCCTCAAGATCGAGGTGTCGTCGAAGATCAGCGTCGTCGCGGTGGAGACCGTCGACAAGGACTCCGCGAAGACGGTCGTGATGGCCGAGGTGACCGGCCGAAGCGTCAAACTGCCCACCGGCGGAACCAGTCTCATGGTGTTCCGGCTCGATCTGGACAAGGAAGACGGCAAGTGGCTGGTCTCCAAGGTCGACGGCCCGCCCGGTAGCCCCAGTGGTCAGATCGATCCGTCGCAGTCGTTGCCCGGTGCCGGTGGCGCACCCGCGCCGCAGCCGAGTCCGGCACCGGCGCCGGCAGGTTAGCCATCCTCAGTCGCGGACGAGGATCGCGACCGGGTGGTCGGCGCGCACGGCGTTCAGGTCGACCGTCGCGTCGTGGACTGTTCCGGTCCGGACATCGCGCCAACGAGCGCCGCGCGGCAGCTCGATGACGGTCTCGGCCGCCGATTCGGGCTTGAGGCTGTGGGTGAACCGTGCGGTGACCACGACGACCTCGGGTGCGTCCTCGGCCCCGCGGCTGAAGGCGATCGCGTGATCGGAGGCCGGACCGTCGACCGGCAGGCGGTCGTACGTACTCGCCGGACCGAAAGCCTCGGGATGCCCGGCGCGGACTCCGAGTGCGGTCCGCACGAGCTCGGCCTTCGGATGTTCCAGGGACCGACCGAAATCCACCGGCCGCCGGTTGTCCGGGTCGACGAGCGAGTCCTCCCACCATTCGGTGCCCTGATAGATGTCCGGGACGCCGGGTCCGAGAAGAGCGATGGCCTTGCGCGCGAGCGCTTCCTGCTCGAAGGCCGGGGTGGTCCGGTCGATCAGCTCGCGAACTGCGGTTGCGATCGGTTCGGTGGTGACCTGGTCTATCCACCGCTCGATGGCGTCTTCGAACTTCTCGTCGACCTCGGTCCACGTGGTCCTGAGTCCGGCCTCGCGGCAGGCCTTGCGTGCGTACTCGACGATGCGCGCACGCAGTTCGTCGGTGACCTCACCGTCGAGCGGCCACACGCCGAAGATGTTCTGCAGCAGGAAATAGCACGCCAGGTTGTCCGGGATGTCGGTCCCCAGCCAGACGCGTTCGATCAGGAGCGACCAGCGTTCGGGGACCTGGGAGAGGACGGCGATCCGGGCGCGGACGTCCTCGCCCCGCTTGGTGTCGTGCGTCGACGTCGCGGTCATCGCCAGCGGCCAGTGGCGGGCACGTTCGGCGTTGTGGTCGTGGAACTCGTTGAGCGACACCGCCGGGTTCGCCGGATCGCCGCCCACCTCCTGCGCCGACACCAGGCGGGCCGTGCGGTAGAACAGGCTGTCCTCGACGCTCTTCGCGGTCACCGCACCACAGGTCTGCGCCAGCCGTGAGGCCGCGGCACCGGGACTCCGGGTGGCGCGCATGATGGCATCGAGTGCTCGTGTCAGCGAGGGGTTCTCGGCGGCGATCCGCACGGCGGTCGTCTCCAGGCGCGACCGCAGGGACGGATAGTCGGCTCGGTAGACACCGAGCGCGGCGATGAGCTCGGCGCATGCATCGGCGATGGCATCGGAATCGGCCGCCGGGTCGGAATGGGTGATCGTCCGCACGAGTCGTCGGAGTTCGGTGGGGAAGGACTCGCGCAGCGTCGTCAGTTTGCGCTGATGTTCCACCGATGCGAACCACGTTGCGTCGCCGGTTTCCCCGGTGATGTGCTCGTTGAGCTCGGTAAGCTGGACGACGCCCGACGGTGCCACGAACAAACCGTCGATGATCCGCAGCTGGTCGTAGCCGGTGGTGCCCTCGACCGGCAGCGTCGGTTCGAGAGGCTCATCCGGGGCGAGGATCTTCTCGATGTAGATCAACCGGTCGTCGCCGACGTCGGTGCGCAGTGTGCGGAGGTACTGCTGGGGGTCCCAGAGTCCGTCCGGATGATCGACGCGCACACCGTCGATGAGGTCCTCGGCGATGAGCTCTCGCAGCCAACCGTGTGTGGCCTCGTAGACCGCGGGGTCCTCCTGCCGGAGGCCGGCGAGCTCGTTGACGGTGAAGAACCGGCGGTATCCGATGAGGCCGCTGTTCCACGGCACGAGCTTGTAGTGCTGGCGCGCATGGACTTCCGCGGGGCTCCCGTCACCGGTCCCGGGGGCGACGGGGAAGGCGTGATCGTAGTACCGCAGGTTGCCCTGCTCGTCGATCTTGAGTGGACTCAGGTCGCCGTCGGCGGCGACGACCGGTAATGCGATCTTGCCGTCGGCACCGTTGTCCGCGCTGAGATCGACGTCGAAGTACGACGCGTAGGGTGACCGGGCGCCGTGACGCAGCAGGTCCGCGAACCACGGGTTGGCGAGCGCATCCGCCACCCCGGTGTGGTTGGGAACGATGTCGACGATGATGCCGAGCCCGCGATCGGTTGCCGCCCGGCGTAGTTCACGCAGACCGTCGATGCCCCGGAGGACTTCGGAGACGGCGGGCGGCGGGAGCCAGTCGTAACCGTGGGTGGACCCGGCCGCGGCCGTGCCGATGGGGGACAGGTAGACGTGACTGACCCCGAGGTCGGCGAGGTGATCCAGTGTCGCGGTGACGTCGGTGAACCCGAAGTCGCCGTTGAGCTGGAAGCGGTAGGTGGCCCGCGGCGTCGGACGTGTGTTCATCGTGTCTGTGTCCGCTTCTCTCAGGATGTCGCCCGCAGCACGAGCACCGAGCGGCCGCCCACCGTCACCGAATCACCGGCTGCGGCAGTCAGATCCGAGTCACCGGTCGGGTGGGTCGTGTCGAGTTCGCCGACCCACTCGGAGCCGTACTGCTCCGGCGGTAGATGGAACTCGATGGGTTCGTAGTGGGCGTTGAAGCAGATGAAGAACGAGTCGTCGACGACCCACTCGCCCCGCTCGTCCTTCTCGCCGAGACCCTTCCCGTTGAAGAACACCGCGAGGCTCTTGCCGAAGCCGCTGTCCCAGTCCTCGGACGTCATCTCCACCCCGGCGGGGGTGAGCCACGCGATGTCCCGGGACTGATCGCCCCATCGGATCGGCTTGCCGCCGAAGAATCGTCGGCGACGGAACACCGGATGCGCGGTGCGCAGCGCGATGGCCTTGCGGGTGAACTCCAGCAGATCGGCGTTCTCTTCGGCGAGAGACCAGTCCACCCAGGACAATTCGGAGTCCTGGCAGTACACGTTGTTGTTGCCCTGCTGGGTGCGCCCGATCTCGTCACCGTGGGCCAGCATCGGCGTGCCCTGCGACAGGAACAGCGTCGCCAGGATGTTGCGCTGCTGCCGGGCACGCAGGGCGTTGATCTCGGGATCGTCGGTCGGGCCCTCGACGCCGCAGTTCCAGGAGCGGTTGTGGCTCTCGCCGTCGCGGTTGTCCTCGCCGTTGGCCTCGTTGTGTTTCTCGTTGTACGACACCAGGTCACGCAGGGTGAAACCGTCGTGGGCAATGACGAAGTTGATGCTCGCGAGCGGGCGCCGGCCGGTCGCCTCGTAGAGGTCCGACGATCCGGTGAGCCGGGAGGCGAACTCGCCCAGCGTCGACGGCTCGCCGCGCCAGTAGTCGCGCACGGTGTCGCGATACTTCCCGTTCCACTCGGTCCACAACGGCGGGAAGTTGCCGACCTGGTAACCGCCCTCGCCGATGTCCCACGGCTCGGCGATCAGCTTCACCTGGCTCACCACCGGATCCTGTTGCACCAGATCGAAGAACGCCGAGAGGCGGTCGACGTCGTGGAGCTCGCGGGCCAGGGTCGAGGCGAGATCGAAGCGGAAACCGTCGACGTGCATCTCCAGGATCCAGTAGCGCAACGAGTCCATGATGAGTTGCAGCGTGTGTGGATGCCGACCGTTGAGACTGTTGCCGGTACCCGTGTAGTCCATGTACATCTCGGGGTTGTCGTCCACGAGACGGTAGTAGGCGGCGTTGTCGATCCCGCGGAACGACACCGTCGGCCCGAGGTGGTTGCCCTCGGCGGTGTGGTTGTAGACCACGTCGAGGATGACCTCGATGCCGGCGTTGTGGAACTCGCGCACCATCGCCTTGAACTCGGTCACCGCACTCGCGGGCTGATCGGGATTCGACGAGTACTCGATGTGCGGGGCGAGGAAGCCGAAGGTGTTGTATCCCCAGTAGTTTCGTAGGCCCTGGTCGCGGAGGGTGAAGTCCTGCATGAACTGGTGCACCGGCATCAGTTCGATCGCCGTGATCCCCAGCGACTTCAGATGGTCGATGATCACCGGATGACAGAGGCCCGCATAGGTGCCGCGCAGGTTCTCCGGCACGCCGGGATGGGTGGCGGTCATGCCCTTGACGTGGGCCTCGTAGATGACCGTCTGGTGATAGGGACGGTTGGGCGACCGGTCGTTCTGCCAGTCGAAGTACGGGTTGATGACCACCGAGACCATCGTGTGTCCCAGCGAGTCGAGCCCGGGCATCGGGTACTCAGGGGCGGGCTCGATCTCCGGAAGAGGCTCGAGCTCAAGAGGTTCCGCATCATCGGTGGCTTCGGTGCCGGCGTCGTCGTCGGCGGCTGCATCGCCGGCGGAGGCAACGCTCGCGGCTTCGGTGTCGCCGGCTTCGGCGACCACCTCATCGGCGTCGGTGTCCTTGGGGTCGTTCTCGCTGGCCGCGTTGCCGCCCTCCGTATCGCCGCCCTCGGTTTCGCCGGTGTCCGCCGCAGGCTCTTCGCCGGAGTCCTCGGTCGAGGCCTCGGCGTCGTCTGGGGTCGGCAGCGGATAGGAGAACAGCGAGGCGTCGCCGTCGAAGTCGCCGTGGAAAGCTTTGCCGTACGGGTCGAGAAGCAGTTTGCTCGGGTCGCATCGCAGTCCCCGCGCAGGGTCGTAGGGGCCGTACACGCGGAAGCCGTAGAACTGTCCCGGCACCACGTTCGGCAGGTAGCAGTGCCAGCAGTAACCGTCGACCTCTTCGAGCCGGATACGCCGTTCCTTGCCGTCCCGATCGATGAGGCACAGCTCGACGGCCTCGGCGACCTCGGAGAACAGCGAGAAGTTCGTTCCCGCACCGTCGTATGTCGCTCCGAGCGGATACGGGGTACCCGGCCACACCGGGATGGGTGCGGGTTCGGGTTCGACGAGCGCATCGGCCTGGACCGGGTCGTCCGGCATGGGCACCGGCGGGGTGTCGGTCGTGCTCGGGTCCGGTTGTTCACCCTCGGTCGGCGAAGCGTTACTGCCCACCTGCGGAGACGACGTCATGGGTCGACCCTAGTCGTGTTGCGTCAGGCGGTCATCTCGGACAGCGATCATCCGCCCGAAACGGCCGGTTGGTGGGACGACTTATACGCGGGGCTGGACAGGTTGCGAAAGACGCAGGTCACGGTACCCGTGGGCCGGTCCAGGGCAGTTGGGCCTCCATCTGCCGGCCGAGCTCGTCGGTGAGACTCCGGACAAACGTTGCCGAGAGGTGATGCGGGTCCTTGTAGACGGTGATGTTGCCGACGATCGCGGGGCAGAAGTCGTCGGTGCAGATGCCCCTCGACATGTCCAGCGGATGGAAGTCCGGTCGGGTGGCGGCCAGCTCGAGCGCCGGGTCCTCGGGGGCGAGGACGGCGGCACGGCGCGAACCGCAGCTCTCCGCGTCGCCGCCGTCGGCGAGGCAGATGGGCGTGTCGATGGTGCCCTTGCGGTTCTTCGGCCACGGCGTGTCCCGCATGCCGAACACCGGGATGCCGGCGTCGAGGAAGCGGTCGAAGATCGGGGTGTAGTCCGGCGGTACCCAGTCGCCCGGCTGATAGTCGCGCGGGCGGGTCGAGTTGGTGAACACCGCGTCGGGCTTGTCGGCGATGACCTGTTCGATGACCCGCTGGCCCCAGTCGTAACACTCGGGGTAGGGGACGCCGCGCTGCTTGGGGACCTCGTTGGTCGACAGCGGGCAACCCATCTTCAGGTAGGTCTTGACCTTGAACCCGTTGCGCTTGCCGAGGGTGTCGAGCGCGGAGATCCACATCTCCGCGTGCGATCCGCCGGCCAGCGCGATCGTGCGGGTGGCGTTCGGGTCGCCGTACTCACCCACGTGGATCTCGTTGTCGGTGAAGTCGCTCATGTATCCGTCGGTGGAGGTCTCCGGGTAGTCCTGGATCACTTCCAGCGCGGACGGCTGCGGATCGAGCGCGGGGACCGGCCAGCCGTCGAGCAGTGCACGCGCCCCGGGGTACGACCGCGGGTCGAGGTTCTTGGTGTCGACGACGATGTTGTCGACGTGGTTCTCCCACACCTTGATGCCGACTCCCGCCACCACGCTGCCGAGCAGCAGGATCGCCGTCACCACCGAGGTGTAGGACAACCAACGGGAACGTCCTTCGCGGTTCCCCCGTGTGAGGGCCGCCCGGTCACCGCCGCGGAGCGGGTCCTCGACGTAGCGTTTGGTGAGCCATGCGACACCGATCGACACCGCGAGGATGCCGACTCCCTCGAGGAAGTTCGCGTGGTTCTTGTCCCGCCAGGTCAGATAGAAGATCAGCAGCGGCCAGTGCCACAGGTACAGCGAGTAGGCGATGGTGCCCAGCCACACCGGCCAGGTGCTCGCGAGCATGCGGTTGACGGACGGCATCTCGTCCGGCGCGGCGTGCGAGCCGTGCGGAGCCTTCTGTAGTGCGGTCGCGCCCGCCCAGATGATGAGCAGCGTCGCACCGACGGGGACGAGTGCCATCGGACCCGGGTACTCGTTGACGCCGTCGATCCACCAGCCGCAGCTGACGATGAGCGCGAGTCCGCCGATCGTGGCGAGGTTGCGCACCCAGTTGGGCACGCGCAGGCTCGGCAGCCAGATGGCGAGCAGGCCGCCGACCAGCGGTTCCCACAATCGCGAGATCGTCGAGTAGTAGTTGTAGGGCTGGTTGATCGCCATGCCGCGGTGGGCCCACCAGAACGACCCCAGCGCGACGACGAGGACCGCCGCGAAGACCAGGAACCGGATGACCCGCGGCTCGGCGAACGGGCGCGCGAAGCGTGCGAGGACCTTGAGGACGCCGGCGAACGCCAGGGCGACCAGCAGGGTCAGCAGGAAGAACTGTCCCTGCATCGACATCGACCAGATGTGCTGCAGGGGACTGTTGGCCGAACTCGCGGCCAGGTAGTCCTGCGAGTTCAGCGCCAGGTACCAGTTCTGGTAGTACAGAGCGCTCGCCACGACCTCGTGGCCGACGTTGGCCCAGCGGGTCTGCGGCAGGATGACGACGGTGAGCACCGTGACCGCGAGCAAGACGGTGATCAGGGCGGGCAGGAGTCGCTTGAGCAGTCGTTTCAGCCGCGGCCACGGGTTGAGGGTGTCGCGGAAGGTGACGTTCGGTTTCTGCGCGTAGATCGCATGCCGGAGGAGCGAACCGAGGAAGAAGTATCCCGACAGGGTGAGAAAGACGTCGACGCCGCCGGAGACTTTTCCGAACCACACGTGGAAGCAGGCCACGAGGGTGATCGCGATGCCGCGTAGACCGTCGAGGTCGGTGCGGTAGGCAGGGGTCGTCGGCGTCGAGGGGGCCGACTCCGGCTCCACTACTCGAGTCGTCGATGCCACAGAGAGGTCTTTCGGGTCGGGAACGGTTTCGGCCGGGTAGCAATGTACCCGCCGAAGCTGTGAATTCCTGAGTCGTGGGGGCTGCGACACCCGGTGGACTTGGTCACCGGGTTCGGGTCGTCAGCGACGTGCTCGGGTGCGGGCGCCGTCGAGGATGATCGTCAGCCCGTCGAAGAACTCGCCGGTGAAGTCGCGGCCCGACGGTTCGATGACGCCGAGGCGTTCCATCTGTGCGCGGGTCTGTTCCTCGATGGTCAGGCCGATGACGAGCTGACAGATCGCGACGCTGACGGCCTCCGCGTCCCGCAGCGAGAGCCCGCCGGCATGTCCGGCCGCGACGATGTCGGCGGCGATGGCCTTGGTGGACAGTCCGCTGGCCCAGCTCGACGACACGACCTCGGCGCTGTCGGGTACCTCCAGCAGGGCCGCGCGCATCCCGGTGGCGAGCAGGCGCAGCCGCTCGTCCCACGCCAGGTCGGTGGCCGGGATCGTGACCGCGCCGAGGATGTCGTCGGCCAGAGCGGCCAGCAGGGTCTGTTTGTTGGGGAAATGCCAGTAGAGGGCATTGGGGCGGACCCCGAGTTCGGTGGCGAGCCGGCGCATCGACAGGTCGGCCAGGCTGTGTTCGCGCAGGATGTCGCGGGCAGCGCGGAGGACGTCGGTGCGGCTGTTGCTCACGCGGTCAGCGTAGTGACCCCGATCGGAGCGGTCTGCGCGAGTCACCTGTACACCGTCCAGGCATCCCCTGTACGGTGTTCAGGAATCCTGGACGGTGTCCAGGCGATCCGGGGAGAGAGCATCAGGAGGAGCGCGCCGTGGACCAGGCCGAGATCAGCCGTGTCGACGCCGAGCACATCTGGCATCCCTACGGGGCGCTGCCCGCGACGACCCGACCGCTGGTGGTCGCCTCGGCGTCTGGGGTTCACCTCGAACTGGCCGACGGACGATCGGTGGTCGACGGCATGAGTTCCTGGTGGGCCGCGATCCACGGCTACCGGCACCCGCGCCTCGACGCCGCGGCCGCCGTCCAGATGGGGCGGATGTCGCATGTGATGTTCGGTGGCCTCACCCACGAACCCGCCGCGCGGCTCGCTCAACTCCTCGTCGAACTCACCCCCGAAGGGCTGCAGAAAGTGTTCTTCTGCGACTCGGGATCGGTCTCGGTGGAGGTCGCGGCCAAGATGGCGTTGCAGTACTGGCGAAGCCGCGGGGAGACGCGGCGCACCCGGCTGCTGACCTGGCGTGGTGGCTACCACGGCGACACCTTCACGCCGATGAGCGTCTGCGATCCCGACGGCGGCATGCACTCGATGTGGTCGGCGGTCCTCACTCAGCAGATCTTCGTCGACGCGCCCCCGGCCGACTTCCGCTCGGAGTACGTGGCCAGGCTGGAGGCCGCGGTCCGGGAACACCGCGACGAACTCGCCGCGGTCATCGTCGAGCCTGTCGTCCAGGGAGCCGGCGGTATGCGCTTCCACGACCCTGCATATCTGACCGCCCTGCGTGACATCTGCGACCGTCACGGCATCCTGCTGATCTTCGACGAGATCGCCACCGGATTCGGCCGTACCGGAACACTCTTCGCCGCCGACGCCGCAGACGTCGCCCCCGACATCATGTGCGTCGGCAAAGCCCTGACCGGTGGGTACATGACGCTCGCCGCAACACTCTGCACCTCCCACATCGCCGAGGTCATCAGCGCGGGGGAGGCCGGCGGACTCGCCCACGGCCCGACCTTCATGGCCAACCCGCTTGCCTGCGCGGTGGCCGTCGCCGCCATCGAGCTGCTGCTGGAGACGCCCTGGGCCGAACGCGTGGCGCAGATCGGCGCCGTCCTCGCCGAGGGGCTGGCGCCACTGCGCGAACTCGACGGCGTCGTCGACGTCCGGGTGCACGGTGCGATCGGTGTCGTCGAACTCGATCGTCCCGTCGACATGTCCGCGGCCACCGCGGCCGCGATCGATGCCGGTGCGTGGCTCCGGCCCTTCCGCAACCTCGTCTACACGATGCCGCCCTTCGTCTGCACCCCCGAGGACGTGGCGACGATCGTCCGCGGGATCTCCGCCGCCGTCCGGGCGACGCTCGCCGAAACAGTCTCTGCACCTTCCGAACTCGTGGGAGCACGGTCATGACCATCACCTCGGGGCAATCGGCGGTCGGCGGCGGCATCACGTCAGGCGGCATCACGTCGGGCGGGGTCAACTCGGGTGAGGTCGGACTCTCGTGGCTCGCCGGTGCCGCACGCGACCGTGCCGACGCCGGTCTGCACCGTGACCCCCATGTCCGACGAGTCGGAGTCGACGCCATCAACCTCGGATCGAACGATTACCTCGGGTTGTCGACGCACCCCGACGTCATCGCCGGGGCGCAGGCCGCGGCGGCGCAGTGGGGCGGCGGATCGACGGCGTCGAGACTCGTCGTCGGAACCACCCAGGCGCACGTCGACCTCGAGAACGAACTCGCCGACTTCCTCGGTTTCCCTGCCGCGCTGGCCTTTTCGTCAGGTTACCTCGCCAATGTCGGCGCAGTCACCGCGTTGGCCGGTCGCGGCGATCTCATCGTGAGCGACACCGGCAGTCACGCATCGCTGATCGACGGGTGCCGCCTGTCCCGGGCGCGCGTGGTCGTCGTCGACCGCGGCGATCACGAGGCCGTGCGGGCTGCACTCGCCGACCGCACCGAGGAGCGGGCGCTGGTGGTCACCGACTCGGTCTACAGCATCGACGGTGAGCCGGCGCCCGTCGCCGACCTGTACGCCGCAGCCCGCGCGCACGGCGCGGTGCTGCTCGTCGACGAGGCCCACGCCGTCGGCGTTCGCGGCCCGGGCGGCCGGGGACTCGTTGCCGAACAGGGACTTTCCGGCGCTCCCGACCTGGTGGTCACCACGGTGCTGTCCAAGTCATTCGGGGCGCAGGGCGGGGTGGTCCTCGGACCGGAGGCCCTACGGTCGCACCTGATCGACTGCGCGCGTCCGTTCATCTTCGACACCGGACTCAATCCGGCGGCGGTCGGCGCGGCTCGTGCCGCATTGCAGATACTTCGTGCCGACCCGGCGCTGCCGGACCGGTTGCTGGACAACGCTCGTCACCTGGCGCGCGCCT
This sequence comes from Gordonia metallireducens, assembly GCF_021245825.1. NCBI lineage: Bacteria > Bacillati > Actinomycetota > Actinomycetes > Mycobacteriales > Gordoniaceae > Gordonia > Gordonia metallireducens. The sequence goes on along the minus strand of NZ_JAJQJP010000052.1, from coordinate 154,212 downwards.
GCGGCGTCGACGAGCCTGCCGCCGCGGTCATCTCGATCATCGTCGGCGACCCGCAGCGTGCCGTCGAAGCGGCCGCGGCCTGCCGTGACCGCGGAGTCCTCGTCGGATGCTTCCGCCCGCCGTCGGTCCCGCCGGGAACGTCGCGGCTGCGGATCACCGTGCGGGCCGACCTCGACGCCGCGACCCTCGACCACGTCGCCGAGGTGGTCGACGCTGCGCTGCGGGAGGTGGGTGCCCGATGAGCGCGCCGACACCGTCGACCCGCGGTCGCGTCCTCGCCGTCACCGGCACCTCCACCGACGTCGGCAAGACGGTGGTCACCGCCGCCCTCGCCGCTGCGGCACGCGCAACCACCGTCGCCGTGTGCAAACCCGTCCAAACCGGTGTTGCCCCAGGCGAACCCGGTGACCTCGTGGAGGTCTCGCGCCTCGCGGGGGACGTGACGACGGTCGAGTCCTACCGCTACCCGGAGCCGCTCGCGCCGGACACCGCGGCGCGGCGTGCAGGTATGCCGCTCGCCGATCCGGCCGTCATCGTGCGCGCCGTCGACGACCTCGCGTCCACCCACGACCTCACCGTCGTCGAAGGTGCCGGCGGTGTGCTGGTGCGGCTGGGGGAGTCCGCCACGATTCTCGACGTGGCCGCCGAGACCCTGGCGCCGGGCACCGATGACGGCGTGGTCATCGTCGTGGCTCCGGGCCTCGGTGCCCTCAACCACGCCGAGCTGACCGTGGATGCGGTCCGTGCACGGGGGCTCCGTCCCGCCGGACTCGTGATCGGCTGGTGGCCGGAGGAGCCCGACCTCGCCATGCGCTGCAACCGGTCCGACCTCCCGCGGATCACCGGCGTCCGGGTGGTGGGCGTGCTGCCCGCCGGTGCCGCCGCGCTCGATCCCGCGGACTTCCGTCGAACCGCCCCGTCGTGGTTCGACCCCGACTGGCTCGGCGGTTCACTCGACGGCCGGCCGACCTCGCTCGCCTCCACCTCGTTCGCCCAGACCTCGTAGACCGTTCCAGCCCACCCGAACCAGATCCGTTCCAGTACAAGGAGTTCAGCCCGTGACCCAGGCAACCGTCGATACGACCCGCGACGCACAGACGTCCGACGACATCCTCGTCATCGCCCGTGAACAGGTGCTCGGGCGCGGCGAACCACTCGACCGCGAGCAGGTCCTGGCCGTACTGCGCCTGGACGACGATCGTCTGACCGAGCTGCTGCAGCTCGCCCACGAAGTGCGCATGAAGTGGTGCGGACCAGAGGTCGAGGTCGAAGGCATCATCTCGCTGAAGACCGGCGGCTGCCCCGAGGACTGCCACTTCTGTTCGCAGTCGGGTCTTTTCGCCTCTCCGGTGCGCAGCGCTTGGATCGACATCCCGTCGCTGGTGGAGGCCGCCAAGCAGACCGCCAAGACCGGTGCGACCGAGTTCTGCATCGTCGCCGCCGTCCGTGGACCCGACAAGCGTCTGCTGAGCCAGGTCGCGGCCGGCATCGAGGCCATCCGCAACGAGGTCGACATCCAGATCGCCTGCAGCCTCGGCATGCTCACCCAGGAGCAGGTCGACCAGCTCCGCGACATGGGGGTGCACCGCTACAACCACAACCTCGAGACCGCGCGCAGCCACTTCCCGAACGTCGTCACCACCCACACCTGGGAGGAGCGCTGGGACACGCTGCGCATGGTCCGCGAAGCCGGCATGGAGGTGTGCTGCGGCGGCATCCTCGGCATGGGGGAGAGCCTCGAACAGCGTGCCGAGTTCGCCGCCGATCTGGCTGCCCTCGAGCCCGACGAGGTGCCGTTGAACTTCCTCAACCCGCGCCCGGGTACGCCCTTCGGCGATCTCGAGGTGCTGCCGGCGTCGGAGGCGCTGAAGTCGGTGGCCGCTTTCCGTCTCGCCCTGCCGCGCACCATCCTGCGTTTCGCCGGTGGCCGCGAGATCACCCTGGGCGACCTGGGCGCCAAGCAGGGCATCCTCGGCGGCATCAACGCCGTCATCGTCGGCAACTACCTGACGACGCTCGGCCGGCCCGCGGAGGACGACCTCGACCTCCTCAGCGACCTGTCGATGCCGATCAAGTCGCTCAACGACACGATCTGACGTCTCTGCCACTCCCGACAATCTCAGACGATCGGTAGCGTGTTCACTCATGATCGACACCGTCCCGGGGCCGCTCGCCGAACCGTGCAGGTTCGGCGTGTACACCGGCCTCGAACTGGAACTGCAGGCACCCGACGCCATCCCGCCGGCCGCGCGACTGGGGCTTGAACCGCCGCGCTTCTGCGGACAGTGCGGACGCCGCATGGTCGTGCAGGTGCGTCCCGACGGCTGGAGCGCCCGGTGCTCCCGTCACGGGACGGTCGATTCGGCCGAGCTGGGTCGTCGGTGAGTAATCGGGTGTCCGGGCGGCGTCCCGCCCGCTCGGTCACGACCCTGCTCACGGTGACCGCGGTGGTCATCGTGCTCGGCGCGGTCGCCGGCGCGATCTGGGCGCTGGTGACACCGCCGACCACCGGCGTCGTCCTGGAGGGTTTGACCCGCGATGACATCTCCACCGAATTCGGCGGAGTCGGCGCCTTCGCACTGATCATGTTCACCTACGGCGGCGTCGCCGCACTCGTCGCGTGGGCGGCGGCGCGGCCGTGGCGCGGTGTCACCGGTTTCCTCGTCCCCGCTATCGGCACGGTGGCGGGATCGGCGATCGGCGCGCAGCTCGGAATGTGGCTGGCGGGCCTCCGATTCGACGACGACATCGCCGGACTGCCAGTGGAGTCCGTGTACCGCGTGGTACCCGACCTGTGGCTCGACGGTGGTACGCGTGCCGGACACAGTGCCCCCTGGACGCTGCTCATCTGCGCGCCGTTCGCCTTCGCGCTCATCTATCTCGTCTGCGTGTTGTCCTCACGCACTGCAGACCTCGGCGTCGGAGATCTCGACGACGGTCACCTCGACGGCGATCCGGTCGGATCGGACCTCACATCGGCGGACGCAGCGTCGCGAACTCATCCGTGACGCGTAGTTCGTTGTCGGCGAAGGCGTAGAGCGCCGGCGGCCGACCGCCGGAACGGCCCGTCTTGCCGACGGTGCCGGTGGACACCACGACGGCGCGTCGGCTCAGGATTCGCAGCAGATTGGTCGTGTCCACCGGGTAACCGAGTGCGGCGCAATAGATCTCCGACAGCTCCGACATCGGGAACTGCTTCGGGGCCAGCGCGAAGGCGATGTTGGTGTAGGAGAGCTTGGCCGCCAGCCGATGTCGCGCGGTGTCGATGATCGCGGCATGGTCGAAGGCCACCGGCGGCAACGCGTCGACGGCGAACCAGGCCGCCCCCTCGGGCAGGGTCACCGGGCTGTCCGAGCGGACGAGACCCATGTAGGTCGACGCGATCGTGCGGACGCCGGGAACACGTCCCGGATCGGAGAAGACCGACAACTGCTCGAGATGGGCGATGTCGCGGACGTCCATCGTGTCGGCGACGAGGCGTCGGGCGATCACCGACAACGTCTCGTCGCCGGCGACATCGCCACCGGGCAGCGACCAGCGACCGGGTTCGGTGTCGGTGCGCGAGAGCAGGACGCAGAGCGCGGGGTGGACGTCACTGCCGTCCGCGGACGGCGGGGTGCGGACCTGGAAGACGACGCTGAGGACCTCGACCCGCAGAACCGTGCCGTTGGTCGATGCTGGTGAGCCGTCGGAGCTGGAGGGATCGGACCCGGCGGCTGGCATGGCGTCGATTGTATGGGTCCGCCGCCCCGTGCTCAGCGAACCGACGACGTCAACACGCGTGCCGCGCCGTCGGTGACGGCGATCGTGTGTTCGCTGTGGGCGCCGCGGGAGCCGTCGAACGAGCGGATCGTCCAACCATCGGCGTCGAACTTGATGCGTTCGGTGCCGAGCGTGAACCAGGGTTCGAGCGCCAGTGTCAGTCCGGGTCGCAGTTTCATGCCGCGACCGGCCTTGCCGATGTTCGCCACGTGCGGGTCCTCGTGCATCGTGCGACCGAGGCCGTGGCCGCCGAACTCCGTGTTGACGCGGTAGCCGTAGGACTTGGCGACGGCTCCGATCGCTGCGGAGATGTCGCCGAGCCGGGCGTCGGGGCGGGCGGCGTCGATGGCCGCGGCCAGGGCCTCTTCGGTGGCCTGGACGAGACGCTGATCCTCCGGGCGAGGTGTGCCGACGATGACGCTGCGCGCGGAGTCGGCGACCCAGCCGTCGATCGAGACCGCGATGTCCATGGACAGCAGGTCGCCGTCGGCCAGGACGTAGTCGTGGGGGAGTCCGTGCAGGACCGCGTCGTTCACCGACAGGCAGATGACGTTGCGGAAGGGGCCGCGGCCGAACGAAGGCGAGTAGTCCCAGTAGCAGGACTTCGCACCGCGCTCGGCGATCAGGTCGCGGGCGCGCTGCTCGAGGTCGAGGAGATTGACGCCGACGTCGGCCCGTTCCGCGAGGTCGGCGAGCAGGTCGGCGATGAACGCGCCGGTCACCGCCATGGCGTCGACCTCGGACGGTGACTTCAGCTCGACCATTCTGGTTCCCCTCTGTTTGAGTGTTGCTCCGGTATAGAAATACCACATGTTCGGTATACCTATACCGGATCCGCTAGGCTTCGCTCATGGTCCGCAACCCGTTGACCCCGGAACAGATCGCCGCCGGTCGCCGTCTGGGTGCCCGGCTGCGCGAACTCCGCGGCGCCCGTCCACTCGGTGAGGTGGCCGTCAGTGCCGGGATCTCCCCGGAGACGCTGCGCAAGATCGAGACAGGCCGCATGCCGACGCCCGCCTTCGCCACGATCGCCGCACTCGCGCGGTCGCTGGACACGTCGCTCGACGACCTGGCCCGCGTCATCGATGACACGGGTATCGACGCCGAGGTGGCGCGCGCCGGGTGACCCCGCACCCGTCGGGCCTCACCTACGACGAGGTCGGTGCGACCGCCGGGGAGCTGCCGGCGGGTTACCACCATCTGCGTCGCTCGCGCGTGATCGGTGTGGGCGAGCAGTGCTTCACTGCGGCTGCAGAACGAATCCTGAACTGGGACATGCATCGTCACGCAGGGATCGGCGTCGACGCCTCGACCCCGGCTGCCGAGGTCGGTGCGACGGTGACGATGCGGCTGGGGCTCGGGCCGGTGAACATCTCCGCCGTGTGTCGGGTCATCGAGGTGATCGATTCGGCGTCGACCGAATCGGGGGCTGAGCGCGGCTTCGCCTACGGGACTTTGCCCGGTCATCCCGAGATCGGGGAGGAGCGGTTCTGGGTCGAGCGGCTCCCGGATGACTCCGTGGTCGCGCACATCGTCGCGTTCTCCCGCCCCGGTCGTTGGTTCACGCGGCTCGGCGGGCCGATCGGACGGATCGCGCAGTCGAGGATCACCGAGCGGTACCTCGACGCCCTGATGTGCTCCTGACCGGTGGTGCGTGTCCTGCCGGAAGGGCGACGGGAATGGACGGGATGTGGTGAATGTTACGATGCATAGCGTTTTCGACCATGAGTCGAAAACCCTGCCTCGGACACACGGCCCGTGCTCCGGGGACACCGATGACCCGGTGGTCGTAGACGTCCGCCGGGACAGCCAGAGGAGTGGCAATGAGCATCACCAGTGATCGCCCGGCGGCCGTGACCGCGCCAGCAGCCGGGCTCCTCGATGCCGAATGGTTCGACGCACCGGGCGGCTACACCGGTGTGGAACCGACCCAGGAGTGGGCAGACGAGGTCCGACGCCTCGCCCGTGCCCGCAACGCGACCCTGCTCGCGCACAACTACCAGCTTCCCGCCATCCAGGACGTCGCCGACCACGTCGGTGATTCTCTCGCCCTGTCGCGTATCGCGGCCGAGGTCGACTCCGACGAGATCATCTTCTGCGGCGTCCACTTCATGGCGGAGACCGCCAAGATCCTCAGCCCCGAGAAGCGCGTCCTCATCCCGGACGAGCGCGCCGGTTGCTCACTGGCCGACTCGATCACCGCCGACGAACTGCGTGCCTGGAAGGCCGAGTTCCCGGATGCGCTCGTGGTGTCCTACGTGAACACCACCGCAGAGGTGAAGGGCCTGACCGACATCTGCTGCACCTCGTCGAACGCCGTCGACGTGGTCGCCTCGATCGATCCCGATCGCGACGTGCTGTTCCTCCCGGACCAGTTCCTCGGTGCGCACGTCAAGCGTGAGACCGGTCGCGACAACATCCACATCTGGGCGGGGGAGTGTCACGTGCACGCCGGCATCAACGGTGACGAGCTGGCCGATCAGGCCGCGTCGCACCCCGATGCCGACCTGTTCATCCACCCCGAATGTGGCTGCGCCACTTCGGCTCTCTACCTGGCCGGCGAGGGCGCCGTGCCCGAGGACCGTGTGAAGATCCTCTCGACCGGCGGGATGCTCGATGCTGCCCGTGAGACCGGCGCCAGGCAGATTCTCGTCGCCACCGAGGTCGGCATGCTTCACCAGCTGCGCAAGGCCGCACCGGGCGTCGACTTCCAGGCCGTGAACGACCGCGCGTCGTGCCCCTACATGAAGATGATCACCCCGGCTGCGCTGCTGCGCTGCCTGCGTGAGGGTCGCGACGAGGTGTTCGTCGACGCCGACGTCGCGGAGAAGGCCCGCAAGAGCGTCGAGCGGATGATCGCAATCGGTAACCCGGGTTCGGGCGAGTGACCGGAAGCTCTGCTGTGAGTGAGGGTTTCATCGGTCAGTCCTCGGCCGGCGGCGCATTGGAACTGGTCGTCGACGATGAGATCCGTGCTCTGATCCGCACCGCGCTCGACGAGGATCTGCGGTATGGACCCGACGTCACCACGACGTCGACCGTCCCGGCCGGCGCTGTCGTCGATGCCGCGATCGTCAGCCGCGCACATGGCGTCATCGCCGGTGTGCCGGTGATGATCGCGGTGTTCGACGAGGTCATCGGCGAGGGCAACTTCGAGGTGACGGACGCCGTCACCGACGGCAGTGTCGTCCAACCCGGTGCCACCGTCCTGCGCGTCCACGCTCCGACGGCCGCGCTCCTGACGGCGGAACGCACTGCGCTGAACCTCATCTGCCATCTGTCGGGGATCGCCACCGCGACGCGCGCGTGGGTGGACGCGGTTGCAGGCACGTCGGCGCAGATTCGTGACTCCCGCAAGACGCTGCCCGGTCTGCGACTGCTGCAGAAGTACGCGGTCCGCGCGGGCGGGGGAGTCAATCACCGCATGGGTCTCGGCGATGCCGCCCTCATCAAGGACAACCACGTCGTCGCCGCCGGTTCGGTCGCAGCGGCGCTCGAAGCGGTCCGAGCGGCGGCTCCGGGTCTGCCGGTGGAGGTCGAGGTCGATTCCCTGTCCCAGCTCGACGAGGTTCTGCCGCTCGAGCCCCAGCTCGTGCTGCTCGACAACTTCGAGCCGTGGGAAACCCAGATGGCCGTGCAGCGGCGCAACACCAAATCGCCGCAGACCAAGCTGGAGAGCTCCGGCGGCCTGACGCTCGACGTCGCCGCAGACTACGCCCGCACGGGTGTCGACTACCTCGCCGTCGGTGCGCTCACCCACTCGGTCACCGTGCTCGACCTCGGGTTGGACATCCCCGCGCCGTAATCAGCTTGGCAAACTGGTTGCGGGCGCTACACTTTCGCTCCCTGAGGTGCGAGGAGCGTAGCCGCTGGGCTGAGTAGCGACGAAGGAGCGTATCGAAGTCGACGACCACTCCCTGCTCCCTGAGGTGCGAGGAGCGTAGCGACGAGCCACGAAGGGCTGGCGACCATCCCTCGGGACTCGTCACGCACGCGGGTATGCCGCGGCGAGGAGTAGTGAGGCGAGGGTGGCTTCGGCGTCGGAGGCGTTGCGGAGGTCGATGACCTCACGCAGGTGGAGGCGTGTTTCATTGCCGGACTCGGTGTCGGGTCCGTGAATTTCGGTGCGCACTTGTTGGAGGTGTTCGGCGAATCGGCGGGGTATGTCGGGTCGCCGGTTGATGCGTTCGGGGTTGGGCGGTGCGCCGGGTTCGGCGTTGAGCCGCCAGGCGCAGCGGCCTTCGTCGGGTCCTTCACGCACCATGCGGGTGGTGTAGCCGCCGGGTTGGTTGCTGACCATGCGGTTGTGTTTCGGGCAGGCCGGGGCGAGGTCGGTGATGTTGGTGAGTCCGCCGTCGGCCCAGTCGAGTTGGGCGTGATGCATCTCGACGTGTGCGGCGGCGAGGCCGCAGCCGGGGGTGGAGCAGCTTTCGCCGTCGGGTCGGGCGAAGGAGGCGAGGCGTTGTTCGCGGGTGGCGAGGCGTTTGCCGCGGCCGAAGTAGAGCGGGACGGCGGTGGCGTCTTTGAACACCGCCAGCCAGGGTTGGGCGTCGGCGACCATGTTGATGAGCTCGTGGATGGGGATCAGGGTGCCGGTGGCGGTGGTGGCGAAGCCGGCTTCGCGGCGGAGGTCGGTGAGGTCGGCTTTGATGATCAGCTGGGTCGGCAACCCGCGGTGACTCTTACCCAATAGGCCGTCCTCGAAGACAGCTTTGAGCAGTGCGTTCACGGCGTCGTGGTTGAGCTGGGCGGGGGTGCGGTCATCGCGTTCGGCCGCAGCAGCGACGGCGTCGGGGTCGGCGTCTTCGATCGAGCCGTGTGGGGAGTCGGGGTCGTCGGGGTTGTTCATGCCGGGTTTGGCCCACACGGCGAGCAGCATCGTGACCCGGGCGAGCAGTTCCGGAGTCAGGTTAGCGGTCAGTTTGGCAGTGCCGTCGACACGTTGCCGGTGGACCGTCAGGTTGCGGCGGCGTTTGCGGTCGGTGTCGTCGGCGAGTGTGCCGTCGGGATCGAGGTGAGCGAGTAGCCGCGCACCGAGGGCAGCGATGTCGGCCGGGGTGTGATCGACGGCGATCTCGGCCATCTGCCGTTCGGCGGCGACTTTCACGTCGTGGTCGACGGCGTGCGGGATCTGCTCGAGCACCTCGACGACCGCTCGCACGTGCGCAGGCCCGACGCGACCACCGGCGAACGCCTCGGCCAGGGCGGGGTGTTGCGGCGGTAGCTGTTCCCCGGTGTGGCTGGGAAAGGTTGCGGTGGCGGACATCTGGTTGCGGCGTCGGATCGGTTCGGCGACGCGCAAACGGTGAGTCATGAACTGGATGACGCTGCGGTGACCGGTCTTACGGGGCAGATCTCGTTCAGTGGCCTCGACGATCTGTCGGTCACCGGCGAAACTCAGTCGCGCGATGGCACGTTCGGTCTCGGCCGCGACGTCGACGAGTTCGCCATCCGTGCACTGCGTCAGATCGACGGCCTGGATTTCGGCGGTGATCCGGTGCAATTCCTGCACGAGTTCAGAGGCGCGCGAAACCGGGGCGTCGGACTGCGAGATCTCGGTCAAGACGGTCACCCCCCGAAGACGTGCGTCCGAATGTATGTTCGACTGTACCCGTGATCTCGCTGGCTCGCAACGAATTTCGCAGGCGGTTTCGATTGTGGAATGTGTCGGTGGCGTCTGATAAAGAGTGGCCGCAGGTTGGCCCTTACGGCATACGGGTAGGGGGTATATAGTCGACGCATGAGTGCTACATCGACCCATCATGGGCACTACATGGGTACGCACGAAGGTCACCAGCACGCTGGTGGCGAACACGGCGGTCACGCCGACCACGTCGGCCGCTTCCGCCGATTGTTCTGGATCATGTCGGTACTGGCGATCCCGACGGTGGCGTTCAACGAGATGTTCGCCCACCTGATCGGTTACTCACTCCCTCACCACGGGTGGGCCACGTGGATCTCGCCGGTACTGGGCACCGTCATCTACCTCTGGGGCGGCCGGCCGTTCCTGACCGGTGCAGTCGCGGAGGTTCGGTCCCGCGCCCCGGGGATGATGCTGCTCATCGGGCTGGCCATCACCGTTGCCTTCGTCGCGTCGTGGGGCGCGAGTCTCGAGTTGCTGGACAGCGAGCTGAACTTCTGGTGGGAGCTGGCGCTCCTCGTCGTGATCATGCTCCTGGGGCACTGGGTCGAGATGCGGGCGCTGGCCCAGACGACGTCAGCCCTCGACTCGCTGGCTGCGTTGCTGCCCGACGAGGCGGAGAAGGTCGACGGTGCCGGAGTGGTCACCGTCCCGGTCTCTGAACTGGAGGTCGACGACGTCGTACTGGTTCGGCCCGGTGCGTCGATCCCGGCCGACGGGGAAGTGATCGACGGCACTGCGGATGTAGACGAGTCGACGATCACCGGTGAGTCGCGGCCGGTCCGACGATCGGTCGGGGAGCGGGTGGTCGCCGGGACCGTTGCCACGGATTCCGCGGTCCGTGTCCGGGTCACCGCGATCGGTGGCGACACCGCGCTGGCCGGGATCGAACGGCTCATCGCCCAGGCACAGGCCTCGTCGTCGCGGGCTCAACGTCTTGCCGACCGCGCCGCCGGCTGGCTCTTCTGGTTCGCCCTCGCCGCGGCGGCTGTCACGGCGGTCGTCTGGACGTCGGTGCGCATGCCCGACTCGGCGGTCGTCCGGGTGATCACGGTGCTCGTCATCGCCTGCCCGCATGCTCTGGGTCTGGCCATCCCATTGGTGGTGTCGATCGCGACGGAGCGTGCGGCGCGTGGGGGAGTCCTGATCTCCGACCGGCTGGCCCTCGAGACGATGCGGTCGGTCGACGCCGTGCTCTTCGACAAGACCGGGACGCTGACCCGTGGAGCTCCGACGGTCCGCGCCGTCGAACCCGCGGGTGGTCGTACATCGGACGAGGTGCTGATGCTGGCCGCGTCGGCGGAGGCGGACAGCGAGCATCCGCTCGCGGTTGCGATCGTCGAGGTTGCCCGGCGTCGGGACCTGAAGGTGTCGGAGGCGCAGGACTTCACCTCGTCGCCTGCGGTGGGTGTCTCGGCGCGCGTCAACGGAATGTCCGTCGCGGTGGGCGGGCCGAGATTGCTCGACAGACAGGGTGTCTCAGAGCTCCCGATCGCCAGGGCCTGGCGTGACGAAGGAGCGATCATCCTTCATGTGATCGCCGAGGGTGAGGTCGTCGGCGCCTTAACACTGACCGACGAGGTGCGACCGGAGTCGCTCGAGGCGGTCGACGGTCTCCGGCGTCGTGGGGTCGAGGCGGTGATGGTCACCGGGGATGCGCGGGCGGTGGCCGAGGATGTGGCACGGGTGCTGGGGATCGACCGCGTCTATGCCGGTGTTCGGCCGGAGGACAAAGCCGAGAAGGTGGCCGAACTGCAGCGCGAGGGCAAGCGGGTCGCGATGGTGGGTGACGGGGTGAATGATGCGCCGGCACTCGCGCAGGCCGACGTCGGCATCGCCATCGGAGCCGGTACCGACGTCGCCATCGCCTCCGCGGGTGTGATCCTGGCGTCCTCGGACCCGCGGTCGGTGCTCTCGGTGATCGAGTTGTCCCGGGCGAGCTACCGGAAGATGGTGCAGAACCTGTGGTGGGCGGCCGGGTACAACCTGATCTCGGTCCCACTCGCCGCCGGTGTGTTGGCGCCGATCGGATTCGTGTTGCCGATGAGCGTGGGTGCGATCTTGATGTCGGTGTCGACGGTTGTCGTTGCGCTCAATGCCCAGCTGCTCCGTCGGCTCGATCTGTCTCCCGATCGGCAAGCGTCACGCTGACTGCGATCAGATGACCCGACGCCTGTCGTGCCATGGGCTCGAATCCGCTGTCGCCCGGCGGTTCCGAGCCCTGCTTGGTATCTGCGGAAGAGCGCCACGAAGGGTTTGTCATCGAGAACGGCGACATCACGCTGGTGACCTCACTCACACAGGGTCATCCGTCCAAGGCTGGCCTACCTGCATCAGCATCTGAAATACAGTGTGCTGCAATGCCATCCGGTTTCGTATATGAAACGGGCCCTTACGTGCGACGAAAATATTTTCTCGGATTCTTGAAATCGTCCCGTAATAGTCGAATATTCATATCTACTGGCAAGTAACAACGGCTCGGAAAAGGGGGACGAAAGTCCCTCTCCATCCGAGCCTGTTGTTTCATCTCCCCAACGATGTGAAGATTTGTGACATCCCCTCATGAAATGCTCTTCCTCTGCGCGTAAGCCCCGCCACGCGTGCGACACAACAGAAAAACAGTCTCAGTTCGGCCGCTCTCGATCTGCGCGCCATTGGGCAATCGGTCTCGGTGGAATAGCGCTCACCGCGAGTGTTGCGGCAACCGCATTCGGTGGCGCTGGTGCCGGCGTCGCCGCTCCGGCTCCGACGGTTCCCACGTTCAATCTCTTCATTCCCGGGACCTGGGAAACGGATGCGGCTGCTGATCCCACCCATGCAACGGGCGCGCTGGCGGGGGTGGCCGACTCGATCTCGCGGACACACGGCGACTCGGCGACCATCTACTTCCTCCCGTACATGGCCCGCGCCTTCGACAACGGGCGGACGTACGCGGACAGCAAGGCCACCGCGATCGCGAACGCCTCGAAGGTGCTCGCCGACCGTGCGGAAGCCTACCCCGACCTGAAGTTCACGATCAGTGGCTACAGCCAGGGTGCGGACGCGGCGGGGGATCTCGCCGCGGCGATCGGCAACGGCGACGGCCCGATCCCAGCGGACAGGGTGCTCGCGGTCGGCCTTCTCGCCGACCCCGGCAACGGAACGGCCGGCCAGAAGACCGTGGGTCCGAAGCCGCGCGGAATCGGGATCGCCGATCCGCGTCCCGAGGGGATGGGCAAGCTGTCCGGGAGGGTCACGAGCATCTGCGCTCCCTCCGACCTCTACTGCTCTATCGACAAGCGGCGCCATCCTGTCCTCGGCAAGATCGGCACCGTCCTCAGTGAGGGGGCGGAAGAGGTGGCGGACGCCGTCGAGACCGCGATCGACGTCATCGGCGCGATCGCCAGGATCGACTACGCCGGTCTGGGTGCCGATATCGGTCGATTGCCGCAGCTCATCGGGGTCGGAGACCTTCGGTCGGCCCACAAGGTCGCGGGGCGGGTGAACACGCAGCTGCGCCCGTTCGTGAAGCTCGCGGACACGGTCGACTACGCGAAGACTGCCCGCATCCTCGACCTCATCCCGGACCAGACGGGCCTCGCCAAGGTCGGCGCCTCGATCTGCCGTGTGCTCGACCGGGTGGACATCGAGCGGACCGCGAACCTGGTCGGGGAGGTCCAGGAGCTGACGTGGACGGCGGTGGGATCGGTGGGTGCTCGCGTCGGAGCGGCGTCGCTCCCGGACACCGAGGTCTCGGCCGAGGAGGTTGTCGAGTTGGGCAAACAGCTCGCCTCGCTGGTGGCGGATACGGCTGTCGATGTCTCCGACGACGAGGACGAGGGGGAGAAGAAGGGCAGCGGGGTGTTGTCCGAGCTGATCTCGCCCGAGTTCAAGGAGCTCGGCAAGGAACTGGCCAAGATCGTCGCGAAGCAGGCCGTCAGCGACCCCGCGTCGCTCATCCGTGACGCCGTCACTGCGAAGGACTTCTACTCCGGTAACTCGCACACGAACTACGCCAAGCTCGTCGTCGATGAGGCCGGCCGGAGCGCGATCGCCTGGCTGGGCGTCTGGCTGGCGGACACCATCAAGAAGGCGGACGCGGAGGCGGAGCGCGACGCCGAGTAGTCGACAGTTCGGCCGGGTTTGCCAATAACCGTTGTCGAAATATCAATGATCATTGTCGCGAATAACAATGCTTATTGTCATTATCGCAATGGTCATTGTCGAAAATTTCGGGACACTAACGAAGTGGGTCGAACGACCATCGAATAAGTAGTCTGAACGGTCTACAAATAAGACAACGGGCGTATCCAGAAAATCGGTACATATGACCAGAAGGCGGTGAGTCACTTCACACGATTGATCTGCAAGAACTGGTAACAAAAAACGCAAAACAATCTAAATTACTCGTGAGTAGCAATGAGCTACGCCCCCGCAGAATGATGGACGGAAGATGACCAACAACCAGACCCCCACCAGCGCCCCCCCGACCGACGAAGAGCGCAACCGCAAGAGCCGCAAGCGCAAGGCGATCCTCGCCTCCGGTGCAGTCCTCGGTGTCGGCGCGGTGGTCACGCTCGCCGCGTGGAACGACACCGTGTTCGGTGCCGGAACCTTCGGTATCGGCGATACGGCGTGGAACGTGCAGGGCAGCACTAGCGGCGTCGAGGGCTCTTACGCCGAGTACGCGACGAACACCACCTCAGGACCCATCGCGTTCAACGTCGACCTCAACGTCGATCCAGCGCATCTGATGCCCGGTCAGACTGCCAAGGGCAAGTTCTGGCTCAAGGAGACGCACAACAAGATGCCGGCCGACATCGTCATCCAGCCTGCGGCAAATGCCGGGAACACCCTCGGCCAGGCTCTGCTGGTCACCATCAAGGAGGGCTCAACGACACTGCTCAGCAATTCGCCGCTGAGTGCTACGGGTGCTGCAGCAACTGCGGCCAAGTTCACGATCCCCAAGGGTGGCACCAAGGTCGTCGATTTCGAGGTGACCCTCCCGGCGAACGCCAACCCGAGTGCGATCACGGACACGAGTGTCACCGCGCTCTGGGAGATGCGCGCGCAGAGCGTCGGCTGATGATCATGCTCGATCCGGCGGTGCGGTAGTCCTTCCAACCCTGAAGCTGCCGCCGGATCGAGGGTTTCACGCGATACGCGTTGCCCCGCCTGCCCAGCGAATCCGCACCACCAACCCAGAGAGACGGCTCGATGACGACGACCGCGAATCCCGGTACCGACCGACCCGACACGAACGTGTCCGGGATCCGGGACTCGTGGACGGTGACCGCGCCGGCAAGGGGCGTGGCACCCGCCCCGCGTGCGGTGTGGGCGTCGGCTCCGGGGGCGTACATCCCGGCTTCTGACGCGCCGACCATGCCCATTCCGCTGGTGCCGCTGCCGCCGGCAACGGACTCGACGCCCACCGAGTCGCTGTCCGTCGAGTCGCACTCAGCGCGTCCGGGGACGCGCTCGCTGGGGAGTCGGCTCGTCGACTGGGCGCTGAACATCCTCGCCGTGTTCGGCGTCCTGTGCATCGCGCTGACAGTCCTTGCGTTCGTGGGCAATTACACGATCATCATGTTCAAGACCGGCTCGATGGACCCGACCATCCCGCAGGGGTCCATCGCTGTTGTGCACGAGATCCCGGCGACCGAGGTGAAGGTCGGCGACATCATCACCGTCGACCGCGGGGTCGGTCTGAAGCCGATCACTCACCGGGCCATCGCCGTACAGCAACTCGGCGGTGGCGAGGCCCTCATCGAGATGCAGGGCGACGCGAACCCGAACCCCGACCCGGAGCCCTACCGCGTCAGCCAGGTACGCAAAGTCGTCTGGCATGCGCCGGGCCTCGCGAAGCAGATCGTCTGGTTGTCGAATCCCTACGTCCTCGGCGCCATCACCCTTGGCGCGGCACTCCTCGTCTTGTGGGCCTTCTGGCCGAAGTCGGCCACCGGTCGCCGCGAAGACGAGATCGCCGAATCCTTTCGCTCCTGAACGCACTTCCCCCGCAACTCAAAGAGACACACGGCAAGCATGAACCTCACCAATCGCAGCAAGATCCTGATCTCCGTCGTCGGCCTGATCGCTATTCTCGGCGTGGTCGCGCAGGCGACCGGCGTGCTCGCGGCCTGGAACGACAAAGTCTGGGGCAGTACCACGTTCTCGCGTGCTGCTGCGCTTGACGGGTACGCGCGCTCCATTACCGCGCACGCCAAGAACCAGCGACTGATCACTGGTGGAGAGTTCACTGTCAACAGCGCTACGCATACCTACCAGTCCGCAGGGACCACATGGTCTCCGAACCAATCGGATTGGGTCCTGAACTACAACTCGGGGTTCGCCGGTGTCGGTCTGGTGGCTGCGCGGGGCCGCTCGTTCGCGGAGTTCACCCGAAACGGCGGAAACATCGAGGGCGCGGCCAAGTCATGGGCAAAGGAAGTGAAGGCGATCCCGGCGCCATCGTTGATCAACCCGCTGAACTCGGCTCTGTCGGTCCTTGATACGCGCACCAGTGAGTTCTATGCCGAGGTTGACTGCAAGTCGACCGATTACGGGGGAAATGTCACCCCACGAGCGGTCGCGCCCACAGGTAATGGCATCTACCTCGGCATCGAGTCGAACAACAGAATCCCGGTGCCTGCCGCCAATGCTGCCCCTACTGTGATCGACGACAACGCCGTCGGCTACCACGTGGATGGGGTCTTCCAGAGCATCGCTGTCGCGACCGGCAAACGTGCCCTGTCAACGCTGGTTCTGCATCTCGACGTCAAGACCCTGATCACTCGTACCCCTGTATGGGAGATCACCATTCAGTTGGTGCGTGCCGAATGCGCCGTCGGAGAGCCACTTCCCAGCGCGACTCAGACGGTCGCTGCCGGCGCAGCTGCGCGCATGGCCGCCCTCGCCCCGACCTCCGAGAGCACCACGCCGTCCGAGTCCGCGGAGAGCTCGGCGGCGGAGAGCTCCGAGTCGGAGAGCTCCGCGAGCTCGAGCACCGAGAAGTCGCCGTCCGAGAGTTCCTCGTCAGCAAGCTCTTCCGAGAGCGAAGCCGCCGAAACCCCGGTCTTGAAGCAGGGCCCGACGACGCCGACCGATGTCGATGTCGGGGAACGGTTCCCGGTGACTGCGACGGACGGAACCGACCTCGGTACGGCGACGATTCAGAAGGTCGAGTCCACGGCTCCTTCGGACGGTGCACCGGCGACAGTCGCGGTGAAGATGTCCGTGACAACGTCGGATGCCGACGACGACGGACGATTGTCGTCGATCGACTGGGGTGACTTCGCACCGATGGTCGGGGGAGTGCAACAGGCACCCGGGCGGGCGCCGAACGAGGGGCCGGAGTTGCCGGACCAACTGACGCCTGGCCAGACCTACACCGGCTGGGTGACGTTCACCGCGCCCGGCGCGGCCGGCAAGGCGATCTGGAAGCCCGAGGGCACAGCGGGATTCACGTTCGTCCTGCCGGACCCAGAGGTGCCGGTGACCTCGACGACGTCCACGCCCGCACCCATCGCCAACGCGCCGGAGACCAGCGAACCGGAAGCGGCCCCGACCGAGGATGCACCCGCGGCCGAGTCGCCCGCCGCAGAAGCGGAGGACTCCGACCCGGTGCCGACTCCGGAGAAGAAGAGTCGGGCGCGGTCGAGTTCCAGCGAGTCCGCGTCTGATCCCTCGGACGAGGAGTAACCGGTTGACGATCCCGTTGCGTTTGTCCCGTAACCCGGGACAAAACGCAACGGGATCTTTCGTGTCAGGAGTCCTGCGTCAACCCGGCGAGAGCGCTTGCGAGATAGTCGTCTTCGGCGTCGTTGCCGGGTAACTCGAGTGCGCGTCGGTAGGCGGCGGCCGCACCGTCGTGATCGTCGAGCTCCGCGAGCGTGAGTGCCCGCGCGACATGGAACGGACGGTAGCGGTCGAGTGCGGCGTTCGACGCCAACCGGTCGAGCATTTCCAGCCCTCGTGACGGTCCGAAAGCCCGCCCGATGGCGACCGCCCGGCCAACGCGCACGACCGGGCCGGCGTCGTGAGCCTCGAGCAGGCGGTAGAGGACCGCGATCTGTGCCCAGTCCGTCTCGTCGGCGGTTCGGGCCTCCGCGTGGACCGCGGCGATCGCCGCTTGGATCGTGTATGCGCCCGCGTCTTGCTGGGCCGCAGCGGATTCGGCGATCGCCGTGCCCTCAGTCACCAGCGCTCCGTCCCACCGGGTTCTGTCTTGGTCGGGCAGCGGTACCGGACGGCCGTCGGAGTCCACCCGAGCGGGCCGCCGAGACTCGGTGAGCAACAGCAGCGCGAGAAGGCCCTTTGTCTCGGCGCAGGGGAGCAGCCCCTGAAGAGTCCGCGCGAGGGAGATGGCCTCGGCGGTGATGTCGTCGCGGATGTGTGAGCTGCCCGTCGACCGTGCGTAACCCTCCGAATACAGCAGATACACAACACGTAAGACGCCGCCGAGACGGGCGGGTAGGTCGTCGGGGCGGGGCGCATGGAACGGGACACCGAGTGCCTTGATCCGCTTCTTCGCGCGCACGAGTCGCTGTTGGGCGGTCGGAACGGGGATCAGCAGTGCGTGCGCGACCTCCTGCGTGGTCAGGCCGGCGACGAACCGCAACATGAGGGCGATCCGGTCCTCGACCTTCAATACCGGGTGGGTACACGCGAAGAACATGCCGAGACGTTCGTCGGGCAGCGCTTCCTGCGCGATGTCGGCGGGGTCGCCGAAGTCGGCCGGGACGGGTGCTCGGTCCGAATCATTCTGCAGCTGTACCAGTTTCCCGGCGAGGACGTTCTCCCTGCGCAGCGCATCGAGCACCCGACGCTTGGCCGTCGTGATCAGCCATGCTTCCGGCGATTCGGGGACGCCGGTGTGCGGCCAGGTGACCAGGGCTTGGGTCAGAGCGTCCTGCAGGGCGTCCTCGGCACGGTCGAGGTCGCCGAATCTCTTGGTGAGAGTGGCGATGACACGTGTGCGGACGTCGCGGTCGATCATGGCGACCGCTCGACGGGCGACGAGTTCTGCGCCCGCCGAGCGGTCGGATGGCCCGGTCACGGTTCAGTACGGTGCGAGCGGCCGGATCTCCACGTGCCCGCCGGGTGCCGATCCCGGGCTACGACGAGCCCACTCGATCGCCTCGTCGATGTCGGCGACGTCGATGACGTAGACACCGCCGACGAACTCGCGAACTTCGGCAAACGGACCCGACGACGCCACCACACGCTCGCCGGTGCCGTTGGTGTGGACGACCGCGCGTTCGTCCTCGAGGGCGAAGGAGCTGACCACGACGCCGGCCTCGGTGATTTCTTCGTCGAAGGCGAAGAACTCCTCGGGTGTGGCACCACCCTCCTCGCCGCACGCCGGGTCGTCGACATGTCCCATGAGCAGCAGTGCGTATTTCATCGTTCCTCCAGTCATCTGCCGCCGGACCGGAGTGGCCCGACACCATGGTGACGTACGGCCCGACCTGATATCGACAGCCGGCCGAAAACTTCTCACCGGGAGACGAAAAGTGGGAGGTCCGAAATCGGACCTCCCACTCGTCGGGGTGGATGACGGGACTCGAACCCGCGACAGCCAGGATCACAACCTGGTGCTCTACCAACTGAACTACATCCACCATCGGCATCGGATGCCGGGGCTTGCGCGCCCGGTCTCAGAGCCAAGAACACTCTAGCGGGTAGATACCGCAGAACTCCAATCGGTTATCTGACCTGCGTTTTCAGGCGGGTCCGAGATCCTCGACGATCTTCGCGAGCGCATCGACGTCGGGGCCGGGAGCCGGCACGAAGGCCGCCGCGCGGTAATAGCGGAGCTCGCGGATCGACTCGCGGATGTCGGCGAGGGCACGGTGGGCGAGGCCCTTGTCGGGCTGCCCGAAGTACACCTTCGGGAACCAGCGTCGGGCGAGTTCCTTGATCGAGCTGACGTCGACCATGCGGTAGTGCAGGTAGGCGTCGAGTTCGGGCATGTCGCGGGCGATGAAGCCGCGGTCGGTGGCGATCGAGTTGCCGGCCAGCGGGACGGCACCGGGCGTCGTCACGTGTTTGCGGATGTAGTCGAGCACCATCTTCTCCGCCTCGGCGAGCGTGACGGTGGACGCACGTACCTCTTCGGTGAGACCGGAATCGGCATGCATCTTGGTCACCACGTCCGGCATCGACGCGAGAGCCTCGTCGTCGGCGTGGATGACGACGTCGACGCCGTCACCCAGGATGTTGAGGTCACCGTCGGTGACCAGGGCTGCGATCTCGATCAACTTGTCCGACTCGAGTCGGAGGCCGGTCATCTCGCAATCGATCCACACCAGTTTGTCCTGCACCCGACAACCTTAACGAACCGTCCCGACAAGCCCGCGTCAGACGGAGAACAGCGGTCCTCCGCGGGCTATTGTGTCCCTCGTGACCGAAGCCCTCAGCCCTGCTCAGACCATCGCCGGCGGCTACGCCTTCACCTCCACCTCTCTCGAACTCGGGACGGTGTCGGTGGACGGCCAGGTCGACGCCACCGCGTCGGTGCGCATCCCGCTCGCGATGATGAACCGGCACGGCCTCGTCGCCGGCGCCACGGGTACCGGCAAGACCAAGACGCTGCAGTTGCTGGCCGAACAGCTTTCCGCCAACGGTGTGCCCGTGGTGATGGCCGACATCAAGGGTGACCTGTCGGGATTGAGCCGCGAGGGCGTCAGCAACGACAAGATCGTCGAACGCGCACAGCAGACCGGCGACTCCTGGCAGCCCGCCGCTCACCCCGTCGAGTTCGTCTCGCTCGGTGACACCGGCATCGGCGTGCCCATCCGCGCGACCATCACGTCTTTCGGCCCGATCCTGCTCTCCAAGGTGTTGGGGCTCAACGACACCCAGGAATCGACCCTCGGCCTGATCTTCCACTGGGCCGACAAGAAGGGCCTGCCGTTGCTCGACCTGAAGGATCTGCGGTCGGTGATCGCATTCCTCACCGGCGACGAGGGCAAGGAAGAACTCAAGAACATCGGCGGGGTCTCGCGTCAGACCGCGGGGGTGATCCTGCGTGCCCTGACCAACCTCGAGGCCGACGGCGGCGACACGTTCTTCGGTGAGCCCGAGATCGAACCCGCCGACCTCATCCGCCTCGCCGCCGACGGTCGCGGCATCATCACGCTTTTCGAACTCGGCGCACAAGCTGCCCGGCCCGCACTGTTCTCCACTTTCCTGATGTGGATCCTGGCCGACCTCTTCGAGTTCCTGCCCGAGGTCGGTGACCTCGACAAGCCGAAGCTGGTCTTCATCTTCGACGAGTCGCACCTGCTGTTCGACGACGCGTCGAAGGCGTTCATCGACCAGGTCGTGCAGACGGTCAAGCTGATCCGCTCGAAGGGCGTGGGCGTCTTCTTCTGCTCGCAGCTGCCCACCGACATCCCCAACGAGGTGCTCTCGCAGCTCGGCGCCCGCATCCAGCATGCGTTGCGTGCCTTCACACCTGACGATCAGAAGGCGCTCAAGAAGACGGTCAAGACCTACCCGATCTCGGAGGTCTACAAGCTCGAGCAGGTTCTCACCTCGCTGGGTACCGGTGAGGCCGTGGTGACGGTGCTGTCGGAGAAGGGTGCGCCGACCCCCGTCGCGTGGACCGTTGTGCGTCCGCCGCGGTCGTCGATGGACGCCATCGGGGCGGAGGCGATCACCGCCGCCGCCAAGGCGAGCCCGCTGTACGCGAAGTACGGGCAGTCGATCGACCGCGAGTCGGCCTACGAGATGCTCGCCGCCAACACGCTGGCGCCCGGCGAGTCCGCCGACGCGCCCGCGCCGGCGCCCATCCCGGTTCCGGCACCCGCTCCCAAACGTGCTCCGGCACCGAAGCCTGTTCCGGAGGAGCCGGGCATCCTCACCGAGGTGCTGACCAGCAAGCCCATGCAGAGCTTCCTGCGGTCGGCGGCCAGCGCTGCGGGACGCGAGTTCAGTCGCGCGATCTTCGGTACCGGGCGGCGCCGCAAGCGGTGAGAAGTGTTCCGCGCGAGACCTACTCGGCGCTGAACTTCCGGTAGAACCCACCGACGATCGGCGCGACGACGGCGCGCGGGGTGTACCCGCCGGCCACCGACATGGCCTTCGAGAGGGTGCCGGGGACGACGCGCATCTTGTTGTGCGCCAACGCGTCGAGGCTCATCTCCGCGACCTTCGCCGACGAATGCCAGAGGAAGTCGGGGACGACCTTGTCCACGATCGATTCCTCTTCCGGCGTCGGAGTGTGGGTGCGGACGGGCCCGGGCGCGAGCAGCGTGACGTGGACGCCCTGGGACGAGACCTCACCGCGCAGCGATTCGCTGAAGGTGTTGACGAAGGCCTTCGACGCGGCGTAGGTGGCGTTGTTCGGGATCGGCATGTTGCCGGCCGCCGACCCCACCATGAGGATGCCGCCGGCGCCGCGCTTCACCATCTGGGGCAGCACCGCGAGAGTGAGATCGTGAACGGCGTTGACGTTCAGGAGGACCTGGGACTTCTCGTAGGCGGCGTCGAGCTCGGCGACGGGGCCGAAGGTGGCGATGCCGGCGTTGTTGCAGAGGATCGAGATCTCGCGTTCGGCGAACTCGGCGGCGAGGACCTCGACCTTGGTCGGGTCGGACAGATCGACGGCGCGGACCTCGACGGCGACATTGTGCGCCGTGCGCAGTTCGCCGGCGAGTTCTTCGAGGAGCTCACCGCGACGGGCGACGAGGATGACCGAATGGCCACGGGCGGCCAGCGCCCGGGCGAGCTCGCGGCCGATACCGGAGGAGGCCCCGGTGACGACGGCGCGAGCGTTTTCTGAAGGCGGCGGTACCGGCATGGGAGCAATCGTAGCGGCCGCGGCGCCCCGGCCCGAGGAGAGCCGGAGCGCGACGACAGCGTGTTCTCCAGCTCAGTCGATACCGGCGGCGACCTCGGTGCCCTGCCGGATCGCCCGCTTGGCGTCGAGTTCGCCCGCATAGTCGGCGCCGCCGATCACATGGGTGGTGACGCCGGCGAGGGTCAGCGGATCGATGAGCTCGCGCACCGATTCCTGGCCCGCGCAGATGACCACGTTGTCGACCTCGAGGAGGCGGGTCTCGGTCACGTTGCCCTCGTCGTCGCGGAAGCTCAGGTGCAGACCCTGATCGTCGATCTTGTCGTAGGTCGCGCCGCTGATCTGTTCGACGCCCTTCATCTTCATCGTGGCGCGGTGCACCCAACCGGTCGTCTTGCCGAGCGACTTGCCCTGCTTACCGGACTTGCGCTGCACCATGTAGACCTGACGCACCGGCGGCAGGGGACGGGGCTTGGTGACGAAACCGGGCTTCTCCGGATCGTCGGTGACACCCCACTCCTGTTCCCATTCCTTCAGATTCAGCGTCGGCGACTCGTCGGTGGTGAGGAACTCGCTGACGTCGAAACCGATGCCGCCGGCGCCGATGACGGCAACCCGCTTACCGATCTCGCGGCGGCCGAGGACGGCGTCGGCGTACGACATCGCCATCGGATGGTCGACGCCGGGGAAACTCGGGATGCGCGGCACGACGCCGGTGGCGACGATGACGTCGTCGAACTTCTCCGCGATGAGGGTGTCGGCGTCGACCCGGGTGTTGAGTCGGACGTCGACGCCGAGGACCTCGAGCTTGCGGGTGAAGTAGCGGATGGTCTCGTTGAACTCCTCCTTGCCCGGGATGCGGGCGGCGATGGAGAACTGGCCACCGATGGACTTGCTGCCCTCGAAGAGTGTCACCTTGTGGCCGCGTTCGGCGCTCGAGACGGCAGCCGACAGACCGGCCGGGCCGGCTCCGACGACGGCCACGCGCTTGGCCTGGCGCGTCGGACTGAGGACCAGCGTGGTCTCGCGCCCGGCTCGCGGGTTCACCAGGCACGACACCTTCTTGCCGACGAAGGCGTGGTCGAGGCAGGCCTGGTTGCAGCCGATACAGGTGTTGATCTCGTCGGCGCGTCCCTCGCGGGCCTTGTTGGCCAGGTGGGGGTCGGCGAGGAACGGGCGGGCCATCTGGATGGCGTCGACGCGGCCGTTGGTGAGGATCTCCTCGGCGAACTCCGCGGTGTTGATGCGGTTGGCGGCGATCAGCGGGATCGACACCTCGTCGCGGAGACGCTCGGTGAACTTCACGAAGGCGCCGCGGGGGACCGAGGTCACGATCGTGGGGACCTGGGCCTCGTGCCAGCCGATGTCGGTGTTGATCGCGTCGACGCCGTGTTCCTCGGCCTTGCGTGCCATGAGGGCGATCTCGTCCCAGGTCTGGCCCTTGCGAACCAGGTCGGCGATCGACTGACGCAGGATGATCGGGAAGTCGCGGGGGACCTGACGGCGGATCTCCTTGATGACCTCCACGAGGAAGCGCTGCCGGTTCTCGGTGTTGCCGCCCCACTTGTCGGTGCGGTCATTGGTGTGCGGACACAGGAACTGGTTGATCAGGTATCCCTCGCCGCCCATGATCTCGACGGCGTCGTACCCGGCCTTGCGGGTCAGCTTCGCCGACTGACCGAAGGTCTTGATGACGTGCCGGATGATCGGCTCGGTCATCCGCAGGTGCTTGAACGGGTGGATCGGCGACGGCTCCTTGCCCGGCGCGACCTTGAACGGGGTGTACCCGTAACGGCCGGCGTGGATGAGCTGCATGGCGATCTTGCCGCCCTCGTCGTGCACGGCCTTGGTGACGCGCTGATGACGCTTCCAGTCGAGGGTGTTGGTCATCTTGCCGCCCGCGAACATGAGCAGACCGGTACGGCTGGTGCCGAACCCGCCCGTGATGATCAGTCCCGCACCACCTTTGGCGCGTTCGGCGAAGTAGGCGGCGAGCTTGTCGGTGTCCCAGAGACGATCCTCGAGGCCCGTGTGCATCGACCCCATCACCAGACGGTTCTCGATGGTCATGCCGCCGATCTGCAGCGGCGTGAACAGGTGTGGGTAATACGGGTTGGGTTGTGCCGTGTGGGCTGACATGGCGCGACCTTTCATCTCGGTGTCGTCGTGACGTTTCGTGCGTGTATCGCTCTGCCTGGGTGGGGCGTTCGTGCAGTCACCGGCGGCGGTGGTTCACATGCCGGCGAGTTCGCGTTCGAGTGCCGGGATGACCTCGTCGCACCACTCGATGTAGCCCTCCTCCTGCCGGATGCCGCCGCGCAGCACGAGGTACTGGTGGAGTTTGCGGCCGGTCAGGGTGTCGGGTTCGGGGTAGTAGTCCTCCTGAAACCCCTTGAACAACTTCAGTTGTGCGACGTGCTCGTCGCGGTGGGCCTTGAGTTCGCCGATGATGGCGGCGAGGTCGCCGAACTCGGCGGCGCGGAGTTTGACGCCGATGTCGCTGCGGAGTGATTGCCGTGGGGTGGGGCTCATCGCCCACTGCGCCAGCGCATCCCGGCCGGTGTCGGAGATCGTGTAGACCTTCTTGTCCGGGCGGCCTTCCTGGCTGATCGACTCGACGCTGACGAGTCCGTCGTCGAGAAGCTTCTTGAGCGTCCGATAGATCTGCTGGTGGGTGGCCGACCAGAAGTAACCGATGGATCGGTCGAATTGCTGACCGATCTCGTAACCCGTGCCGGGTCGCTCCGCCAGCGACACCAGAATCGCATGTTCGAGCGCCATGTGAGCACGCTAACACTGCAACAATGCACTATGCAACAAGGTGCGTATGAGTCTTGTTGCATATGAAGTGGCGCAAGCACGGGGTAAGGGGAGCGGGCACGCTGTGAGTGCCGCAAACTGTTGCGCATGACTGAACCGGGGACGAGATCCCAGAACCTGCTGTCGTGGAAGCTCACGACGAACACCGTGGTGGCACCGGAGGAACGGCTGACCTGGCCGAAGACCGTGAGTATCGGTCTGCAGCACGTGGTCGCGATGTTCGGTGCGACCTTCCTGGTGCCGGTGCTCACCGGGTTCCCGCCATCGACGACCCTGCTCTTCTCGGGTATCGGCACCATCCTGTTCCTGCTGATCACCCGTAACCGTCTGCCCAGCTATCTCGGCTCGAGCTTCGCGATCATCGCGCCGGTCACTGCGGCGGTGGCCTCCGACGGTGCGTCGTCGGCGCTGGGTGGCCTGGTCGCGGTTGGTGCGCTGCTCGTCATCATCGGTCTGATCAGCCATTTCGCCGGCGTGAAGTGGATCGAGACGCTCATGCCGCCGGTGGTGACCGGCGCGATCGTGGCACTGATCGGCCTCAACCTGGCTCCGGCCGCGAAGAACAACTTCGTCGAGGACCCGGTTCTCGCGACCATCGTGCTGGTACTGCTCGTTGCCTCGGCGGTGCTGTTCCGGGGCCTTCTCGGGCGTTTGGCGATCTTCCTCAGCGTCGCGTTCGGCTATGTGTTGGCGCTCGTCCTCGACTGGATCGACTCCGACAACGACTACATCGACACCTCCGGCATCGCCGACGCCGCGTGGGTCGGCCTGCCCGACTTCCAGACCCCGACGTTCGATCTCGGTGTTCTGCCGCTCTTCCTCCCCGTCGTCCTGGTGCTCGTCGTGGAGAACATCGGTCACGTGAAGTCGGTGGCCATGATGACCGGCAAGGACTACGACGACTCGATGGGTCGCGCGCTCGCCGCCGACGGTCTCGCGACGATGCTGGCGGGCAGCGGTGGCGGTTCGGCAACGACGACCTATGCCGAGAACATCGGCGTGATGTCGGCGACCAAGGTCTACTCGACCGCGGCCTACTGGGTGGCCGGTGCGGCGGCGATCCTGCTCGGCCTGTCGCCCAAGGTCGGTGCGGTGATCGCCGCGATCCCGCCGGGCGTCCTCGGTGGCGTCACGACCGCCCTCTACGGCCTCGTCGGCATCATCGGTGTGCAGATCTGGGTCAGCAACAAGGTCGACTTCTCCAAGCCGATCAACCAGTTCACCGCGGCGATCCCGCTCATCATCGGCATCGCCGACTACACCTGGCAGGTCGGCGATCTCGTGTTCGCCGGTATCTCGCTCGGTTCGGTGGCCGCCCTGGTGATCTACCACTCGATGCGGATCATCGGCGGCTGGCGCGGGACGGTGGTTCCCGACAAGTCCTGACCGGTCGACCTCGTTTCGGCTGCGCGAGCTCGATCGAAGTCGCGTCGTCGAGATGAGGTCCGGCAGTCGGCCGTCACCACGGGAGCCTCAGCGGGATGTCGGGGATCGGTCCCGGTAGGTCGATGTCCCCGTCGGCGCGGTCGTTGAACAGATACAGCCACCACAGCGGTGCGAACGCGGCACCGGGTGGAGGTGGTGGGAGTTCGGGGACATCCGGTTTGCGTTCGACGTACAGGTCGGGTTCCCGGCCGGTGATGACCTTCACCATGTTCCGGAAGGCCGTCGAGTCGGGGTCGTTCCAGTAACCGCCGTGGGTCTTGAACCCGCTGTCGTAGGTGCGGCCGTCGATCGTGACGGTGCCGGTGTCGAGGCGTGTCACGCCCGGCGCGGAATCGGGGTCGGAGCCATGCGGATTGCCGGGCAGGGACTGCGCGAGGTGGATCGGGTCGCCGGGAAAGGTCAGTGAATAGCGATCGACGCCGGCGGGGTGCGGCAGGTCGTGCACGCCGGTGCCGGCCGACGACGCGTAGATGACGCGGTCCGGTGTCAGGCCCAACTGCTCGGCGGTCCCGACCACCACTCCGCCATACGAGTGCCCGATGTAGGTGGTGCTCGCCTCGGGTGCGTGGCGGGCGATCTCGGCGTCGAGTTCGGTTCCGAACAGTTCGAGCCGACGCGCCATGGCGGCGGCGAAGGCCGGACTCGTGGCCGCACGGAGGTCCGCCGGCAGATCGCCGTCGAGGTAGAGGAACACCGGGCCGCCCGTCTGTGCGGCGAGTTCGGCTGCGGTGCGCCGGTTGTCGCCGGCGGCGGTGTCGATGGTGGTGCCGGTGCCGGGGACATACGTCGCCGCATTCCGGGTGCCGGGGCGCAGCGATCCGATCATCTCGACGACGCGTCCCCGCGGTGTGTTCACGAAAGTCACGAATTGCCGCTCGACCGGGCCGGGCGCCAACATCTCTCGCAGTGTTCGGGCGCGACGCCCCTCACCCCGGCCGGCCTGGATCTCGTCGACGAGGGCGTTGCGGATGTTGATCTCGTTGGCCTGGATGCGTATCTCGAAGGGGACGCCCGGAAGATTGCCCATCACATGCGGATTCGCCTGGAGGAGGCGTCGGACGTCGTCAGGTTCCATGTGTTCGACGATCGTTCGGATCTGGGGTGCACCGAGGCTCTCGAGCGTGTGGACCGCCGCGTCGGCGTCCATCGTCCGGCCGCCGGGCAGGGTGACGTCGGGTTGGCCGTCGACCATGGCCGTCAGATCGGCGGCGAACTCGTCGAGCCGGGAGCCGTAGCGTTCGTCGAGGGCGTCGATCGCGGTGAGTCCGGAGGCGATGGTCTCGGAGACCTCGGCGGCGGTCGATGCTCGACGTGGATCCGGATGGGTGACGGTCCCGTCGTCGGCGACGGCGAATCCGGAGGACATCGCCGCGTCGACGATTCGTAGTACGTGATCGCGTGCATGGGACAGATCCGTCCCCGCGCCCGAGGCCTCGTCGGCGATCATCTGCAGCACGTTGCGGACCTCACCGCCGTGGTCGTGCTCCTGCCAGATCTTCTGATGTGCGGCGTCGTGGGTGCGCCCGCGCCAGGACCGTGCGGAATCGAGAGACCGCACAGAGCGGTCGATTCCGGTGTCGACGGCTTCGGCGGCCAGGGTCGCCGCCGATCCGGCGTCGGTGAAGGTCTGCGGATTCCAGGTGCGCAGCGCCGAGATGGTGGGGCGCATCAGCGGGTTCGTAGTGAGTCGAACTTCGATGCCACCCGGGCATCCGACGCGACGGTGGTCGACACGAAGGTGTCGAGGAGTTCGCTCATCGTCAGCAGTCGG
Source organism: Gordonia metallireducens (assembly GCF_021245825.1). NCBI lineage: Bacteria > Bacillati > Actinomycetota > Actinomycetes > Mycobacteriales > Gordoniaceae > Gordonia > Gordonia metallireducens. The sequence goes on along the minus strand of NZ_JAJQJP010000052.1, from coordinate 125,991 downwards.
TCGCCGATCGACTCGACGGCGCGACGGGCGGGTTCAGCGGTGTCGCGGAGTGCACGCGCTACCCGGCTCGACGAACCCTGGATCTCGCCGATGGCTGCGGTGTCGATCGCGGAGATGGCGATGCCGTTGCCGCGCCACGACCTGACGATGGCCTCGATCTCGTCCGGCGACACCCCGAAAGTGCCGTTGTCCGAATCGTTTCTGCGTTCGGGTAGCGGAAACCACCGGGGTACAAGCGGGATGGGAGAAGGAATGGGGAACGGTACGAACATGATCCTCCGCGACTCGTCGAGGACTGCGACCACCCAGCGAGGTGGTGCAGTTCTTGGACGCGCCGGGTGCCCCGCCGGTTCCGAGAAAATCGTTCGCCCCGGCCACGCGCGGTCGCTACGTTGGGGGCACTTCGACACAGGACAGGGGAGCCACCGATGCCGCAACCGGCTTGGCGCACGAGGACGGAACGGGCCGACGACATCGCGCGCGTCCATGAGATCAATGCCGACGCCTTCCCGACGTCGGAGGAAGCCGAACTGGTCGATGCGCTGCGTGCCGACCCGTCCTGGATCGACGGGCTGTCCTTCGTGTCCGTCGATGCCGACGATCGGCCCGTCGGCTTCGTGCTGCTGACGCGCTGTCACATCGACGACGCCCCGGCGCTGTGCCTCGCACCATGTGCGGTTGCCACCGACCACCAGCGCACCGGAGCCGGTTCAGCCGCGATCATCGCCGCGCTCGACGAGGCGCGCGAGATGGGGGAGAGCACCGTCGTGGTGCTGGGCCACCCCGACTACTACCCACGCTTCGGTTTCCGACGAGCCGTCGACCACGGCATCCGGCTCAGCATCGAGGTCCCTGATGAAGCGCTCATGGTGCTCGGGCTCGACGGGGCCGACATCCCGTCCGGGCAGGTCCGGTACGCGGCGCCGTTCGGTATCTGAGCGGGGCCGGTAGTTCAGAAACAGCAGTTAACAGGCGGTTTAGCGAGGACTATCGTCGGAGTCGTGCCCCTGCACCACGTCGATCCGTACGCGAAACGGAGCCTCGTCTACCGGGCCAACGAGAGATTCGGACGGTCACGGTGGGGCAGAGGCTATGCCCTGCGCTACGGACACCGCTTCGACCCGAGCATCTATCGTGCGACCGGTGGCGCTACCCGTGGATCCTCGGCGCGATGGCCACTGCACCCTTGACGACGATCGGCGCCAGATCGGGGCAACGCAGGGAAGTGCAACTCATGTACTTCCACGACGGGCGAGACCCGATCCTCATCGCCTCGAACGGCGGCGGGAACCGGCATCCGGGGTGGTACCACAACCTGAAGACGCATCCCGAGTGTGAACTCGGCGGCGAGAAGTTCAGTGCGACGGAGGTCACCGACCCGGACGAACGCGCCCGGCTCTTCGGACTCGCGGACCGTGTCTTCTCCGGTTTTGCGGACTACCGGACCGAAACCGCGGCGTTCGGCCGGCAGATCCCGATCTTCCGTCTCGAGCCGCGCTGACTTCCCGAATGCTCAATCAGCGGTAAGGACTGACAAGCGGGAATCCGGTACGGTACCGCGGCGTGAGCGCCCCCGGCAGGATTCGAACCTGCGACCTAGGGATTAGAAGGCCCTTGCTCTATCCACCTGAGCTACGGAGGCTGGCCGGCGCTCGTGACATCAGACACGGGGCGTCGGGCACATGGAGTTTACGACATGACCCCGGCTCCGCCGCAGGTGTGCCGCACACCACGGCCTGACCAGGTCGGAGGGTGTGTCGTCGGCGCCCGGACCTACAGTTGAGGAATGACCCGCTCGTCGACGTCCGCCACGCCGGATCAGAATCGCGACGCGATGAACGAACCGCGCGGCGTCGTCACCGCGGTCCTCTGGGCGTCGGGATGGCTCGCCGCGATCGTTGCCATCGCCGTCACCGCCGTCTCCGCGTCCACCGCGCTCAAGCTGACCGGCGTCCCCGACCCCGGACCGCTCACCACCTACGGCCTGCCGACCCTGACCGCGATCGGTGAGTTCGCGGCCGCGATCGCGCTCGGATGCGCGGTGTTCGCCGCCTTCTTCGTGCCGCCGCAGTCCGACAACGTCCTCGACGTCGGCGGCTACCGCGCCATCCGGATCGCGGCGTCGTCGGCGCTGGTGTGGTCAGTGTGCGCGCTGCTGCTGATGCCGCTGTCGGCGTCGGAGGTCAGTGGGTCGCCGCTCTCGGAGGCGATCAAGCCCGCCAACCTGATCAACGCCTACGGCCAGGTCGCCGAGGTGCGCACCTGGTTCTGGACAGCGGTGTTCGCGCTGGTCGCGGCGATCATCGCGCGGACGATCCTCAAGTGGGGGCCGACCGTCGCGGTCATCGCGTTCACGATCTTCAGCCTGATGCCGTCGGCGCTGGCCGGCCACTCGTCGTCGGGCGGCAACCACGACCTCGCCACCAACAGCCTGATCCTCCACCTGATCGGTGCGACGCTGTGGCTCGGTGGACTCGCCGCGGTGGTCGTCTACTCGCTCGCGTCGGGCCGCTGGCGTGCACTGGCGGTCCGACGCTTCTCGCGGGTCGCGTTCTGGTGCATCATCGTCGTCGGCCTCAGCGGCGTGGTGAACGCCGCCGTTCGAGTGCCCTTCGATCAGCTCTTCTCCGACACCTACGGTCGGCTCGTGATCGCCAAGGTCGCGGCGCTCGTCGTCCTCGGCGCTCTCGGTGCGTGGCACCGCCGGGTGACCATCGCCCAGCTCGAGTCGGACGAGCGGCCGTCGCTGTTCGTCCGGTTCGGTCTCGTGGAGCTGAGCGTCTTCGCCGCCACCTTCGGTCTCGCGGTCGGTTTGAGCCGCACCCCGCCGCCGGCCCTCGACACCGCGAACGTCTCGCCGGTCGAGAACGCCATCGGCTACGACATCGACGGTCCGCCGACCTTCGTCCGGTTCTTCACCGACTGGCGTTTCGACCTCATCTTCGGTCTCGCCGCGATCGTTCTCGCGGTCGTGTACATCCGCGGCGTCGTGCGCCTGAAGCGCCGCGGTGACGACTGGCCGGTCGGCCGCACCTTCGCGTGGCTTCTCGGATGTGTGCTGCTGCTTCTGGCGACCTCGTCGGGCCTCGGGCGGTACGCCCCGGCGATGTTCAGCATCCACATGATCGCCCACATGCTGATGTCGATGATGATCCCCGTCCTGCTGGTCCTGGGCGGTCCGGTGACGCTGGCGCTGCGCGCACTCCCGCCGGCCGGTCGCGGCAACCCGCCCGGACCCCGCGAGTGGATTCAGGCCGGCGTGCACTCGGGGCCGTCGCGCTTCCTGACGCACCCGCTGATCGCGGCCATCATGTTCGTCGGCAGCTTCTACATCCTCTACCTCGGCGGGTTGTACGAGTCGGTGGTCGAGTACCACGCCGCCCACCTGCTGATGAACCTGCACTTCCTGCTCAGCGGCTACCTGTTCTACTGGCTCGTCATCGGCATCGACCCCGCACCACGACAGGTCAAACCGGTCGCCAAACTCGGCATCGTTCTCGGCTCGCTGCCGTTCCATGCCTTCTTCGGCGTGGCCCTGATGATGACCACGGCCGTCATCGCCGAGAACTACTACCGCGGTCTCAATCTGCCGTGGACCTACAACCTGTTCGACGACCAGCGCGCCGGTGGCGGAATCGCCTGGGCAGCAGGCGAGATCCCGCTCGTCGTCATCATGCTGGCCCTCCTGGTCCAGTGGCAGCGCAGCGACACCCGGCAGGCGAAACGCTACGACCGCAACGCGGTCCGCGACCACGACGCCGAACTCGAGAACTACAACGACATGCTCAAGGAACTCAACAAACGAGGCTGAGCTCCAACAGGAATCAGCTCGATCCCGTCGAGACCGCGCAGACGGACGCACCGGCCTGGGCCAGGGCGGCGACGTGCAGCGGGTCGAAACCTGCACCGGCGGCGGACCGAGCATTCGACACAGCCAGTTCCGGCGGGCAGCGCAGGGTCGTCACGACGTTGCGTGAGGCCGCGAGCTCATCGACGATCGCCACGTTGAACTCATTGATCGCCGCGCGGACCGGACCGAGATCCGGGGTGGCGGGCGGCGCGGCCTGTCCGGGCAACTCCCACAGGGCGAACAACCCGCGTTGGACCGTCTTGCTCGCCTCGATCTGGTCACGGAAGACGTTGCGTACGTAGGCGGGGTCGAGATTCCGGTCGACGGCCAGCTGCGACACGGTGTCGAGGACGACCTGTTCACGTGCGGGATCGTCGATGGCTGCACCGGATGCCCACTTCGATGCGGCGACCGCGTCGGCCAGTACGAGGCGACCGGCGACGGCGTCGGTCAGGCCCGACAAGGGAGGGGCCGGTGCCGCCGCGGACATGGGTGGCGCGGACAAAGGTGGCGCGACCAGCATCGTGGCCGCCGCGATCAGACCAACCAGGAACCCTCGCAGTCGCATGTCGCGATCCTATGGGCGGAACGCCAGAGGTGCCGGTGATCTGTGGGTAAACCACGGCGAGTTCTCCACAGCCCGATGACGTCCCCGTCTTGGGCCCATCTCGGGGGTGATGCTGATGCGGCCACACTTCCCGTGGCCGACACCAGTAGGAGACGACCATGTTTGAGACGTACACGACCGTCATCGGAACCGTTGTGTCCGAGCCCCGCCGACGCCAGACCACCACCGGCGAGGACGTGATCTCGTTCCGCGTGGCCTGCACCTCGCGCCGCATCGACAAGCGCAGCGGCGAGTGGACGGACGGGCCGACGCTGTATCTGACGGTGAGCTGCTGGCGCCGGCTCCTCGCCGGTGTCGGCCTCGCCATCGCGAAGGGGCGGCCCGTCATGGCGCACGGTCAGATCAAGACCAACGAGTACCCGACCGCCGACGGGTCACGCCGCTCCGATCTCGAGATGACCGCCGTCGCCGTGGGACTCGATCTGAGTCGCTGCATCGTCACCTACCGCGGCACGCCGTCGTCGGAGCGAGACATCGCGGCCGCCCTGCCGGTCGCCGCTGCGGAGAAGGCGGAAACCCAGACGGCTGCGTGAGTCTCGGTTTCGGAACGAGGTCGCATGCGAGCTCGATCCGGCCGCGCGACGGCGACCGAGGTCGTTCGGCCGGATCGACGTCGCACGCGACCTCATTTCGCCGAGCTCTGCTCCAGCGCCCATCGGCGGTCTCCGGGGAGTCGATGACTAGACTGGGTTGCTGTTGTGCCACGAGGGCCCACCTCCACTGTGCTCATGCCTCCCCGTGCGGGGGGTTTGCGGGAGGGGCCGCGGCAGATGAGCCAATAATCGCTGGTAGAGAGGCTAAGACATGGCAGAGTTCATATACACGATGAAAAAGGTGCGCAAGGCGCACGGCGACAAGGTCATCCTCGATGACGTCACCATGTCCTTCTACCCGGGCGCCAAGATCGGCGTCGTCGGTCCCAACGGCGCAGGTAAGTCGTCGATCCTGAAGATCATGGCCGGCCTCGACCAGCCGTCGAACGGCGAGGCCTTCCTCGACCCCGAGGCCACCGTCGGCATCCTGCTCCAGGAGCCGCCCCTCAACGAGGAGAAGACGGTCAAGGAGAACGTCGAAGAGGGCATGGGCGAGATCAAGGTGAAGCTCGACCGCTTCAACGAGATCGCCGAGCAGCTCGCCACCGACTACTCCGACGAGTTGATGGAGGAGATGGGCAAACTCCAGGAAGACCTGGACAACAACGACGCCTGGGACCTCGACTCGCAGCTCGAGCAGGCCATGGACGCCCTGCGCTGCCCGCCCGCCGATTCGCCGGTCACCCACCTGTCCGGTGGTGAGCGCCGCCGCGTCGCACTGTGCAAGCTGCTGCTGCAGAAGCCCGACCTGCTGCTCCTCGACGAGCCCACCAACCACCTGGACGCCGAATCGGTGCTGTGGCTCGAGCAGTTCCTCGCCTCCTACCCGGGCGCCGTCCTGGCCGTGACCCACGACCGGTACTTCCTCGATCACGTCGCGCAGTGGATCTGTGAGGTCGATCGCGGCAAGCTGCACCCTTACGAGGGCAACTACTCCACCTACCTGGAGAAGAAGGCCGAGCGTCTCGAGGTCCAGGGCAAGAAGGACCAGAAGCTGCAGCGTCGTCTGAAGGAAGAGCTGGCCTGGGTCCGTTCGGGTTCCAAGGCGCGCCAGACCAAGAACAAGGCCCGCCTCGCGCGCTACGAGGAGATGGCTGCCGAGGCCGAGAAGACGCGGAAGCTCGACTTCGAGGAGATCCAGATCCCGACGCCGCCGCGCCTCGGCGACGTGGTGGTCGAGGTCTCCCACCTCGACAAGGGCTTCGAAGGCCGCGTCCTCATCAAGGACCTGTCCTTCACGCTGCCGCGCAACGGCATCGTCGGCGTCATCGGCCCCAACGGTGTCGGTAAGACCACGCTGTTCAAGACCATCGTCGGTCTCGAGGAGCCCGACTCGGGCACCGTCAAGGTCGGCGAGACGGTCAAGCTGAGCTACGTCGACCAGACGCGCGCCAACATCGACCCCAAGAAGAACGTGTGGGAGGTCGTCTCCGACGGACTCGACTACATCGAGGTCGGCCAGAACGAGATGCCCTCGCGCGCCTACGTCAGCGCCTTCGGTTTCAAGGGCCCGGACCAGCAGAAGAAGGCCGAGGTGCTCTCCGGTGGTGAGCGCAACCGCCTGAACCTCGCGCTGACCCTGAAAGAGGGCGGCAACCTGATCCTGCTCGACGAGCCGACCAACGACCTCGACGTCGAGACCCTCGGTTCGCTGGAGAACGCGCTCGAGAACTTCCCCGGCTGTGCTGTGGTCATCAGCCACGACCGCTGGTTCCTCGACCGCACCTGTACCCACATCCTGGCGTGGGAGGGCAACGTCGAAGAAGGAAAGTGGTTCTGGTTCGAGGGCAACTTCGAGGCATATGAGGCGAACAAGGTCGAGCGTCTCGGCGCCGATGCGGCACGTCCGCACCGGGTGACCCACCGCAAACTCACCCGCGATTAATGCCACCCCCGTCCGGCACGGGTGACTAGCATCGGCGATGTGACGTCACTCGTGCCGGACGCGGTGAACCACTACTTCAAGTCCCGGGCCGAAGGCTCCGGGGCGGACAGCGCCGCCGAGCAGGTGATGCGTCACCTTGACGTCGCGACCCGGCGCGATCCCGGCCAGGCGCTGGTCGAGGTCGCCGTCGACGAGGGCGGCGCGGTCGAGATCGTCGTCGTCAACGACGACATGCCGATGCTCGTGGAGGCGGTCCTGGCGACCGTCGAGGCCCACGACCTCTCCATCGACCGCATGGACCATCCGGTCATGCCGGTGCAGCGCGACACCGACGGCCGGCTCGAGGCGATCGACGACGGGTCCGGTACCGCCTGGGAGTCGTGGATTTTCGTCGGCGGCCTCGCCGGACATCCCGGCGTCGACCCGGAGGCACTTCGTTCGGATCTTCTCGAAGTCGTGTTCCGGGTGGGCGATGTCGACCACGACGCCGCCCGCATGCGGTCACGGATGACAACCTGTGCGGCCGACCTGTCGGTGGCGCCGGTGCGCGAGTCCACCGGCATCCGCAACACCGACCGCTACGAGTACTCCAAGCTCCTCGAATGGTTCGCCGGAAACCACTTCCATCCCCTCGGCTACACCAGGGTGGGCACCGACGGCGTCGGGGAGGGCGACGAGCGGCTGGGTGTCTGGCGAACCGACTCCATCAACCGGGACTTCCCGGCGGTGACCACGCGGCCCCTGCTCCCGCGGGCGAGCCGGGTCTACGTCACAACCGGCATCCAACGGTCAAATTTCCCTGTGCTGCTCCAGGTTCCGGCGTTCGATTCGCACGGCAACTACGACGGTGAGCACCGGTTCCTCGGCACGCTGACCTCCTCCGGTCTGCACCAGACCGTGCTCGACGTCCCGGTGCTGCGTACCAAGGTGCACGACGTGCTCGCACGGGCCGGCGTCGACGAGGACTCCTTCGCGGGGCAGTCCATGATCGAGCTGCTGCAGAACTATCCGGTGGTGGAGATGTTCGCCTCCACCACCGACGAACTCACCCGTCGCGTCACCGAGATGCTCGACGCGGTCGCGACCCGGTCGTTGCGACTGTTCGTGCGCACCAACGCCGACGGCAAGACCGCGGTCGCCCTCATCTACCTACCCCGGGATCGCTACAACACCCAGAGTCGGCTCGCCCTCGAACGTGCCCTCATGGACGAATTGCACGGTAGCGCACTCGAATACACGGCTCGCGTGAGCGAGATGCCGCTCGCGCTCCTGCAGGTGCTGGTCTGCATCGAACCGGGCGCCGCATCCGAACTCGGATCGGTGGACACCGGATCGCCCGCGCACGCACGGATGCAGGCGGCGCTCGCGGCGGCGATCCGCGGCTGGGACGAACGTGTCCGGGAACTCGCCGCGAACCTCGGTGATCGTTCCGGATCACTTGCCGGTGGACCGGAACTTCTTCTGCGGCAACTGCCCTCACTTTCGGACGACTACAAGGAGATCCGCGAACCCCAGGACGCCCTCGAGGACCTGATCCACGTCGTCTCGCTCGAACCGGGCGCGCTGGCGGTGACCCTCGACGCCACCGAGGAGCGCGGGCCGGGCGACCACCACCGCTGGCGGTTCACCCTCTACCTGTGCGGCGAGTCGGCGACCCTCACCGATGTCCTACCGGTGCTGCACAGTCTCGGCCTCGACGTTCTCGAAGAGCATCCGTACGAGATCCGGCGGTCCGACGGCACCGCCTGCTGGGCCTACGAGTTCATCGTGCAACTCGCCGCCGGGATGTCGGTGGACCTCGACCATGCCGACGACCTCGAGGAGCGCTTCACCGAGGCGTTCCGTCAGATCTGGCTCGCCGCAGCGGAGGTCGACGACTACAACGAGCTGATCATCCGCTGCGGTCTGGACTGGCGATCGGCGGCGATGCTGCGTGCCTACGGGCAGTACCTGAGGCAGTGCGGATTCTCCTACAGCACAGCACATGTCGCGAATGTTCTGGGTCGTCAGCTGCAGATCACGCGCGGCCTGGTCGACCTGTTCGTCGCGTCCTTCGACCCGGCCGCCGCCGACCCCGAACGGCGCGAGCGGGTGAGCGAGCAACTACGGGCCGACATCGGCACGGTGCTGAGCCTCGACGCCGATCGCATCGTGTCGGCTTTCGCCGCCGTCATGACCGCGACGTCACGGACCAACTACTTCGTGACGGTCGGTGACGGGGATCGCGAGCACCGCCCGGTGATCTCGTTCAAACTCCGGCCCCGAGAGATCCCGCAGACCCCCGAACCCCGTCCGCTGCACGAGATCTTCGTCTACTCACCCCGGGTCGAGGGCGTCCATCTGCGGTTCGGTGCGGTGGCCCGCGGCGGGCTGCGCTGGTCGGATCGAAAGGAGGATTTCCGTACCGAGATCCTCGGCCTGGTGAAGGCACAGGCGGTCAAGAACGCCGTCATCGTCCCGCTCGGCGCGAAGGGCGGATTCGTCGTCAAACGTCCGCCGGCGCCGACCGGTGACGCAACAGCCGACCGGGATGCGCAGCGCGCGGAGGGCATCGCCTGCTACCGACAGTTCATCTCCGGTCTGCTCGACATCACCGACAACATCGACCGCTCGACCGGCGAGGTCATCCCGGCGCGGGGCGTGGTCCGGCTCGACGAGGACGACACCTACCTGGTGGTCGCCGCCGACAAGGGCACCGCGGCGTTCTCCGACATCGCCAACGAGGTGTCCCAGTCGTACGGTTTCTGGCTCGGTGACGCGTTCGCCTCGGGCGGCTCGGCCGGTTACGACCACAAAGCCATGGGCATCACCGCCCGCGGTGCCTGGGAATCGGTCAAACGGCATTTCCGCGAGATGGGCGTCGACACCCAGACGCAGGACTTCACCGTCGTCGGCATCGGCGACATGAGCGGCGACGTGTTCGGCAACGGCATGCTGCTCAGCGAACACATCCGGCTCGTCGCCGCCTTCGACCACCGGCACATCTTCGTCGACCCGGGCCCCGTCGCCGACCGGTCCTACCGCGAACGCCGACGTCTGTTCGAGCTGCCGCGATCGTCGTGGGCCGACTACGACACCGATCTGATCGGCACGGGCGGTGGGGTCTGGTCCCGTGACCGCAAGTCGATCCCCATCAGTGCGGAGATGGCGGCCGCGCTCGGCATCGAGGAGGGCGTCGACGAACTCTCACCGCCCGAACTGATCCGGGCGATCCTCCTCGCGCCGGTCGACCTGCTCTGGAACGGCGGGATCGGCACATACATAAAGGCGTCGGCGGAGACCCACGGGGACGTCGGCGACAAGTCCAACGATGCGATCCGCGTCGACGGTGATCAGGTGCGCGCCAAGGTGATCGGGGAGGGCGGCAATCTCGGGGTCACCGAACGGGGGCGGATCGAATACGACCTCGCCGGTGGCCGGATCAACACCGATGCACTCGACAACTCGGCCGGTGTCGACTGCTCCGACCACGAGGTCAACATCAAGATCCTGCTCGACTCCGCGGTGTCGAGCGATGTGCTCGACCCCGACGACCGGAACCCGCTGCTCGAGTCGATGACCGATGACGTCGCCGATCTCGTTCTCGCCGACAACATCTCACAGAACTCCGAGTTGGGCTTCTGCCGCACCTTCGAACTCACGCGCGTGGAGGTCCATGCCCGGATGCTCGACCAGCTGTCACGAGAACGCGGCGTCGACCTCGAGCTCGAAGCGCTCCCGCACGCGCGTGAACTCCGCAAACGGTTCGACGGGGAGTTGCACCGCGGGCTCACCTCGCCCGAATTCGCGACCCTGATGGCGCACGTGAAACTCGAGGCGAAGTCGGATCTGCTGGCCAGCGATCTCCCCGACAACGATGTGTTCTCCCCGCGCGTCGCCCGCTACTTCCCGGAAGCCCTGCGTGAGACGTACAGCGAGCAGATCAACTCCCACCGGCTGCGCCGCCAGATCGTCACGACGACCCTCGTCAACGACGTCATCGATCACGCCGGGATGACGCACCTGTTCCGGTTGAGCGAGGGCACCGGGTGCACCACCGAAGAAGGTGTCCGCGCCTACGTCGTGTCCAACCTGATCTTCGGCATGGGCGACGTCTTCGAAGGCATCCGGCACGCGCCGGCGCCGGCCGAGGTCGTCGACGGGATGATGCTCTACGCCCGCCGGCTGCTGTTCCGGGCGTCGCGGTGGCTGCTCGCGTTCCGTCCGCAGCCGCTCGCCCTGGCCGCGGAGATCACCCGTTACGCCGATCGGATCACCCAGTTGTCCGCAGCCGTCGACGGCTGGCTGGGGGAGAGCTCCGCGAAGGACATCGCCGATCGCGTGCGTGCCTACGTCGACGAGGGGGTCCCCGACGACCTCGCCCGGACGGTGGCCGTCAGTCTCCACCGGTTCTGCCTCCTCGACATCATCGACGCCGCGGAGATCTCCGACCGCGATCCCGAAGAGGTCGGCGACCTCTACTTCGCGGTGATGGAGCACTTCGGACTCGAGGAACTGCTCACCGCGGTGTCGAACCTGGATTACGGCGACCGCTGGCACGCGCTCGCCCGACTGGCGCTCCGCGACGACATGCACGGCGCGCTACGGGCGCTCACCCTCAAGATCCTCGAGGTCAGTGAGCCCGACGAGTCGAGCGTCGAGAAGATCGCCGAATGGGAGTCCTCCCAGTCGAACCGGCTCGGTCGCCTGCGCAGCGTCCTCGGGGAGATCGAGGAGACCGGGACCCTCGACCTTGCGACGCTGTCGGTCGCGGCGCGACAGCTCCGGAGTGTGATCCGCTGATTCGTCGTGTCCCCTGATCCGTTTCGGCCCCCTGCTCCGTTCGGCCCCGCCGACCCGATGCCGGGCCTAGCCTGACCTCATGACGCGCACGGCACCGCGAATCTGCCCGCTCTGCGAAGCGACCTGCGGGTTGTCCCTCGTCGTCGACACCCACGGCGGCCCGATCGAGGAACACGCCGAGGGGAACAGTCACCTGCGGGAACATGTGACCGGTGCCCGCGGCGACGCCGAGGATGTCTTCAGTCAGGGCTACATCTGTCCGAAGGGGGCGAGTTTCCCGCAGCTCGACAACGACCCGGACCGCCTCGAACGCCCGCTGGTCGCACGGGACGGGCAGTTCGTCGAGGTCGGTTGGGACGAGGCGCTCGACGAGGCCGTCACGCGTCTGCGCGCGGTCATCGACGCCCACGGCGGGTCGTCGGTCGGTTTCTATCTCGGCAACCCGTCGGCGCACACCATCGCGGGCACCATGTACGCGCCGCTGCTCGCGCGAGCCATCGGCACCCGCAACGTGTTCAGCGCGGGCACCCTCGACCAGATGCCCAAGCAGGCGGCGTCGGGTTACCTCTTCGGCCACGCCGGGACCTTCGCGGTTCCCGATCTCGACCGCACCGATCACCTGGTGATCATCGGCGCGAATCCCGTTGTCTCCAACGGGAGCATGGCCACCGCCGCGAACTTCCCCGGCAAGCTGGCCGCCCTCCGTCATCGCGGCGGGCGGCTCACGGTCATCGACCCGGCGCGCACTCGCACCGCCCGCCTCGCCGACACCCACCTCGCACCGCGCCCGGGAACAGACGCGGCGTTGCTGGCCGCCATCGTCACCTGTCTCTTCGACGAGGGGCTGGTCGCCGACGACCTCGGCGGCATCGCGCCCCACGTGCAGGGCGTCGACGAATTGCGCAACGAGACAGCCGATCTCACGCCCGAGCGGGTGGCCCTGTACTGCGATGTGCCGGCCGGGGACATCCGTGCGCTCGCCCGTGAGATCGCGGCGGCACCGTCGGCGGCGGTCTACGGCCGTCTGGGCACCACCGTCGTCGAGTTCGGCACCCTCGGCAGCTGGCTCATCGACGTGGTCAACGTCCTCACCGGCAACCTCGACCGGCCCGGCGGGGTGATGTTCCCGACGGCGCCGACCGCCCCCGCACCCAGGCCGGCCCGGCCGGGGCGCGGATTCCGGACCGGCCGCTGGCGCAGCCGGGTGTCGGGACATCCCGAGGTCGCGGGGGAGTTGCCCGCCGTGGCGATGGCCGAGGAGTTCGAGACGCCCGGCGAGGGACAGCTGCGGGCACTGGTCACGGTCGCGGGCAACCCCGTACTGTCGGCGCCCAACGGCGGCCGCCTGGCCGCGGCGCTCGATGCCGCCGACGTCGTCGTATGCGTCGACCCGTATCTGAACGAGACCACCCGGCACGCCGATGTCATCCTGCCGCCACCTCGCCCCTCCCAGAGCCCGCACTTCGACGCGATCCTCAACAACCTCGCCGTGCGCGCGAACGCACGCTACTCGCCGCGAGTGCTGCCACTGCCCGACGGTCGACCCGACGAGATCGACATCGTGTGCCGCCTGATCCTCGGGCTCTCCGGGGTGGGCGTCGACGCCGATCCGGGCCTGGTCGACGAGCAGGTCATCGCCGCGACCCTGGCCAAGGAGGTGACCGACCTGCATTCGCCGGTCGCCGGTCGTGACGTCGAGACGCTGGTGGAGATGCTGCCCGATGCGCCGGGTCATCAGCGCCGCCTGGACATGCTGCTGCGTCTCGGCGCGTACGGCGACGGTTTCGGGACACAGGAGGGCCTCACGTTCGCCGATGTGTTGGCGGCCCCGCACGGCATCGACCTCGGGCCGATGCGCCCGCGTCTGCCCGGAGTGCTCCGCACCCCGTCGGGCAAGGTCGAGCTGGCCCCGGACCCGCTGATCGGGGATCTCGGCCGGCTGCGCGCCGCGGTCTACGCCGAACATCCGACGGACGACCGGTCCTTGCTCCTCGTCGGACGCCGGCACCTGCGGTCCAACAACAGTTGGATGCACAACCTGCCCGCGCTCACCGGGGGCACCAACCGGTGCACCCTGCAGATGCACCCGGACGATGTGGCGCGACTGGGCATCGACGGCACCGCGACGGTCCGCGGAGCGGGCGGGTCGCTGACCGTCCCGGTGGAGATCACCACCGACATCAAGCCCGGCGTCGCCTCGATGCCGCACGGTTGGGGACACGACGACGCCCGGTCCCGTCTGTCGGTGGCGGCCGCCGAGCCGGGGGTGAACGTGAACATCCTCAACGACGGCGCACGGCTCGACCCGCTCTCGGGGACCGTCGTCCTCAACGGCGTGCGGGTCGAGGTCGGCCCCGCCTGAGCCCCCGCGGGTCCGTGACCGCCTGTCCGGGGTGCCGGGCCCGTCGTGCGTAGGGTTGATCTCGCGGCGCCCGGCGTCGTACCAGCAGATCCGGATCGACAGGGGATGGAACACACGTGCTCAACGAGGACTCGGGGACCGCAACCGCCGACGGCTACGTGGTGAAGGTTCCGGTGAGATGGTCGGACATGGACGTCTACCAGCACATCAACCACGCCCGGATGGTCACGCTCCTCGAGGAGGCGCGCATCCCGTGGCTCTTCCTCGACGGCAGGCCCACCGCGCCGCTGCGTGACGGCTGCCTCGTGGCCGACCTCCACGTGAAGTACCAGGCACAGCTGCGACATTCCGAGGGGCCCATCGAAGTGACCATGTTCGTCGAGCGTCTGCGCGCCGTCGACTTCACCGTCGGTTACGAGGTCCGCGCGGCCGGAGCCGACCCCGCGTCGAAACCGGCGGTCGTCGCCAGCACCCAGCTCGTCGCCTTCGACGTCGCCGGCCAACGCATCGCCCGGCTGACCCCGGAACAGAAGGAGTACCTGAACTCCTTCCGCCGCGGCGACGACCCGTCGGCGAGACAGCGCTGATGGAACGGTTCATCCAGATCGCGGAGTCCGATCGCTCCAACGCGTCGGCCTTCCTCGCCCACGCCCAACGGCTCGACGACGCCGCCGTCGTGCGCGTCGTCGCACGCTCGGACGGTCTCGTCGGACTCTGGACGCACACCGGATTCGAGGTGCTCGCGACCCGCGCGGTCTCCGGGCGGGTGGCACCCGCCGACATCGTCTGCGACGCCGCAACGCTGCACTCCGCGCTCGCCGCGGCGCCCGCGGGTGAACAGATCGATCCCGGATTCTCCCTCGACTCCGCCTGGCGCGGTGCACTTCCCGCATCCGTCGGCTACCGACACGTCGACGATGTGCCCGCGCGCAGCATCGTCGGCCTCGCGCGCGACGGTGCCCGCGTGGCGCGCGAGGAGGGAAGTGCTCACGGACCCGCCACGGGTGTGCTCGACCAGGACGTGCTCGAGGTCTCGACCGAGGACGGTGCGCTGCGCGCGGCGGTCACCATGCGGTCGCTCTTCGCTTTGACCGGAATGGGTTTCATCCGGGACCGCGACGGGCGCGCGGTCACCGAGAGCTCGCCGGTCGAGGACATCGATGCCGCCGAGCCGGTCCGGATCCGCTTGTCCGCGGCCTGGATCCGGGTCGACGCCCGCTACGGATCGGTGTACCAGCGGCGGCACCGCGACCTGTCGGTCACGGTTCTCTAGGCGTTGCTCAGACCAACCAGGCGGCGGCGTCGGGCGGCAGCATGCCGTCGACCAGCGGCGAACTGATCAGCAGCAGCTCGCCCGGTGGCAGCGGAACCGGGACCTCGCCTGCGTTCAGTGCGCAGATGAGGAACCCCTCCGACCGCCGGAATGCCAGGCAGCCTTCCGGTGCCCCGTACCAGTCGATCGAGTCGCCGGCGAATTCCGTTCGGTCGTAACGCAATTCGATGGCCGCTCGGTACAGCGACAGCATCGAGCCCACGTCCTCGAGTTGGACCTCGGCGGTCAGCGACCGCCACGACTCCGGCATCGGCAACCAGGTGTCGGCCGACGAGCTGAAACCGAACGGCGGCTCGGTGCCCTGCCACGGCAACGGAACCCGGCATCCGTCGCGGCCCCGCTCGGCGTGACCCGACCGCTCCCACACCGGATCCTGGAGGGACTCCTCGGGCAGGTCGTCGACATTGGGCAGGCCGAGTTCGGAACCGTTGTAGAGGAAGATCGAACCGGGCAGGGCCATCTCGACGACGAGCATCGCCCGGGCGCGGCGCGTCCCGCGTTCGAGATCGAGTTCGCCGGTCGCGGGGTCGACGGGGGCGTACCGCGTGACCTCTCGGGTGACGTCATGGTTCGACAGCGTCCAGGTGGGCGTCCCGGACACCGACAGGACCGCGTCGAGCGAGTTCTCGATGGCCTCCCGGATGGCCTCGGCGCCGAAGGGGGCCTTGGCGAGTCGGAAGTTGAAACCCAGATGCAGTTCGTCGGGGCGCAGGTACTCGGCGAACCGCTCGTTGTCGTTCACCCAGATCTCGCCGACGTTCGCTGCGCCCGGGTACTCGTCGAGGACCTTGCGGATCTTCCGGTGGATGTCGTGCACCGCATAGTTGTTGAACCGCGGATCGTCGTCGTCGTTCGAGAGCAGCGCGGTCTTGGTCAGATCCATGTCGGGTAGGTCGGCGGGCTTGGCCATCCCGTGCGCGACGTCGATCCGGAAACCGTCGACCCCGCGATCGAGCCAGAACCGCAGTGTCTTCTCGAGATCTTCGAAGACCTCGGGGTTCTCCCAGTTCAGGTCGGGCTGCTCGGCGGCGAAGATGTGGAGGTACCACTGGCCGGGACTGCCGTCGGCCTCGGTGACCCTGGTCCACGACGGCCCGCCGAAGATGCTGTGCCAGTTGTTCGGTGGCTCGTCGCCGTTCTCACCGCGACCGTCGCGGAAGATGTACCGGTCGCGTTCCGGACTGCCCGGACCAGCGGCGAGCGCGGCCTGGAACCACTCGTGCTGATCGCTGGTGTGGTTGGGGACGAGGTCCATCGTCACCCGGATGTCGCGGGCGTGGGCCTCGGCGATGAGGGCGTCGAAGGTGGCGAGATCGCCGAAGAGCGGGTCGATGTCGCGCGGATCGGCCACGTCATATCCGTGGTCGGCCATCGGGGAGGTCATGATGGGGCTGAGCCAGATCGCGTCGATGCCCAGCAGTTCGAGATATCCGAGTTTGCCGATGACACCGGCGAGGTCGCCGACGCCGTCGCCGTTCGCGTCGCAGAACGACCGCGGATAGATCTGGTAGAAGACCGCGGACTTCCACCACGTGGTGTCGGTCGGGTCCAGCTGTGGCACCGACACGGTGGCCGGTTCGATTCGTGCGGCGGCGGTTTCGGCATCCGGGATGAGATCGGCGTCCGGGTCGAGTTCGGCATCCGCCTCGGCCTCGATGGCCTCGTCGTCGAGGGCCTCCGGGTCGGTCGTCGCGGGATCGACGGCTTCCGGATCCGCGTCTGCGGTGTCTGTGGTTGCGCGATCGACGATTTCGGGATCGTCGGCCGCCGCGGCGTCCTGGGTGGGAACGGCGCTCACGGCGTCGCCGGTCTCGGCATCCGATGCGTCTCCGGCGATCTCGGGGGTGTCTCCCGACAAGTCACTCACGTTGCCCTCGGTACCCGTGGTCTCCGGTACGTCGGTGTGTGCGCCGTCGGTCTGACCCCCGTCAGATGGCTCGGCGGGGACAACATCTGGTGTCTCATCGCTCACCGTGGCCATTCTGCCCTACCTGAGTTTTCGGCGAGAAATCCTGGTCAATCGGCGCGTCGTGGGCGTGTCGGGAGTCGGTGGCAGCAAGCAGAAGGACTCCTGCGCCCTCAGATCGGTGAGTTCATCATCGACTGGGCGGCCATCTCCATGTAGTCGACGAGCGCCTGCCGATGCGGTGGGTCCAGGGTCTCGTCGTCGATCGAGGCGATCGCGGTGTGCATGCACCGCAGCCAGGCGTCGCGCTCGATCGGGCCGACCCGATAGGGGTTGTGGCGCATGCGCAACCTCGGATGGCCGCGCTCCTCGGAGTAGGTCCGCGGACCGCCCCAGTACTGCTCGAGGAACATCCGCAGCCGTCGCTCGGCAGGACCGAGGTCCTC
Organism: Gordonia metallireducens; assembly: GCF_021245825.1. Classification (NCBI taxonomy): domain Bacteria; kingdom Bacillati; phylum Actinomycetota; class Actinomycetes; order Mycobacteriales; family Gordoniaceae; genus Gordonia; species Gordonia metallireducens. Next base: position 108,206 of record NZ_JAJQJP010000052.1, on the reverse strand, counting down.
CTCGGGATACAGCGGGCGGAGCACCTCGTCCTTCGCCACCTCGGTGTAGAAGACCGCGGTGAGTCGTCGGAACGTCTCCGCGCCGCCGATCTCCTCGTAGAAGCTCCGCGGGGCCGGGTCGGGGGAGTTGCCGGATTCGCCAGTCACAGCCGCCATTGTCCCTACGACCGAGGGGTGCCTCAACGTCGCGGGCCCCCGGTGGGTCCCGGACGGGGGGTCTTGCCGCGGATTTTCCGTGCACGAGGTCGGTGTCCGTGGTGAACTTGTGCAGGTCAACCTGTTCACGCCGACCTGGCGGGAGGGCGAATGACGCACCGGTCACATCACAAGACGGGCGAGGTGACGAGGCTGCACGGCGGTGCCGCCTCGCAGACGGCCGGGTCTCGGCCGCGGACACGCCGCCGGGTGCTGTTGCTCAACGCCACCTACGAGCCGCTGAGTGCGGTCACCATCCGCCGCGCCGTCGTCCTGATCCTGCGTGGACGCGCCGACATGGTCCACGCCGACGAGTCCGGGGGAGCGTTCCACTCGGCCGCGACGGAGGTCCCGGTGCCGACGGTGATCCGTCTGCGCAACTATGTGCGGGTCCCGTACCGCGCGTCCGTGTCGATGACCCGGGCGGCGCTGATGCATCGGGACCGGTTCCGCTGCGGCTACTGCGGCAAACCCGCCACCACGATCGACCACGTCGTGCCGCGTAGCCGGGGAGGCGCGCACAACTGGGAGAACTGCGTGGCGTGTTGTGCGTCGTGCAATCACCGCAAGGCCGACCGACTGCTCAGCGAACTGGGCTGGACGCTGCGGAACCGGCCGGTCGCACCGAAAGGCCGGCACTGGGGGCTCATCGCCGCGGTCAAGGACATCGATCCGGCCTGGATGCAGTACATCGACGCAGGTGCCGCATGAGGCGCGTGGACACGCCGGGAATTGCCGTCCGGGAACTGTCTACGACGCGCTGTAGGGGTCGCTGCACCGGGCCGTGTGATGTGGGCTAGATTGATCAACGATGACCTGTGCCGACAACCGGCCTGGTCCGGCGCGACCATCGAAAGGGTGACATGGACAGCCTGATCGTCCCCATCGGAGTGCCAGTCACGATCGTGACGGTGCTCTTTGTCGTGCTCTGCGTTGTCGCGATGGTGTTCTCCAGCGGGGTCAAGTACCCGAAGGTCAAGGAGTACACCCTCGATCAGCAATGGGAGCATGCTCCGCTTCTCTTCAGTGCCACCGACATCGAACCGATGGCACTTCCGCGGCACGCGGAACCCGGCGACGTTGATGGGAGCTCGGCAAGTGGCAAGTGGTGAGGTTTCGCACGCGAACGTGAGTGCAGAGGTCGCGGCCCGCTCGGCCGCCGAACTTCCGCTGGGCGCCGTGATCACCAACAGCGGACGCATCTCGGCGGCCCGCTACCCGGGTGACACCCCGTCGACGCCGCCCTTCAGCAAGAAGGATCTGATCGCTCTCGACGACACCCTGAAGGCCGCGAGCGAGAAGGCTCTCGTGCGCTTCTCGGTCTACATCGGCGATCTCGACGGTGACCTCGACGCGAGCGCCCGTGCCGTCCTGGCGAAGGCTCCCGAGCCCGCCCACGGCACGCTGATCGCGGTGTCGCCGAACACGCGCGACGTCGTCATCGTCTCCGGTAGCGAGGTGTCGAGCCGCGTCAACGACCGCGTCGCCGCACTCGGCGTGACCGCAGCGGTCACCGGCTTCCGTCAGGGCAACCTGATCGACGGCCTCATCGCGTCGCTGCGTGTGATGGCGACTGCCGCCGCAGCAGGCTAGTCCAGCAGACCACGACGAAGGCCGCTCCACCTCCGGGTGGGGCGGCCTTCTTCGTGGTCGCGTCTGTCGTTGTGCCCGGTCGGGTGTCGGGTCAGCGGTACATGCGGACCAGGGGACAGGTGAACGGATCGCGATCCCCGAGCCCGACCTGGTTGAGGTAGCGGATCACGATGCCGTAGGACCCGACCAGCGAGGTCTCGGTGTACTGCACGCCGTGACGCGCGCAGTGCGCCCGGACCAGCGGCTGCACCTTCTTGAGGTTGGGCCGCGGCATGCTCGGGAACAGATGGTGCTCGATCTGGTAGTTGAGCCCGCCCATCATGAAGTCGGTGGTCGGGCCACCCCGGATGTTGCGCGACATCAGGACCTGCCGGCGCAGGAAGTCCACGCGCATGTCCTTGGGAACCAGCGGCATGCCCTTGTGGTTCGGCGCGAACGACCCGCCGAGCAGGAGCCCGAAGACGGCGAGCTGGACCGCGATGAAGGCGATCGCGAGGCCGGGTGACATCACGAGGAACGGAACCGCGACACCGAGGAGCAGGCGCAGCAGGATCAATGCGATCTCGACGGCGCGGTGCGGGACCGCGGTGCGTGCGGCGAGGCCCTGGAGGCTCGCGACATGGAGGGCGGCACCCTCGAGGGTCAGCAGCGGAACGAAGAACCAACCCTGGCGTCTGGTGAACCAGCCGTACAGGCCCGTCCGCTTCTCCGCGACGGCCGGCACGAAGGCGATGGGGCCATCGGCGATGTCGGGGTCGGTGCCCACCTGGTTGGGGGCCTTGTGGTGCCGGTTGTGCTTGTTGCGCCACCAGTGGAAGGAGAGACCGGCTCCCGCGGCGGCGAGAATCCGCGCGTTCCACTCGTTGGCCCCGGCGGAGGCGAACATCTGGCGGTGGGCGCCGTCGTGACCGAGGAAGCCGAACTGGGTGCTCACCACGGCGAGGAGAGCGGCGGGCACGATCTGCCACCAGGTGTCGCCGAGCAGGATCACCGCCGTCCAGATCCCGACGAACGCGAGGACGGTCAATCCGATCCGGGCGACGTAGAACCCGCGCCGACGGTCCAGCAGTCCTGATGCGCGGACCTCTGCCGCGAGTTCGGTGTAGGAACTCACGAATTTGTTGTCACGGGCCTGCGACACAGTTGAAAGGGACAAGAGTGCGTACCTCTGGCCTTCTGATTGGTGCCAGGTACGCCGGAGGGATCAGCTTTCGGAACTGAGGCGCGTCACGAGAGACATGAACCGGGATTGCGATGCATCAAGGGGCGAGGCCCATCATGCCACGATTCCGGTCGACGGACCCGGCCCGCGCCGTGATGGCGCGGGCCGGGCCTGCCCAGGTCAACGCTCAGGAGCGTGGGGCGGAACCCTCGAGCGCCTTCTCGTGGGTCGCGGCCCCGGTCGAGTTGAGGTCGTCGTCGACCATGTTCGACTCGTCGAACGGGACCCGACCGGCCAGCACCTCGTCGACCTGGTGCTTGTCCACCGTCTTGGTCCAGGAACCGACCAGGAGAGTCGCCACCGCATTGCCGGAGAAGTTGGTGACCGCACGCGCCTCGGACATGAACCGGTCGATACCGACGATCACGCCGACGCCCTCGAGCATCTCCGGGCGGTGAGCCTGGAGTCCGGCGGCGAGGGTCGCCAGTCCCGCGCCGCTGACGCCGGCGGCGCCCTTCGACGCGATGATCATGAACGCGAGCAGACCGATCTGCTCGCCGACCGACAGCGGGTCGCCCATCGCGTCGGCGATGAAGATCGACGCCATGGTCAGGTAGATCGCGGTTCCGTCGAGGTTGAACGAGTACCCGGTGGGCACCACGACACCCACGGTCGTCTTCTCGACGCCGAGGTGTTCCATCTTGGCGATGAGTCGCGGCAGGGCCGACTCCGACGACGAGGTCGCGAAGATCAGCAGGTACTCGCGGGCCAGGTACCGCACCAGGCGGAAGATCGACACGCCGGCGATGGTCCGGAGCAGGACGCCCAGCACGCCGAACACGAAGACCAGGCAGGTGAGGTAGAAAGCGAGCATCAGGGTCAGAAGCTGTTGCACCGCTGCCCATCCGGTCTGGCCGACGACGTTTGCGATGGCGCCGAACGCGCCGATCGGCGCGACCCACAGGACCATGGTCAGCACCTTGAAGACCAGCTTCTGGAAGTAGGAGACCGCGGTCAGGATCGGCTCGCCGGTGCGTCCCATCGCCTGGATCGCGAAGCCGACCAGGAGCGCGACGAACAGCGCCTGCAGCACACTGCCGTCGGTCAGTGCCGAGAGCATCGACTCCGGGACGATCCCCTGGATGAAGTCGATGGTGCCGCCCGACTCGTGGGCTTCCTTGGCGAGTTTGGAGCCCTCGCCGGAGACCGAGTCGATGTCGAGACCCTCGCCGGGCTTGAGGAGGTTGCCGACCACCAGTCCGATGGCCAGTGCGACCGTCGACATCACGAGGAAGTAGACGAAGGCGAGGCCGCCGACCTTGCCGACGGTCGCGGCCTTTCGCACCGATCCGATGCCGAGCACGATGGTGCAGAAGATGACCGGCGCGATCATCATCTTGATCAGAGCGACGAACGTGGTGCCCAACCAGCCGAGGTCCTTGCCGAGCTCCGGGGCCACGAGGCCGACGGTGACACCGGCGACCACCGCGATGATGACCGCGATGTAGAGCCAGTGCGTACGGTCGCGTTTGGCCCGTGGGGCCTCGGCTTCCGTCGTCTCGTCACCGGCCTTCGGGTCTACGTTCATCGGCAGTTCTCTCCTCGTGTACCGGGAACATGGGTGGTTAGGATTGTGAACCGACCAGGTGACCACCGTCACGGTTCTGTTCATTACGTTCACCGCTGCCGGGGAATAGCCCGATATGGGGCTTTGCCAAACACGACACGGCGAGTCACGCACTCGCGACGCAGTTAGGGGCCGAGCATGCGGTGGTTTCCGCGGACGCTGGCCGGTCAGGTGGCGGCGCTCGCGCTGACGGTCGTTGCCGTCGTGGTCGTCGCGGGCAGTGTGCTCGCGGCAATCGATGCTCGCGTCGACGGCGACCGGGCCGCCCGCGACGAGGTCACCGCGGTGGCGGTCAGCCTCGCCCAGGCGCCCTCGACGGTGTCCGCACTCACCTCGCCGGATCCGAGCGCGATCCTGCAGTCGGTCACCGACCGTGTCCGTCGGGAGACGGGCATCGCCTTCATCACCGTGCTGGGTCCGGACCGGACGCGCTACACCCACACCGACCCGTCCCTGATCGGTGCGCCCTATATCGGAAGCATCGACGCGGCCCTGCGCGGCGAGACGATCACCGAGACCTACACCGGCACCCTCGGCCCGTCCATCCGGACGATCACCCCGGTCCGGGGTCCCGACGGCCGGATCATCGGGATGGTCGCCGCCGGGATCACCCAGCGTTCGCTCACGTCGACCTGGCGCGGGGAGCTCCCTCGGATCGCCGTCACCGCCCTGGCGGCCCTGTTGACCGCAGCTGCCGGCGTCTGGTGGATCCGACGCCGACTGTTGCGGCAGACCGGCGGACTGGCCCCGGACGACCTGCGTCTGATGTACGACCACCACGACGCGGTGCTGCGCGCGGTCCGCGAGGGCCTGATCGTCGTCTCCGACGGTCGGCCGGCGCTGGTCAACGCCGAGGCGCACCGCCTGCTCGGCATCGGAACCGGCACCCCCGCAAGCGAACTGCCGGGTTTCCTGACCCGCGGCGACGGGGTGTCCGACGAGTTGCACGCCGAGGGCGGACGGGTACTGCTGGTCAGTCGCTCGCCGGTGTCCGGACGACGAGGCTCGTCGGTCGTCACGATCCGCGACCGGACCGAATTGGCCGAGGCCATGGGAGAGTTGGATTCGATGACCCGATTTGCCGAGGCGCTCCGCTCCCAGGCTCACGAGTCCGCGAACCGGCTGCACACACTGGTCGCACTGGTCGAGATGGGGCGGCCGGACGAAGCGGTCCGACTCGCGACCACCGAACTCGAACTGTCCCAACACCTCATCGATCAGATGGCCCAGGCGGTCGCCGAGCCGGCGCTGGTCGCGTTGCTCCTCGGGAAGAGTACGCAGGCGGCCGAACGGGGAATCGCGTTCTCGCTCACCGAGGATTCGCAGGTGAGCGACGAGGCCACCCAGATCCTGTCTTCGCGCGAGATGATCACCGTGGTGGGGAACCTCGTCGACAACGCCCTCGACGCCTGCGATCCGAACGACCCGTGGGTCGAGGTCGGGGTCGTCGGAGACCATGAGGCGCTCGAGATCGTCGTCGCCGACAGCGGACCCGGGATGGACGACGAACTGTTCCGGCGCGCGACCGCCCGGGGGTACTCCACCAAGTCCGGCGGCGACGACGCCGGCCGCGGACTCGGCCTCGCCCTCGTCTCGCAGGTCGTCTCCCGGCACCACGGGACGTTGACCGCCGAGAACACCTACGGTTCGGTCGTGACCGTGCGTATCCGGGCGGCGCAGTCGGGAACGGGGGAGGCCCGATGATCCGCGTACTGATCGTCGAGGACGAGCCGGTGATCGCCGAGGCGCACCGCGACTACCTCGCACGCATCGGCGGTTTCGAGGTCGTCGGCGCGGTGACGACCGCGCAGGAGGCGTTGCGCTCCGCACGGACGCATGGCGTCGACCTGGTGCTGCTCGACCTCGGTCTCCCCGACGCCCGCGGCACCGACCTCGCCTCCGCGCTGTCCGGGGTGCGCCCGGCCCCCGACGTCATCGCCATCACCGCGCAGCGAGACCTGCCGACCGTGCGCGACGCGATGTCGCGCGGGGTGCTGCTCTACCTGCTCAAGCCGTTCACGTTCGCGGCCTTCCGCGAGAAGGTCGAACAGTATCTGCGATATCGGGAGGCGTTGACCGGTGAGGCGGAGGCGGTCAGTCAGCGCGACGTCGACCGGGCACTGGCCGAGTTGCGTACCGGGGATCACCGGCGGTCGACGAAGAAGGGGTCGGCACCGCAGACCGAGGATGCGGTGTGTCGGGCCGTGCGCGACAGTGCCGACGGGCTCACCGCATCGGAAGTGGCTCGCGCGCTGGGATCTTCGCGCGTCACCGCATGGAGATATCTGGAGCGACTCGCCGACGACGGCGTCCTCGGCCGCGACACCCAGTACGGCTCGGCCGGTCGGCCGCAGGTGCGGTATCGGTGGAGGCGGGCCCGCCGGTGAGCGCCATCGGTACGCGGTATGGCGTTGGTGCTGGACAAACGGCGTAGACTGAATTTCGTCGGGTTGCACGCCGAGAGAATCACTGTTGGCGGCCCCGGTCACTTCGGCCGCATCCAGACGGCGACCGAGTCAGGCGAATGCCATGATCACCACCACTCGAATTCTCGACTCGCTTCCGCGCAGCCGCCTCTTCGGGCACATACGCGACTATCACCGCGCCCGACCGGGTCACTCGTCGAGGCCTCAGACAATCGTGAGCGGGATCCAAGAGCAGGATTCGCGCGACGTGCCGGGCGACCTGCTCGCCGAATGGGATGTCCAGTTCCATCCCGCGACCAGCGCGGCTACGAACGATATGAGCGACGTCGTCGGTGACGTCCTCGCTTGCCGGACCCTCCGGCGGGACCGTCATTCACGGACTGCGGTTCTCGAAGCCGACTCGCACCCGGTGATCCTGCTCGCCACAGATGTTCTCAAGGTCCGCGCCGGGGACGTCTGGGAAAAGGTGATGAGGACTGTCGAGGGTGGCGGAACCCTGTCAGATGTCCTGTTCGAAAACCAGAGACGGGAACCCTGATGTCCGCACGCCTCGATCTACCTCCCATTGCCCGCCGGCTCAACGAGCGACTCCTCGCGCACTCCCGGGCCGGCCGAACCGATGACGACACCGCGGCCATGGTCGGTGACCTGCGTTCCCTGATCGTCGACGCGGTGACCGAGCTGGAGAATGACGTGATCATCAGCAATGACCGATCTCGCAGTGCCGCAAAGCAATCGATTGGTACAGCGGTCCCCTCCGAACTCGCCGGGAGCCGGAACAACCCGGCGGTCCCGGATCCAAGAAGAGAGCTGATGTCATGACAGTCATCATCGGAGTCATCATCCTGGTCGCCGCGGTGATCGCGACGGCGGCCGGTTTTCTCGCCAACAACGGCAGTGCGAACGGTCTCGCACCTGACAGTTTCGCCGTCTTCGGCTACCACGTGAGCGGAACCACGGGTGCTCTTCTACTCCACGGTGTGGTGTTGGGAGCGCTCGGCATGCTGGGGTTGGCCATGATCCTGGTGGGGGCGAGGCGGTCCTCGCGCCGCGGGCACGTCGCGCGCCGCGACCTCAAACGGTCCGAGCAACGCGTCGCCGCCCTCGACCACGACCGGGCGGAGAACGCGAACGGCCCGGCGAACACAGTCGCTGTAACGTCGTCGAACCGGTCGCGCCACGCTCCGCGTACCTGGCGCCACCCGTTGGGTAGCAGGGCGTGAACGCGCCGACCGCGCATCCGCCTCGCCGGTTGCGGTTGCGGCTCAAGCCCGCCGATTCGGTTCGGGGGGCAGTCGATGGCGCGTGGTGGCCGCGAACACGCGACCTGGCAACGGAGCTCCCGGATATCGCACAAGCACTCGACACCCGGTTGCCGCGGCTCGAACGGGTCGGCTACCGGATCGCCGACTGGGATACCCAGCCGAACCGGAAGGTTGGGGTCGACGGCCGGTCGGTGCACTTGGAGGGCTTCGCCACGTGGGCGCCCGGCGAAGTTCGATTCTCTTGTCCGAGCGGGACACTGACGCTTGCCGTCCTCGGTCCGGAGACAGATCCGGACGCGGCGCACGGGATGATGATGCGTGCTGCCGAACGGACCAACACCCAGTCCGCGGAGACTCTCATCGCATCGGCGGCTGTCGCCGACGGACACCGGACCGGTCACGCCCCACCGGCGTGGGACACCCAAGAGACGACGACACCGATCGGTTGATCGGGCGCAGACTCCAGGTGAGCCGATGGGGCGAGGCCGATTCGTTGAAACCTCAGCCCTGCGCGTCGAACTCGCGCGCTCGCAGCGAACGTGCAACGCCGTCACGGCCTTCGGAGATCAGCCGCTTGAGGGCTGGCGGATGGTCACCCGCGACGAACTCCTCGGCGAGATCGAGGGCATGCTGCGTCATCGCCCAGCTCGGGTAGAGGCCGATGACGACGGTCTGGGCGACCTCGCTCGAACGGCGCGCCCACACCTCGGGGATCGCCTCGAAGTACTTCTCGACGTACGGCTCGAGCAGCTCGCCCTGACCCGGCCGCGCGAAGCCCTCGATCATGGTGCGGGTGTAGATGTTCGACAGCGAATCGTCGTCGATCGCCTGCGACCACGCGTCGGCCTTGGCCTCGGGGAGCGGTCGCGACGAACGCGCCGCGGCGGCCTGGCGGGTGCCGGTGGCGGTGTTGTCGCGCTGGGCCTCGGCGTCGATGGTCGGGGTCAAACCCGCGTCGGTGTCGATCGCGCCGGCGGTTGCCAACGCGCGCACCAGCTTCCACCGCAGGTCGGTGTCGACGGCGAGACCGTCCAGGCCCTGCTCGGCCGGGTCCGCACCGTCGAGAAGTGCGCGAACCACGTCGACCTGGTCGTCGTTGAGCTTGCCGGCCAGCCAGGTGTTGACGAAGGCGAGCTGGTGGTCGGAGCCCGCGTCGGCACCCCGTGCGAGTTCCAGCAGCCGGGCGCTGAATGCGGGCCGACCGGTCGAGGACACCCAAGCGGGGTCGGCGTAGGACTCGATCGCGGTGGTCGCCTGTATCAGGACACGCTGCACCACACCGATCTCGGTCTCTGATGCGATCCCGCGCTGCACGAGTTCGACGAAGTCGCGGGCGCGCATCTCGGCCTGGCGGGTCATCTCCCACGCCGCTGACCACACCAGGGTGCGGGGCATGGAGTCGGTGATGTCTCCGATGCGTGCGGTCGCGGTCGCCAGTGACTCGGGGTCGAGGCGGATCGACGCGTAGGTGAGGTCACCGTCGTTGAGCAGCACCAGGTCTCCGCGGTTCACGCCGACGAGGTCGGCCACGTCGGTGCGCTCACCCTCGACGTCGAGTTCGACGCTTCGGGTCTGTTCGATGGCGCCGGAACCGTTGTCGGCGTAGATGCCGACGCGGAGCCGATGTACGCGGGTCTCGCCCGCGCCCGGGGCGGCGCCGTCCTGGACGATCGTGAACCGGGTGAACGCCCCGGACTCGTCGACCTCGAAATCGGGTCGCATGACGTTGATGCCGGTGGTGCGCAGCCACTGGTCGCCCCAGTCCGACAGGTCACGACCGGACGACTTCTCCAGTGCCCCCAGCAGATCCGAGAACGTCGCGTTGCCGAACTCGTGGGCGGCGAAGTAGTCGCGCAGACCGGCGAGGAAATCGTCCACACCGACATAGGCGACGAGCTGCTTGAGCACCGAGGCACCCTTGGCATAGGTGATGCCGTCGAAGTTGACCTCGACGGCGGCGATGTCGGGGATGTCGGCGGCGACCGGGTGGGTCGAGGGCAGCTGATCCTGCCGGTACGCCCAGGACTTCTCGACGTTGGCGAACGTCGTCCAGGCGTTGGTGTACTCGGTGGCCTCCGACTGGCAGAGAACCGAGGCGAACGTGGCGAAGGACTCGTTGAGCCACAGGTCATCCCACCACTGCATGGTGACGAGGTCGCCGAACCACATGTGCGCCATCTCGTGCAGCACGGTCTCGGCACGACGCTCGTAGAGGTACTTGGTGACGCGCGACCGGAAAACGTAGTCCTCCAGGAAGGTCACCGCGCCGGCGTTCTCCATCGCGCCGGCGTTGAACTCGGGCACGAACAGCTGGTCGTACTTGCCGAAGGCGTAGGGGATCCCGAAGTTCTTGTGGTAGAAGGCGAATCCCTGCTTGGTCTCGGTGAAGAGCCGGTCGGCGTCCATGTGTTCGGCCAGCGAGGCGCGGCAGTAGATGCCCAGGGGGATGTCGCCGTGGTCGTCGGAGTAGACGTCGGTCCACTCGGCGTACGGCCCGGCGATCAGCGCGACGAGGTAGGTGCTCATCGGCGCTGTCTCGCGGAAGCGGTGGATACCCGGTTCGGCGGCGGTGGTCTCGACGTGTGCCGCGTTCGAGATGACCTTCCAGTCCTCGGGTGCGGTGACCGTGAGGGTGTAGGTGGCCTTGAGGTCCGGCTGATCGAAGCAGGCGAACATGCGCTTGGCGTCGGCGGTCTCGAACTGGGAGTACAGGTACACCGAGTCGTCGGACTGGTCGACGAAGCGGTGCAGTCCCTCACCGGTGTTCGAGTAGGCGCAGTCGGCGACCACGGTGAGGGTGTTCTCCGCGGCCAGCCCGGGCAGGGCGATGCCGACGGATTCGTCGAAACCGGAGACGTCGAGCTCGACGCCGTTGAGCGTCGCCGAGTGCAGCGTCGGCGCGACGAGGTCGATGAAGGTCTCGGCGCCCTCGGTCGCGGTGAACGTGACCGTCGTGGTGGATCTGAACGTCTGGGTGCCGGGCGAACCGTTGCCGTCGGTGAGGTCGAGTTCGATCTGGTAGTTCGACACGTCGACGATCGCGGCGCGCTCGCGGGCCTGGTCTCTGGTGAGGTTCGGGGCAGTCACGCAGGCCAGCTTATAGAGATTGGCGGTGCTCAGCCGTCCGACAGCAGATCGGCGGGTTGGAGGATCGCGGTCGCGAGTGCGATGAGGGCGTCGGAGATCCCCGGTCGCGCGCGCAGCTCCGGCGACTGCACGATGTCACCGGTCACCCCGATGAACGCGCGGGTGAGGCCTGCGGCGTCGCCCTCGGACAGTTCGGGCGTGCGGGCGCGGATCGCGGCGGCCCATTCGGCGATGTATGCGCGTTGGGCCGACCGCAAGACGTCCTGGTCGGCCTCGGGCAGGTAGACGAGGTCGCGGGTGAAGATCGGGACGATCCGTCCGTGCACGCCGAGCGCCTGCTCCACGTGCAGTGAGATCAGCACGTCGAGGGCGTCGCTCGGCTCGACGCCGTCGAGGTCGTGGGCCGTGAGGAAGAGCATTCCCTCGAGGGCGCGGAACAGGATCGCGCGCAAGACCTCGGTCTTGCCCGGGATCTGCTGATAGAAGGTGGCGACCGAGATGTCGGCCGCCCGCGCGATGTCGTCGATCCGGACGTCGTGGAAACCCCGCTCGGCGAACAGGTCGGTGGCGGCATCGAGGATGCGCTCGTGCCGGTCGGCGGGGCGTCGGGTGGGCGGCGACGGGGATGAGGCGTCGGGTCCGGCTGCGGGCACCTCGCAGTCGACGATCGACCGGGCTATGGCCCGCTGGATCTGCATCACGCGCGCGGGCGGCATCTGCCCGCGGATCACCGAGGTGTTGGAGTACAGGCTCAGGACGGCGAACCCGAGTAGACGGGCATCGGCGTCCGGCAGGTCGGGTCGTACTGCGACGACCTTGTCGGCGATGTAGTCACCGTACTTCGTGAAATAGCCGCGCATCTCGGCGAGTTGTGTGGGCTGCAGGTGCCGTTGTTCGCGGCGCCAGAGGATGGACACGTCGTGATTGGCGGTCATGTCCCCGAGACGATCGAGGAAATGCCACAGTTGGGCCGCCGGAGTCTCGCCGCGGCCGTCGGCCTCGCGCACGAGCTGGTCCACCAGGTCGACCTGGGTCAACAACGCCTGCACGAGGATGTCGTGCTTGCCGGGGAAGTGGCGGTACACCGCGGGACCGGTGAGACCCACCGCGGCACCGATCTGTTCGATGCTTACGTTGCGGTAGCCGAAGTCCTGGAAGAGGATCGTCGCCGCCCGGACGATCTGCTCGGCCCGGAGCCCCCGGGGGTTCGCCCGCGCGCCCGCCGGACCGGGACCGGAGCCCGGATCATTCGGCGTCGACGACATGGACGTTTCCTCTCCGAGAACGGTGGCTGACCCGGACGTGGCCCACCCGAAGGGGTCCTCCCAAGGAACCGTAACCGGATCCGAGCCAGATTTCCGCAGCTCACATCACAAACCGGGAACAGCCCGACGCGTGCCGATGTTGAGCACGGTTGACGGTGCCGCCGGTACGGTCGAGATCGAACACCACTTCTGAGAGGACGTCGACGATGTCAGAGCAGGGCCAGTCCACCACCGATCGGGTCGATTTCTGGTTCGACCCGCTCTGCCCGTGGTGCTGGATCACCTCCCGGTGGATCCTCGAGGCCGAGAAGGTCCGGCCGATCGACGTGAACTTCCACATCATGAGCCTGGCCGTTCTCAACGAGGGCAAGGAGATCCCCGACGAGTACCGCGAGGCGCTGAAGAACGCATGGCGTCCGGTCCGGGTGATCGCCGCCGCTGCAGCGGAGAAGGGCGACGATATCCTCGCGCCTCTCTACGCCGCGATGGGCACCCGGATCCACAATGAGGGGATCAAGGACTTCGACGAGGTCATCGCCGGTGCGCTCGCCGAGCTCGGGCTCGATGCCTCGCTGGCGAAGGCCGCCGATTCCGAGGAGTTCGACGAGGCCATCCGCAAGAGCCACCACGAGGGAATGGACAAGGTCGGCGACGACGTCGGCACCCCGACGATCCACGTGAACGGTGTCGCCTTCTTCGGCCCGGTGCTGTCACGTATCCCGCGCGGCGAGGACGCCGGCAAGGTGTGGGACGGGGCGCTCGCCCTCGCGTCGTACCCGCACTTCTACGAGCTCAAGCGCAGCCGCACCGAAGGGCCCCAGTTCGACTGATTCGCAGCACGATTCGCTCTCCGCGAACCCGCTTCCCGAACCCCCGCTCAGAACCTGGGCGGGGGTTCGATGCCGTTCGGGAGCGAACCGGTCGGGACCGTCGCCGGGTGCGCAGGCGGTGGCACGGCCACGACGTTGCCGCTGCCGATGCCGCGCACGATCCGGCGTGGCCGCAGCAACATCGCGCCGGCCCGGGTGCGGTCACGCAGTGCAGCTGCGCGCCAGGTCAGGACGGGATGGGTCGAGATCGCATTGACCAGGTGCACGAAGAAGCCACGTTCGTGGGTGGCGCGGTCGGCGAACTGGTCGAAGTCGACCGCCGACAGCATGTACTTGCCGGCGGCCAGGACGCCGATCGCGCCCGGAGCCCCCGCCGGCTTCGCGTAGTAGCCGTAGTTGTCCGCGGTGTACTCCTGCGCCCGTGACAGGGCGCTGCCGAGCAGAGGGATGTTGGTGCCGAAGACCGTTGCCAGCTGACGCCAGTACGACGTGTGCCCGGCCGCGATGTGCCCGACCTCGTGTCCGATGATGAACTCCAGCGCCTCGGGACTGCGCGCGGCGCCACCGACCTCGAACAGGTCGGAGTAGACGACGACGAACCGGCGGAATCCGTGGCCGGAGGCGAAGGCGTTGATCTGTCCGTTCCCGAGCACGACGTAGGCGTCGGGAACGTACTCCAGTCCGTATCGGGCGGCGGCCTCGACCACCATCCGGTAGCCCTCCGGGAACTGGGTGGGCGTCATCTGCACGCCGTTCACGCGCGGCGTCGCATAGGTCAGACCGCGGATCACGAACAGCAGCAGCGGAAATGCCAAGGCGGCCAGCAGGATCTGGTCCAACATGCCGAGGGCGACGAGGAGCACGATCGCCGCGTATCCCACCGTTGTGGTGAGGATGACGAGGACGAGGACGGGGATCTCCCACGGATGCAGCTGCGGGCGCGCGGCGAAACGAGCCGCGCGGAGCCAGCGTCGTGACGGGTCGGGCGGTGTCTCCGGGAGCGGGTCGGCGACCCCGGGCACGTTCGGGATCGGGTTCGGCAACGCTCGGGGGATGGGCGCAGGCGTGTCCACGCCCTCAATCTATAGTGGCGCCATGCGTGTCTATCTCGGTGCCGACCATGCCGGATTCGAACTCAAGAACCAGATCGCCGACCACCTGACGGCGAACGGACACGAGGTGGTGGACTGTGGCGCCCACGTCTACGACGCCCTCGACGACTACCCGGCCTTCTGCATCGACGCCGCGACCCGGACCGTCGCGGACCCGGGCAGCCTGGGCATCGTGCTCGGCGGCAGCGGAAACGGCGAGCAGATCGCCGCGAACAAGGTGCCCGGCGCCCGCTGCGCCCTGGCCTGGAGTGTCGAGACCGCGCAGCTCGCACGCCAGCACAACAACGCCCAGCTGATCGGCATCGGCGGGCGCATGCACTCCACCGAGGAAGCCCTCGCCATCGTCGACGCCTTCCTGGCCACCGAGTGGTCGGATGAGGCTCGCCACCAGCGCCGCATCGACATTCTCGCCGAGTACGAGCGCACCGGCGTGGCCCCCGAGGTCCCGCAGCCGCCGGCCTGATCGGTGCCCGAGGGTCATACGCTGCACCGGCTCGCCCGCCGGCAACAGCGACTCTTCGGTGGCCGGCCGGTCCGGGTGACCAGCCCCCAGGGGCGGTTCGCCGACGGTGCGGCCGCCGTGGACGGGATGACCTTTCACGCCGCGGAGGCGTGGGGCAAACATCTGCTCCATCGCTATCGCGACGGTCGTACCGAGCGGATGGTGCACATCCACCTCGGCCTGTACGGCGCCTTCACCGAGTTGACGGCGCCGCTGCCGGAGCCGGTCGGTCAGGTCCGGCTGCGTATCGAGACCGAGGACACCGGCACCGACCTGCGCGGGCCGACGGCGTGTGAGATCTACCACCCTGCCGATCTCGACGCGCTGATCGCCCGACTGGGTCCCGACCCTCTGCGCCGCGACTCCGACCCGGACCGCGCGTGGGCGGCGATCTCCCGCTCGTCGCGACCGATCGGCGCACTCTTGATGGACCAGAAGGTCATCGCGGGGATCGGGAACGTCTACCGTGCCGAGGTCCTCTTCCGTGCCGGTATCGATCCCATGCGCTCGGGGAAGCGCCTTCTCCGAGGCGAATTCGACGAGATGTGGACCGATCTGGTGGCGCTGATGAAGGTGGGCGTTCGCCGCGGCCGGATCCACGTGATCCGGCCCGAGGACGACCACGGGGCGCCGGCGTATGCGGCGAATCGTCCGCGGACCTACGTCTACCGCCGGGCAGGGGATCCGTGTCGCATCTGCGGTACTCCGGTCCTGCTCGCCGAACTCGAGGCCCGCAAGCTCTACTGGTGTCCGGTGTGCCAGACGTGATGCTCCCCTCAAAAGATGTATGGATAGGCGAACCTCAGTAGCATCGCGGGAGTTCGGGATGTACGGCATCCGCGTCGAATCTCTGGGGGTAAGCGTGTCGATCGTCGAGGAATCCCGTGTCCATGCCGGCCTGATCTCGCGCGGTGAGGTGTCGCCACTGAAGGACGTGCCGTTCCACGGTGCTTCGGATGCGCCGATCACCCGACGCGTCCTCGCCGGCGGCGATCTGTTCCCCGAGGCCGAGAAGCGCGTCGTCGCCCACGAGATGCGAGCCGTCTCGGCCGCGACCCGGGACTACTGCGAGCCCCACGTGCACGACTGCCCCGAGATCAACATCCTCCTCTCGCTCGACCACCTGGTCTACGAGATCACGCTGGGTGACGAGTCGTATGTGGTGGAAGCGCCGGCGAGCATCTACATCCCGGCCGGCCTGAGTCACAGCGCGAACGTGATCGAGGGGAGTGGTTTCTTCATCGCGATCATCGAGACCGCGGACTACGTCGCCAAGCCGCCGCCCGGCGCCACCTTCTGACCTCCGTCGGTCGCGAGGCCCCCGGAGGATCTCAGCGAACCCACAGCGTCGTCTGACGTCCGTTCACATGTGCGGTCGTCACGATGGATGAGGTGTACAGCGACGAGCGGACCCGCGACGACGCCCTCGGCGATGTCGAACAACTCGGGAAGATCCAGCAGCCGGAGATCACCGTTTTCGTGGTCGGCGGAACCGGGGAGTCGTACCCGGGTGATGTCCGGACCGAGGTGACCGGTCTTCTCGCAGGCGTGACCGACGAACTCGACGATCGGTTCTCCTGCCGCTGGGTCGCCTATCCGGCGAGTTACGGCCCGGCGCCCCATCCCGGTGGCATGAGCTTCGTCGACAGTGTGGCGATCGGTGCCCGGCGATTGTCCGAGCTGCTCGAACAGGCCACGGGATCGGTCGCATTGCTGGGGTATTCGCAAGGCGCCGTGGTGATCCGGGCGGCGCTCGCCGAACTGGGGGCGCGCCGTCATCCGGTTGTCGACCGAGTGCTCGGCGTCGGACTCGTCGCGGACCCGCACCAGCCGCCGGGCGCCGTACCCGGATGCGACGGTTGGGGTGTCGCGGGTCCCGGTGAACAGCTGCCTTCCGGCCTGCCCGTGATGTGGGTGGGCGCACCCGACGACATGATCTGCAACGCACGCGCCGATTCCCTGGTCCGTGACATCGCCGACCTCACCCGGGCGATGACCTTCGCCGCGATGGGCCGTTGGGGACGCAGCGCATTCGAGGTGCTGCGCCGCAATGCCTTCCAGAACGCCCGCCGCACAGCAGTGCGGCCGTCACAGTGGCGACGGGACATCCGACGACTCGCATCGGCCTGGTGGGAGATCCGTTGCTATCTGCCGTCGATGATGCGGTTCCTCGGTATCGCGTGGGCGAATTCGCCGGGCGGACGCCACACCTCGTACGGGCACGAGCCTTATCGACGCGCATCTGTCACCGATCCCGCCTCGACCGGGTGCCAGGTGATCGCGGGCTGGCTGCAGGTGCAGGCGACGTTCGCGGCCGTTTCCGCGGATCACATCCGCGCTGCGTGACGAGTCGCACGAGTCGTGACGTCGCGACTCGAGTCCCACACCGACGACGAAGACCGGCCACCGTGGCGGTGACCGGCCTTCGAGGTCGGATGTGACGGGGGTCAGTTGCCGTTGTACTGGCCGCCGATGGTGTTGCGGACGACGATCGGGGTTCCACGCGGGACGTTGTCGTAGACCCACTTGCCGAACTCGGTGGTGACGTTGATGCAGCCGTGGCTCACATTGCTGTTGCCCTGCTGCGCGACGGACCACGGTGCCGCATGGATGAAGATGCCGTCCCACGACATGCGGGTCGCGTACTCGACGTAGGTGCGGTAGCCCTCGGCGGAGTCGACCGGCACACCGTACGTGGACGAATCCATGTACATGTCGCGGTACTTCTCCTTGGTGTAGTAGACACCGTTCGGGGTCGGGTGCTTGTCCGAACCCATCGAGATCGGCATGGACTTGACGACCTCACCGTTCTTCCACCACGTGATGGTGTGGGTCTTGTCGTCGGCCAGGGCGATGTACCCGGTCGGGGTCTTCACGTTCGGGATCGCCGGACCGGCGGGCTTCTCCGGGGTGGTGCTGCTCGACGGCGGCTCCGGGGCCTTCGGGGTGCTCGGCGCCGGCGGCGTCGGCAGGCCGGGGATCACGGGGATCTCGACCGGCGGAAGGCCGGGGATCACGGTGACGGGTGCAGCGTTCGCAACGCCGGGGAGGGCGAGAGCCATGGCCAGGACGCCGACGACGATCCCGCTGAGGCGCCGAGTGGAGCGTCGGCGAGACCGCGAGGTCGGCACATTGTTGGTCTGCACTAGTCGTACCTTCGTTCGATGAATATCTCGCGCTGTACATCTGAAAGCGCGAATCCATCGTTACACAACCGTTGTCTAACGGCCAAGGAATGCGGCGGCCCCGCCGGCGCCGCGATCGCAAACGGGACGTGCGAGCTGGCAAAAACCAGTGGTGAGCGCCGTGACCGCAACTCGAGTGATGGTCGTCACAGACCGATGGCGGACTCCGCCGATCATCTCATCGGCGTGCATCATCGTCCCTGTCGCGGTGGTGTCAACAGGATCGGTTGTCCCACTGGGGCGCCGGGACTCAGACGGGTTGCGGGTGCTCTGTGCGCAGATGCCGCACCGGCTGCGTGCACGCCTCGTCCCGGCAGACGAGCATGATGTCGACGCGCTCGAGTCCGGTCTCGGATTCGGTGATGTCCCTGCGTATGTACAGCGGTGCGCCGCAGGTCTGACACTTTCGCTGGGTTTTCGTATGTGTGGATGACATGCCCTCAGCTTACGCGAGTGTGTCGTGTGTCACAGCTGGGTTGCGGCTTCGCGAACACCGCAAACAACGTCGTCGGCCGGAGCAATCTGGAGGTCGGCACCCGGGAAGGACAGGGCGCGTGCACGAGAGTGCACGCAGGTCGGGAGACATTTCCGCGCGGAGGGGGGTGCTGACGTCTGCGAATGGAAGACCGAGAGCAATGAACCGACCCTTGACCACCTTGACGTTCGCTGTCGCCACCGCCACCGCCGGGCTTTTCGGTGGCGCGGCACTCGCGAGCGCCGACACACCATGCACGATGCCCATCGCCAACGGGCAGACCGCTCCATGTCCGCCACCCGTCATCTCGACGGGCCCGGGGGAGAACGGCGCGGTGAAAGACACGCCGGAGACACCGCCTCTGCCGGAGCTCCCGCCGTTCTACGACTACCCGTTTGACTTCTACGAGTTCGGGGAGGGCTTCCCCTTCTGGGAATTCTGAGGTCGACCGTGGCCTGAGGCCGCCGACCGCCCAGAGAAACGAAACGACCCTGGTCCGTTCGTCTTTCGACGGACCAGGGTCGGATCGTGTCCTCGACCGGGTCGAGGGGTGTGGTGGAGCGGGTGACGGGAATCGAACCCGCGTAGCTAGTTTGGAAGACTAGGGCTCTACCATTGAGCTACACCCGCGTGCTCGCGATCACCGGGAACCGGAGTTCGCCGCGTGCGATGAGTGACTGTACATGGCAGCGCGCCGTATTTCTAAATCGGGTGGGGTGGCGGTGCGTCCGGCACCCGTTGGTCGCGGCGCAACCGGCGCCACGTACTATCTTC
Source organism: Gordonia metallireducens (assembly GCF_021245825.1). Taxonomy (NCBI): domain Bacteria; kingdom Bacillati; phylum Actinomycetota; class Actinomycetes; order Mycobacteriales; family Gordoniaceae; genus Gordonia; species Gordonia metallireducens. Next base: position 88,708 of record NZ_JAJQJP010000052.1, on the reverse strand, counting down.
TGTTGGCCCTGATGTGCGGTCGGCCGTGAGGCCTCCACCGCGACCTGAGGACCGCGGGATGTGGCGCAGCTTGGTAGCGCATCCGCTTTGGGAGCGGAGGGTCGCAGGTTCAAATCCTGTCATCCCGACTTGTCGATGTGACCGTGTGGGTCACGGGGGCACACCACCCGAAACCGAACTTTCATCACCACCCCAGATATAAGGAGCAGTAGGCGTGAAGAGCACTGTCGAGCAACTGACCCCGACCCGAGTGAAGCTCAATGTCGAGGTCCCGTTCGAGGAGCTGTCCGCAGACTTCGACCGGGCGTACAAGTCGCTGGCCCAGCAGATCCGGATCCCCGGCTTCCGCCCGGGCAAGGCGCCCGCCAAGCTGATCGAGGCCCGTGTCGGTCGCGACTCGGTCCTGGCGCAGGTCGTCAACGACGCCATCCCCGCCAAGTACTCGGAGGCCATCGCCGAGACCGAGACCAAGGCCATCGGCCAGCCGGAGATCGACCTGTCGGAGCTGAAGTACGGCGAGTCCGTCACCTTCACCGCCGAGGTCGACGTCCGCCCGGAGATCACCCTGCCCGACTACTCGACCCTCGCGGTCGAGGTCGACGCCATCGAGATCGACGACGCCGCGGTCGACGAGCAGCTCGAGGGCCTGCGCGCCCGCTTCGGCACCCTCAAGGGTGTCGAGCGCGGCATCGAGAACGGTGACTTCGTGTCGATCGACCTCGAGGCCACCGTCGACGGCGAGGCCGTCGAGGAGGCCACCACCGAGGGTCTGTCCCACGAGGTCGGCTCCGGCCAGCTCATCGACGGACTCGACGACGCCCTCATCGGCCTGAAGGCCGGCGAGAGCAAGGAGTTCACCACCAAGCTCGTCGCCGGTGACCACGCCGGCGAAGAGGCTCTGGTGAAGGTCACCGTGCAGTCGGTGAAGGAGCGCGAGCTCCCCGAGGTCGACGACGACTTCGCGCAGATGGCCAGCGAGTTCGACACCGTCGAGGAGCTGCGTGCGAGCCTGGCCGAGCGCGTCGAGCAGTCGGCGAAGCTCGAGCAGGCCAACAAGATCCGCGACGCCGTGCTCGAGAAGCTGATCGAGACCGTCGAGGTCCCGCTGCCGGAGAAGGTCGTCGCCGAGGAGATCGAGGGCCAGCAGCACCAGATCATCCACGCTCTCGGTCACGACGACGAGCAGGTCGCGAAGTTCCTCGAGGCGCAGGGCAAGACCCGCGAGGAGTGGGACGCCGAGGCCCGCGAGGAGGCCGAGAAGTCGGTCAAGCAGCAGCTGCTCCTCGATGCGATCGCCGATCAGCAGGAGACCGAGGTCAGCCAGGACGAGCTGACCCAGCAGATCATCTTCACCGCACAGCGCTACGGCATGCAGCCGCAGGAGTTCATCCAGCAGCTGACCCAGGCGAACCAGGTCGGCGCGGTCTACGCCGACGTCCGTCGCGGCAAGTCGCTGGCCGGCATCGTCGGCGAGTTCACCGTCACCGACACCAAGGGTGCGACCGTCGACACCTCCGAGTTCTTCGGCAGCAATGACGACGCCGAGTCCGACGAGGCGGCCGACGCCGACAACTGAGTCCACCCGGATTCTCCCACGCATCACCGATCGCCGGTCCCCGTTCGCGGGGGCCGGCGATCGGCGTCGAGTGCACCGGTCTGCATTCGCCGTTCACTGTGATGACCCGTTCTGCTCTCAGCGAATAGACGTGTCCTCGGGAGTGCCGGTGGGTGTGGATTGGTTAGTGTCGGAGAGGACGTCATCAGACAGAGAACGTGTGCGACGCCGGCGACGGCGCGCACAGGTCATGACAACAAGGCAAAGGTAGGAACCTGTGAGTGAGCCGACCATCCACACACCCTCGATGAGTTCGGGTGTGGCTGGGTTGAACCTGACCGATTCGGTGTTCGAGCGTCTGCTGCGCGAACGCATCATCTTCCTGGGCACCCAGGTCGACGACGACATCGCCAACCGGCTGTGCGCGCAGATCCTGCTGCTCGCCGCCGAGGACCCCACCAAGGACATCCACCTCTACATCAACTCGCCCGGTGGCTCGGTCACCGCGGGCATGGCCATCTTCGACACCATGCAGCTCGCCCAGTGCGACGTCGCCACCTACGCGATGGGCATGGCGGCATCGATGGGTCAGTTCCTCCTCGCGGCCGGCGCCAAGGGCAAGCGTCATGCCCTGCCGCACGCGCGGATCATGATGCACCAGCCGTCCGCGGGTATCGGCGGTACGGCCGCCGACATCGCCATCCAGGCCGAGCAGTTCGCGCTCACCAAGAAGGAGATGAACCGGCTCAACGCCGAGTTCAGTGGTCAGCCGCTCGAGAAGATCGAGGCCGACGCGGATCGCGACAAGTGGTTCACCGCTGAGGAGGCCAAGGAGTACGGCTTCGTCGACAAGGTGATCTCGCGTCCGGGGCAGTGACCCGGTCCCGAGCATCCCGCCACCTCCGAGCCACACCTACTCATTGGAGCAACAGATGACCAACTCCCTTTCCCTGGACGGCATGCCCGCCGAGGTCGCCGCCGGTATCCCGTCGTCGGCGTTGGCGCTCAAGAACATCGAGGCGCGCTACATCCTGCCGTCGTTCATCGAGCACACCCCGAACGGTCAGCGCCAGTACGACCCGTACGCCAAGCTGTTCGAGGAGCGCATCGTCTTCGTCGGCACCCCGATCGACCAGGTCGTGTCGAACGACGTGATGGCCCAGCTTCTCGTCCTCGAGTCGCAGGACCCCGATCGCGACATCACCATGTACATCAACTCGCCCGGCGGCAGCGTTCCCGACATGCTCGCCATCTACGACACGATGCAGTACGTCCACTGCGACATCGTGACGGTGTGCCTGGGTGAGGCGGCCTCGGCCGCGGCGATCCTGCTCGCCGGCGGAACCCCGGGCAAGCGTGCGGCCCTGCCGAACGCGACCGTCCTGATCCACCAGCCGCGCACCGGTGGCGCCTACCAGGGTCAGGTCTCCGACCTCGAGATCCAGGCCGCCGAGATCGAGCGCATCCGCGACCGGCTCGACGAGATCCTGGCCAGCCACACCGGCCAGGACAAGGCGAAGATCCGCAAGGACACCGATCGCGACAACATCCTGACCGCCGCGGCTGCCAAGGAATACGGCATCGTCGACGAGGTCTTCGAATACCGCAAGAAGTCGATGAAGAAGTCCTAGGGACAACCCACAACCAGTACAGAAGTCGCGGGGATTTTCTGTCGCGACATTTGGCCTTATCGGTCGAAGTTCGAGCGGTGCGCGGGTACCGTCGGGTTACTGGGCATTCGGAGGTCGTCAGATCATCCGTGCCCGGCTGCGTGCGACGCGACGGACCACGACGACAGTCCGGCAACGAGGAAGTAGGTACTACGCGAGATGGCACGAATCGGAGACGGCGGCGACCTGCTCAAGTGCTCTTTCTGCGGGAAGAGTCAGAAGCAGGTGAAGAAGCTCATCGCCGGCCCCGGCGTGTACATCTGCGATGAGTGCATCGACCTGTGCAACGAGATCATCGAGGAGGAGCTCGCCGAGAACGGCGACGTGAAACTCGACGAACTCCCGAAGCCCGCGGAGATCCGCGACTTCCTCGAGAAGTACGTCATCGGTCAGGACACCGCCAAGCGCACGCTCGCGGTGGCCGTCTACAACCACTACAAGCGCATCCAGGCGGGGGAGAAGAAGGACTCCCGCACGGGTGAGACCGTCGAGCTGATGAAGTCGAACATCCTCATGCTCGGCCCGACCGGTTGTGGCAAGACGTACCTCGCGCAGACGCTGGCCAAGATGCTGAACGTGCCGTTCGCCATCGCCGACGCCACCGCGCTCACCGAGGCCGGCTACGTCGGTGAAGATGTCGAGAACATCCTGCTGAAGCTGATCCAGGCCGCCGACTACGACGTCAAGCGTGCCGAGACCGGGATCATCTACATCGACGAGGTCGACAAGATCGCCCGCAAGAGCGAGAACCCGTCGATCACCCGTGACGTGTCCGGTGAGGGTGTGCAGCAGGCGCTGCTGAAGATCCTCGAGGGCACGCAGGCGTCGGTGCCGCCGCAGGGTGGGCGCAAGCATCCGCATCAGGAGTTCATCCAGATCGACACCACCAACGTGCTGTTCATCGTCGCTGGTGCGTTCGCGGGTCTCGAGAAGATCGTGTCCGAGCGAATCGGCAAGCGCGGCCTGGGATTCGGCAACGAAGTGGCGAGCAAGGACGAGGTCGACACCTCGGATCAGTTCGCCGATGTCATGCCGGAGGACCTGATCAAGTTCGGGCTGATCCCCGAGTTCATCGGCCGTCTGCCGGTCGTCGCCTCGGTCACCAACCTCGACAAGGCCTCGCTGGTGAGCATCCTGTCGGAGCCGAAGAACGCACTGGTGAAGCAGTACACCCGCCTGTTCGAGATGGACAACGTCGAACTCGAGTTCACCCAGGACGCCCTCGAGGCGGTCGCCGACCAGGCGATCCATCGTGGCACCGGTGCTCGTGGTCTGCGCGCCATCATGGAAGAGGTCCTGCTGCCGGTCATGTACGACATCCCGAGCCGAGACGACGTCGAGAAGGTCGTCGTCACCGGTGAGACGGTGCGCGACAACGTGTTGCCGACCATCGTCCCGCGCAAGGCGTCGAACGACGAGCGCCGCGACAAGACCGCCTGACGTAAACGGTTCGTAGACACCAAGAATCCCCGCCCGGATCATTGGGCGGGGATTCTTGTTGTCGGATGGCCCGTGGCCCGGCGGGTCAGGCCGGTTCGAGGCGGATGACCACCGCCTTGGACACCGGGGTGTTGGATTCCTTCGCCACCGCACCCAACGGCACCAGCGGGTTGGTCTCCGGGTAGTAGGCGGCCGCGTTGCCCGGCGGGGTGTCGTAGGCGACGATCTCGAAGCCGCGCACGCGACGCTCCTCGAGTCCGTTCTCGCCCTCGAACTCCGACACGATGTCCACCCGCTGGCCGTCGTGCAGCCCGAGTGCGGAGATGTCCGCGGGGCTGACCATCACCACATGCCGGTTGCCCTTGATCCCGCGATAGCGATCGTCATGACCGTAGACGGTGGTGTTGTACTGATCGTGGCTGCGCAGCGTCTGCAGGATGAGGCGGCCCTCCGGGATGTGCACCCACTCGAGCGGGTGCACCGCGAAGTTGGCCTTGGCGTTCGGGGTGTCGAACGACCGGTTGTCACGCGGCGGGTTCGGTAACACGAAGCCGTCGCTGCGCCGGACGCGGATGTTGAAGTCCTCGAACCCCGGGATCACCCGCTCGATGCGGTCGCGGATCGTGTCGTAGTTTCCCTTGAGTTCCTGCCACGGCACCGGGTGATCGGCGCCTAGCGCAGCGGTGGCGAGGTCGCAGACGATGGCGACCTCGCTGCGCAGGTCGGGCGACACCGGCGGCAGTGAGCCCCGGGACAGGTGCACCACCGACATCGAGTCCTCGACCGAGACACGTTGGGCGACACCGTCGATGACGTCCCGGTCGGTCCGGCCGAGGGTGGGCAGGATGAGCGCCGCGCGACCGGTCACGGTGTGCGACTCGTTGAGCTTGGTCGACACCTGCACGGTCAGGGCGCAACGGCGCAGCGCGTCGGCGGTGGCCTCGGTGTCGGGGGTGGCGGAGACGAAGTTGCCGCCCATCCCCATGAACACCCGCACCTTGCCCGCGGCCATGGCGTTGATCGCGGCGACGGTGTCGTACCCGTGCTTGCGTGGACTGACGATCCCGAACTCGGCATCCAGTGCGGCGAGGAAGGATTCGGGCATCTTCTCGAAGATGCCCATCGTGCGGTCGCCCTGGACGTTGGAATGTCCTCGCACTGGGCACAACCCGGCCCCGACCCTGCCGATCATGCCGCGCAGCAACAACACGTTGGTGCCCTCGGCGATGGTCGCGACCGCGTGGCGGTGCTGGGTGAGTCCCATCGCCCAACACAGCACGATGCGCTGCGAGGTCCGCACGGCGTCGGCGAGATCGATGATCTGGGCTCTCGTCAGACCGGTGATGGCGGCGACCTCGTCGATGTCGACGTCGTCGAGCAGTGCGAGGTAGTCCTCGGTACCGGCGCACGACTCGGAGAGGAACTCGTGGTCGAAGACGGTGCCGGGGTTCGCCTGCTCGGCGTCGCGCAGCAGTCGGGCGACACCCCGGAACAGAGCCATGTCGGAGCCGAGGCGCACCTGGAGGAAGTCGTCGGCGAGCTTGGTTCCCTCACCGATGACGCCACCGACCTTCTGCGGGTCCTTGAACCGCATCAGGCCCGCCTCGGGCAGCGGGTTGATCGCGACGATCCGCGCCCCGTTGCTCTTGGCCTTCTCGAGCGTGGCCAACATCCTGGGGTGGTTGGTTCCGGGATTCTGTCCGGCGATGAGGATGAGGTCGGCGGCCTCGAGGTCCGGAACGGTCACCGACCCCTTGCCGATGCCGATGGACGTCCCGAGCGCGGCGCCCGACGACTCGTGGCACATGTTGGAGCAGTCGGGGAGGTTGTTGGTCCCGAGGCTGCGCGCGAACAGCTGGTAGACGAAGGCGGCCTCGTTGCTGGTCCGCCCGGAGGTGTAGAAGACGGCCTCGTCGGGGGAGGACATCGCGGCGAATTCGTCGGCGATGATGCGGTTGGCCTGGTCCCAGCTCACCGGGCGGTAGTGGGTGTCACCCGGGGCGAGATACATCGGGTGCGCCAGTCGGCCCTGCTGGGAGAGCCAGTAGCCGCTGCGGGTGGCGAGGTCCTCGACGCTGTGGGCGGCGAAGAACTCAGGGGTCACCGAGCGCTTGGTGGCCTCCTCCGCGACGGCCTTCGCGCCGTTCTCACAGAACTCGGCGTGCTTACGGTGTCCGGGGGTCTCCGGCCAGGCGCAGCCGGGGCAGTCGAAGCCGTCGCGCTGGTTGAGTTTGAGGAGCGTCTGCGCGGTGCGTACCGGGCCCATCTGTTCGAGCCCGCGCTTGAGCGCCACGGCCACCGCGGGGACACCGGCGGCCCAGGTCTTCACATGCTTGCGATGGACATCGGTGGGCTCGTCGACGCGGGGGGCGCCCTCGGGGGTACGGCTCATGATGTCCATCTTGCCTCGCCGCCGCCCTGGATCACGCACACTGGGTCTCGTGACTCAAGACACGGGATCAGACGGTTCGAAACTCGCGGCGATCGTGCTGGCCGGCGGACGGTCGCGGCGCATGGGAAGCGACAAGGCGGCACTGGACTGGGACGGGGAGCCGATGCTCGCCCGCGTCGTCCGGGTCGTCGCGCAACGGTGCGATCCGGTGCTCGTCGTGGCCGGTGAGACGTCGGCGGCCTTCCGTGGCATCGACGACATCCGGCACCGCGCGGCGCCCGGCATCGACCGGTCCAAGGTGCACTGGGTGACCGACGAACAGGAGGGGGCCGGCCCGCTGGGCGGGCTGGTCGCGGGACTGGCCAAGGCCGCGGCCGACGGCGCCGACCTCGCTTTCGTGTGCGCCACCGACATGCCGCTCATCGCGCCCGAACTCATCGACGAACTGCGACTGGGACTCACCGGCTCCGCCCAGGCGGTGATCGCCCGTGACGCGCAGCGCGACCACCCGATGGCCGGGATCTACCGGACCGACGCCGGTCCGGTGATCGCCGATCTGGTGGCCGGCGGCGAGCGTCGGATGCTCGGCGCGATCGAGGCACTCAACACCCACCGCGTGGGCGTGTCCGACCCCGAGTGGCTCGTGAACGTGAATGCGCCCGAGGACCTGCACCGGTTGCGGGTGACGGCGGGCTGATCGGAGGCGGGGCTGATCGACGAGGTCAGTCGCCGGTGGGCGTCGGCGACCCGGCCGTCGAATACCGGGCGACGGCGGTGCGGACGGCCTCGTCGACCACTTCTGCGACGCGTTCGGCTCCGACCTCCCAGCCCGGCACCAGGAGTGTCGGCCAGAAGACGTAGTTGGAGATCATCCCCAGGAACTGGGTGGCCGCCAGCTCCACGTCGTCTATCTGCACCGTGCCCGCCTCGTGCTCGGCCACGAGGTAGGTGCGCACGGATTCGAAGTAGGGCATCTTCCCGCGTGCGAACTGCGCGTCGGCCAGTTCGGGGAACCGGGGCAGTTCGGCGATGACGATCCGGAACAGGTCCGTCATCCGGGGACGGCACAGCAGTGCGGCGTAGCGGTGACCGAGGACGCCCAACCCGTGGGCGACGTCGCCTGCCGGGGGAGCGGTCTCCTCGTCGTCGACCGACCACGACTCGGTGACCATGGCGTCGAAAAGAGCTGCCTTGCTGGGGAATTGCTTGAACAGGGTCGCCCGCGACACGCCTGAGTGTTCGGCGATCCGCGCGAGCGAGGTCCGGTCGTAGCCGAGCTCCAGGAAAAGGGCCGTCGCGGCCTCCAGGATCACCGAGCGCTTTTCCTGTGCGATGCGCTGGTGGTAGGTCGACACGGCTCTGCCCATGGCCAAGAGCATACGAGGTGAGTGGCTTGACTCACCATGCGAAGGGGCCTAGCGTGAGTGGTGAGTCGATCGGCTCACCACGGACCCCGACCATCACCCGATGCTCCCGGTCGCCCATCTCGCCACCGGAGGACCACCTCATGCACCGCTTCGACGACCAGACCGTGCTCGTGACCGGGGGGACCGGTGGGCAGGGATCGAGCCACGTCCGCGCCTTCCACGCGGAGGGGGCGAACGTCATCATCGGGGGCACCGACGCCGGGCGCGGTACCGCCATCGCCGACGAGCTCGGGTCCCGCGCTCGCTTCGTCCGGCTCGACGTCACAGACGAGAACTCGTGGTCGTCGGCGGTCGCCACCGCCGAGGACGCCTTCGGGGCCGTGAACGTGCTCGTGAACAACGCAGGTGTACAGAATCCGCCGGCGTTGATCGAGGACACGGACGAGGTCACCTGGTCGCGGATCCTGCGCACCAACCTCACCGGGACGTTCCTCGGTGTCAAGACGGTCGCACCCGCGTTGCGACGCGCGGGAGGCGGTGCCATCGTCAACGTCGCGTCGACGATGGGTATGGGTGGCACCGCGTTCTACGCGCCCTATGTCGCCAGCAAGTGGGCCGTACGAGGTCTGACGCGGACCGCAGCTCTCGAACTGGGTCGCGACCACATCCGCGTCAACACCATCCACCCCGGGGTGATCGCAACCCCGTTCATCAGCGAACCCGCGGTCGGCGCCACGGCGGCGATCGCCGATTTCTACTCGCCCGAGCCGTACGCCGTTCCGCGGCTCGGTGAGCCGACCGACGTGACCCGGCTCCTGCTGTTCCTCGCGTCGGCGGAGGCGTCGTTCGTCACCGGGGCGGAGTACGTGATCGACGGCGGACTCCTCCTCGGTCCGGCACTTGCGGCCGAGAGTGCGTGAACCGTGCACGAGTGAGGACCGGGGCGAGGTCACACCCGGCGGAAACATAGAATGGCGGCCGTGACATCACTCGACCCGACATCCGCGCTGCCCGAGAACGAGTTGCCGAAATCCTGGGACCCCGCCCAGCACGAGGCGACGCTCTACCAGGGCTGGGTCGATGCCGGCTACTTCACCGCCGACGCGACGAGTGACAAGCCCCCGTTCTCGATCGTGATCCCGCCGCCCAACGTCAACGGGTCGTTGCACATGGGTCACGCCTACGAGCACGTGCTGATGGACGCGTTGTCGCGTCGCCGCCGGATGCAAGGCTACGAGGTGCTGTGGCTGCCCGGCATGGACCACGCTGCGATCGCCATGCAGACGATGGTCGAGCGCAAGCTGGCCACCGAGGGGAAGACCCGCGACGACCTCGGTCGCGAGGCCTTCATCGAGCGCGTCTGGGCGGAGAAGGCCGAGATCGGTGGCAACATCGGCGAACAGATGCGTCGTCTCGGCGACAGTGTCGACTGGTCGCGCGAACGCTTCACGATGGACGAGGGTCTGTCGCGCGCGGTGCACACCGTCTTCAAGAAGATGTTCGACGACGGGCTGATCTACCAGGCCGAGCGCCTGGTCAACTGGTCGCCGGTGCTCAAGACCGCGGTCAGCGACATCGAGGTCAGCTACGCCGACGTCGAGGGCGAACTCGTCAGCTTCCGTTACGGCTCGCTCGACGACTCCGAACCCCACATAGTCGTCGCCACGACGCGTCTGGAGACGATGCTGGGCGACACCGCGATCGCCGTGCACCCCGACGACGAGCGGTACAAGCACCTGATCGGCACCGAACTGCCGCACCCGTTCCTCGATCGGAACATCCCGATCGTCGCCGACGACTACGTCGACCCCGAATTCGGCAGCGGCGCGGTCAAGATCACCCCGGCCCACGATCCCAACGACTTCGCACTGGGGCAGCGGCACAACCTGCCGATGCCGACGATCATGGACGAGTCTGCTCGGATCGCGGACACTGGAACGCAATTCGACGGCATGGACCGTTTCGAGGCGCGCGTCAAGGTGCGTGAGGCCCTCGCCGAGCAGGGGCGCATCGTCAAGGAGGTGCGTCCGTACCTGCACAGCGTCGGGCATTCGGAGCGCACCGGTGAGCCGATCGAACCGCGACTGTCGATGCAGTGGTGGGTCGACGTCTCGTCGCTGGCCCAGGCCGCCGGCGACGCCGTCCGCGACGGGTCGACCGTGATCCATCCGAAGTCGATGGAGCCGCGCTGGTTCGGCTGGGTCGACGACATGCACGACTGGTGCATCTCGCGTCAGTTGTGGTGGGGTCACCGCATCCCGATCTGGTACGGCCCGGACGGCGAGGTCGTCTGCGTCGGACCCGACGAGGAGGCGCCGGAGGGTTACGTCCAGGAGACCGACGTCCTCGACACCTGGTTCTCCTCGGGTCTGTGGCCGTTCTCCACCATGGGCTGGCCGGAGAAGACCGTCGACCTCGAGAAGTTCTATCCCACTTCGGTTCTCGTCACCGGTTACGACATCCTGTTCTTCTGGGTGGCGCGGATGATGATGTTCGGCACCTATGTCGGCAAGGATCTGGGTCCGGGCAACGAGGTCCCGTTCCACAACCTGTTCCTACATGGCCTGGTCCGTGACGAGCACGGCCGCAAGATGTCGAAGTCGAAGGGCAACGGCATCGACCCGCTCGACTGGGTGGAGCGCTTCGGCGCCGACGCGCTGCGCTTCACGCTGGCCCGCGGCGCCAACCCGGGCGCCGACATCTCGGTGGGCGAGGACCACGCCCAGTCGTCGCGCAACTTCGCGACCAAGCTGTACAACGCGACCAAGTTCGCGCTGATGAACGGCGCCAAGGTCGCCGAGCTGCCGGCGGCGGACGCCCTGACCGACGCCGACCGCTGGATTCTCCGGCGTCTCGACGAGGTGCTCGCCGAGGTCGACGCCGGATTCGAGTCCTACGAGTTCTCCAAGGCCTGTGAGTCGCTCTACCACTTCGCCTGGGACGAGGTCTGCGACTGGTACCTCGAGCTCGCCAAGGTCCAGTTCGCCGAGAACGACGAGAAGCGTTTGGAGACAACCTCCATCGTGCTCGGTGCGGTCCTCGAGCCGCTGCTGCGCGCGCTGTCGCCGGTGATGCCGTTCGTCACCGAGGTGCTGTGGAAGACGCTCACCGGGGGCGAGTCGCTGGTCATCGCGGAGTGGCCGACCCCGTCGGGGCAGGACTGGTCGTCCGATTCGGCGGCCCGTATCGCCGACCTGCAGCGCCTCATCACCGAGGTGCGTCGCTTCCGTAGCGACCAGGGACTGCGTCCCGGTCAGCGGGTGGCCGCACAGTTCGACGGACTGGGTGAGTCGGGCATCGAGCCGCTGCTGCCCTATGTGCAGTCGTTGGCGCGTCTCGATCCCGCCGGACCCGGCTTCACCGCGACCGCGACCATCGAGGTCCGGCTGTCCGTCGGGACCGTCACCGTCGCGATCGACACATCGGGGACGGTGGACGTCGAGGCCGAGCGGAAGCGCCTCACCAAGGACCTCGCGGTCGCCGAGAAGGAGCTGGCGACCACCTCGGCCAAGCTCGGCAACGAGCAGTTCCTGTCCAAGGCCCCCGACCAGGTGGTCAGCAAGATCCGGAACCGCCAGCGGATCGCGACCGAAGAGGTCGAGCGCCTGAATGCGAAGCTGGCGAGTCTGGCCGGCGGCGCGTGAGCGACGAGACCGGCTTCCCCGAGGAGGATCCCGCCGTCGTCGGCGAGGATCCGTTGGGACTGTCGGAACTGCTCGACGCTGAGGAACGGGCGGCGGACGCCGAGCACGACCGTCCGCCGCTGACCGTCCACGACAGCGCCGACGATCTCGCCGAACTCGCCGAGGTCGAGACCGAACTCGACACCCGCTGGCCCGAGACCAGGATCGAGCCGTCGCTGACGCGTATCGCGGCGTTGATGGACCTGCTCGGCTCACCGCAGCACAGTTATCCGGCGATCCACATCGCGGGCACCAACGGCAAGACGTCGGTGACGCGGATGATCGATGCGCTGATGACCGCGCTGCATCGGCGGACCGGGCGCATCACGAGCCCGCACCTCCAGCGGGTCACCGAGCGGATCTCGGTGGACGGCAAGCCGATTCGTGCGCGAACCTACATCGACACCTACCGCGAGCTCGAGCCGTACATCACGATGGTCGACGACAGCTCGACCGCGGCCGGTGGGCCGCGGATGAGCAAGTTCGAGGTGCTGACCGCGATGGCCTACGCGGTCTTCGCCGAGGCGCCGGTCGACGTGGCCGTGGTCGAGACCGGCATGGGTGGGCGCTGGGACGCCACCAACGTCATCGACGGCATCGTCTCGGTCATCACGCCCATCGCCATGGACCACGCCGACTATCTCGGCGACACGCTGTCGGCCATCGCGGGGGAGAAGGCCGGGATCATCAAGGCCGGTGAGCCCGACGCCCTCGGCGCCGTCGATCCGGTCACGATCATCGCCGAGCAGAACCCCGAGGTCATGGACGTGCTGCTGCGTGCAGCGGTCGATGCGGGGACCGTCGTGGCCCGTCAGGGTTCGGAGTTCGCGGTCCTCGGCTCGGCCACCGCCGTCGGCGGTCAGATGCTCACCATCCAGGGGCTCGGCGGCGTCTACGACGAGGTGTTCCTGCCGCTGCACGGTGCTCATCAGGCCGCCAACGCGTCCCTGGCACTCGCCGCGGTCGAGGCCTTCTTCGGTGCCGGCCCGGACCGTCAGCTCGACATCGACGCGATCCGGAGGGGGTTCGCCACGGTCGGCAATCCCGGCCGGCTCGAACGGCTCCGCAGCGCACCGACGGTGTTCGCCGACGCCGCGCACAATCCGCACGGCGCGAACGCGCTGGCCCAGGCGCTGGCCGAGGAGTTCGACTTCCGGCGCCTCATCGGCGTCATCGGTGTACTCGGTGACAAGGACGCGAGGGGACTGCTCGAGGCGCTCGAGCCGGTGCTCGACGCCGTCGTCGTCACCAACAACGGCTCACCACGTGCGCTCGACGCCGAGACGCTCGCGGAGTACGCGACCGAGGTGTTCGGCGAGGAACGGGTTGTCGTGCAGCCCTTCCTGCCCGACGCCGTGGAAGAAGCCATCGCCCTCGCGGAGGAAGCCGAGGGCCAACGAGTCTCGGGTGCGGGCGTCGTGATCACCGGCTCGGTCGTGACCGCCGGTGCCGCACGCACCCTGTTCGGTAAGGAACCGTCATGACCCGGTACACCCCACCCGCCAACGACCCGTGGAAGGGCCTGCGCGGGGTGATGGCGGGGACGATGATCCTCGAGGTCATCGTCGTCATCCTGGCGTTCCCGATCGTCTGGCGACTCGGCGGCGGCCTGACCTGGTTGTCCGGCGGATACCTGGCCCTGCTCGTACTGGCGATGATCGTGGCCGCCGGGATGCAGGGCCGCCCGTACGCACTCAAGCTCGACCTCGCACTCCAGGTGGCGGTGATCGTCGGTGGCGTCTTCCACTGGTCGATCGCTGCGGTCGGTGTGGTCTTCGGGTCGGTGTGGCTCTACATCGTCTACATCAAGCGGGATGTGGAGAAGCGCGTCGAACTGGGCATGCTCCCCGGGCAGGAACCGATCGACTGACACGCCTCTCACCTGGGTGGTCAACGCTGTCCCGGCAGTGGTTTGGTGATCGCAAGACCTGTGGCCGGACCGTTATCGGCGAACCCCGGCGGACTGTGGGAGTTGCTGCAACAATGGCGCAAGCCGTGGGGGAGCGGACTGGTTCCCGCGTGGCTTTCTTTTCATCGCGACTCGCAATCGCAGCGACACCCAACGTGAGGACGTACGTGCAGTTCCTGTTTTCCCGGACCCCCGCCGGTATCGATCGCCCCCGCACCTCCGCCCGCCTCGGCCGTATGGCCGGAACGGCGCTGTTCGGGGCGGCCGCGTTCGCTCTGAGCGCCCCCGCCGTCGCCTCGGCGGAACCCGCTCCCGAGCAGACGCCCCCGGCGCTCGAGGCGTTCGCGGTGCCCGAGGCAGGAGCGCCCGTCCCCGTCTCGCAGGGCGAGTTCAGCTACGTCGCGACCCACGACATCACCAAGCGCGCAGCCGGGATGAAGGCACCCGAGGCCATCGCGACCATGCCGGTGCCCGCCCAGTACCGTCCGGCGAATCTCGCTCTGGCGCAACAATTCGACCTCGCTCTCGCCGGCGCGCTCGCCTCGCCCGGGGGATGTCTCCAGATCGTCGTCGACCCGCAGGCGCGCTCCGGCAGCCTGTTCAACTACGGGTTCTTCCCCGTGGCCGGTGAGTACTGCTCCTGACCGTCGGAATCCGCCGGCCGGTCGATAAGGTGTGAGTCGTGACTGAACGCACTCTCGTACTCATCAAGCCGGACGGCGTCGAACGCTCGCTCGTCGGCGACATCATCAGCCGTATCGAGCGCAAGGGCCTCACCCTCGTCGCTCTCGAACTCAAGACCGCAAGCGACGAGGTGGCCCGCGGCCACTACGCCGAACACGCGGACAAGCCCTTCTTCGGCTCGCTGCTGGAGTTCATCACCTCCGGCCCACTGGTCGCCGCCGTCCTGGAGGGTCCGCGCGCCATCGCGGCCTTCCGTCAGATCGCCGGCGGCACCGATCCCGTGGAGAAGGCGGTGCCCGGCACCATCCGCGGCGATTTCGCCCTGAACACGCAGTACAACCTGGTCCACGGCTCGGACTCGCCGGAATCGGCCGAGCGTGAGATCAGCATCTGGTTCCCCGAACTCGCAGGCTGACCGGGGTCACCTCGGTCCGACTCGGTTCGACGCGCGTGTCAAACGCGCATACTTTGCGGTCATCCGACCCCCGTGTGGGATACTTGCAGGGTTATCGCCGACACACTTTGTCGACGATGGCCGGATGACGCGCCTTGGTTCGGCGCGTCGCGGTGCGGCAACCTC
The DNA here is from genome assembly GCF_021245825.1 of Gordonia metallireducens. Classification (NCBI taxonomy): domain Bacteria; kingdom Bacillati; phylum Actinomycetota; class Actinomycetes; order Mycobacteriales; family Gordoniaceae; genus Gordonia; species Gordonia metallireducens. Next base: position 73,428 of record NZ_JAJQJP010000052.1, on the reverse strand, counting down.
GCACCGCGACGCCCACAACCACAGCTGACCCCGCCGAGGTTCGTGCTGCTGCCAGCAGCCGAACACTCAGGCTTCGCCCTGTGCCCGGTGTCGTGGAAGGCGCCCGGGATGCGGTCATCGACACAGCAAGAGCGTTCTCTGCTGAACCGACACGGCTCAGCGTGATGACGCGCAGACCACACAACACCGGCCATACGTGGACCGGGACACAGAGCAGACCCTCGCGTGGCCGCGTCAGCCCGACGCGCCCGGGGGTTCGAGGAGACTGAGTGACCGACAACGGGTCACCGGCTGACGCGAACGCAGCGCCAGAACCGGTGGAAGAATTTCCCAGCAAACTTCGTGTGCACGCACTGGCCCGCTTTCTGGGCCTGACAAGTCGGCAGGTGCTCGCGCACCTGGCCACTCTCGGGGTGCAGACGCGTAGCCCCCAGTCGAGCGTCGACCGTGAGGTGGCGCAGGCCGTGGCCGAACGGGTGCGGGCGAACGTCGAGGCCGATGAGCCGGGCGTGACCCCGGCCGCCTCGGAGGAAGCCGCCGACGAGCCTGCCGCTGCTGAGCCGACCGTCGTGGAGCCGGCTGTCGAGGAGCCTGCCGCGGAGGCGGAGGCACCGAAGGCGGAGACGCCGAAGGCCGATGAGCCGCCGAGTCTGTTCTCGGCCGCGTCGACGCGGTACGACGAGCCGGTAGCGGCGCCCACCGCCGAATCCGACGCGTCCTACGGCACCCAGCCGTTGTTCCTGCAGCCGCAGGCCCCGGCCGAGAAGCCGAAGACCGCACGCCCGGCCAAGCAGGCCGATAAGCCCGAGCAGGCCCAGAAGACCGATCAGGCCGAGAAGCCGGCGAAGGCCGACGACTCCGGCGCGACGACTCGGGAAGCCAAGGCTCCGGAGACGAAAACGCCCGAAACGAAGGCCCCTGAATCGAAGGCTCCTGAGACGAAGGCTCCCGAGACGGAGACCGCGGACTCGGATGACTCTGACGAGACCGCGGACAACGCGGACAATTCCGATAACTCCGACAACGACGACTCCGGTTCGGGTCGGAGCCGTCGTCGGCGTCGCGGACGTCGTGGCCGCGGCCGCGGGCGCGGCGACCAGGGCGGTGACGGCGAGTCGGGCGATGCGTCGGACGACGACGATTCCGACGAGAACGGCGACAACTCCGAGGGCAAGTCCTCCGTCGGTGACTCCTCGACCGACTCCGCCGACGAGGCGGCCACCGACGAGACTGCTGACGAATCCACATCGGACGAAGCCAAGTCAGACGAATCGAAGTCCGACGAGTCCAAGTCGGATGAGTCGAAGTCGGATGAGTCGACCTCTCGCCGTCGGCGCCGCCGCCGGTCGGGGTCGGATACCTCCGAGGAGGCCGCCGGCAAGGACTCCGCTACCGACGATTCGACGAAGGGCGAGTCGAAGGGCGAGTCGAAGGGCGAGTCGAAGGACGGCGATTCCGACGACGACTCGGACGACAACGACGGCGATGACTCCGGGGACGATTCGGGTGAGGGGTCCTCGACCCGCCGCCGCCGGCGTCGTCGCCGTCGCAAGGGCGGGGGAGACTCCGACGAGGGTTCGCCGGATGATCCGCCGAACACCGTCGTCCACGAGCGTGAACCCCGCAGCAAGCGGGCGCGCGACGAGGTGCAGGGTATCTCCGGTTCGACGCGCCTCGAGGCCAAGCGCCAGCGCCGTCGCGACGGCCGTGACGCCGGTCGCCGGCGTCCGCCGATCCTGACCGAGTCGGAGTTCCTGGCCCGTCGCGAGGCGGTGGACCGCGTGATGGTGGTGCGCGAGCGCAGTGCCAACACCAGCATCTCCGACGGCGACGGCCACGACCATGCCGCGGTGGAGGACTACACCCAGGTCGCGGTTCTCGAGGACGGTGTCCTCGTCGAACACTTCGTCACCACGGCGACGTCGTCGTCGATGGTCGGCAACATCTACCTCGGTCGCGTGCAGAACGTGCTGCCCGGCATGGAGGCGGCGTTCGTCGACATCGGCCGCGGGCGCAACGGCGTGCTGTACGCCGGCGAGGTCAACTGGGACGCCGCCGGACTCGACGGCGGTTCCCGCAAGATCGAGCAGGCACTCAAGCCCGGCGACCATGTGCTCGTGCAGGTCAGCAAGGATCCGGTGGGACACAAGGGTGCCCGCCTGACCACTCAGATCTCGCTGGCCGGCCGGTACCTCGTCTATGTGCCCGGCGGGTCGTCGACCGGTATCAGCCGCAAGCTGCCCGACGTCGAGCGCAAGCGCCTCAAGCAGATCCTGTCGAAGCTGGTCCCCGAGGACGCCGGCGTGATCATCCGCACCGCCTCCGAGGGCGTGAGTGCCGAGGAACTCGGTGCCGACATCGCCCGCCTCGAGGCGAAGTGGAAGTCGATCGAGGAGTCGGTCGAGAGCGCCAAGAAGTCCGGCTCCGGCGCGCCGAAGGCGCTCTACGAGGAGCCCGACCTGCTGGTCCGCGTGGTCCGCGATCTCTTCAACGAGGACTTCAAGAAGCTCGTCGTCGAGGGCGACAAGGCGTGGAACCTCGTGGAGGGCTACGTCAGCTCGGTTGCCCCCGATCTCATGGCGCGGGTGGAGAAGTTCAGCAAGCCGCACGCGGATGCCCCGGACTCGTTCGTGGTCCACCGCATCGACGAGCAGTTGGCGAAGGCGCTCGACCGCAAGGTGTGGCTGCCCTCGGGTGGCACGCTGATCATCGAGCACACCGAGGCGATGACGGTCGTCGACGTCAACACCGGCAAGTTCACCGGTTCGGGCGGAAACCTCGAGGAGACGGTCACCCGGAACAACCTCGAGGCGGCCGAGGAGATCGTGCGGCAGATGCGTCTGCGCGACATCGGCGGCATGATCATCGTCGACTTCATCGACATGGTCCTCGAGTCGAACCGTGACCTGGTGCTGCGTCGCCTCACCGAGGCGCTGGCCCGGGACCGCACCCGTCACCAGGTGTCGGAGGTGACTTCGCTCGGACTGGTCCAGATGACCCGTAAGCGTCTCGGAACCGGTCTGCTCGAAGCGTTCTCGACCCCCTGCACCTCGTGCGGCGGTCGCGGCCTGATCGTGCACGCCAACCCGGTCGAGGTGCGCGGCGGCGACGATTCGGCGAAGTCGGACGGCGCCGGCTCCAAGCGTTCGCGCCGCGGCAAGAAGAAGTCGGAGGCCCCCGCCGAAGCGGCGGCACCCAAGACCGCGCCGCCGTCGACCACGCCGCACAAGCCCGCTGCCGAGCACCCGTTGTTCCGGGCGATGGCCGCACATCACCACGACGATGAACATCCTGAGGGGGCGCATCCCGAGGGCGAGCGCCACGAGGGTGAGCACGTCGAGGTCGAGCAGGCCGTCGCGAATGCCGCCGAGACCCCGGTGACGGCGGGATCGGCGGAGTCGGAGAAGGCGGAGACGCCGGAACCGGTCACGAAGGCCGAGAAGCCCGCGAAGGTGGAAGAACCTGCGAAGGCGGACGAGCCGGAGCAGGCCCAGGAGCCCGCCGAGACCAAGGAGCCGACCGCGTCGCCCGATGGCCAGGCACCTGCCGCGAAACGTCGCCGCCGGGTGGTCCGGCGTCCGGCGCAGACGACGACCGCACCGGAGAACGTGGTGATGACGGCCGTCGACGCGGCTACGGAGGCGCCGAAGACGACCTTCGGTCCCGTCTCCACCGGAGAGCCGGTGGTCGCGGTGCGCCGACGCCCGCGGAAGCGGACGGCGGGCAGGCCTGCCGGACCGCCGCCGGCCGACAGCTGAGGTCCGAGGTGAGGGACCGGCGGGGCGAGTTTGACCCGGCCACCGCCGTTCCCGTAACCTTGGAAAGTCGCCTCCCGCGGAGGGTCTGCGCTGTTCTGCGTGCCACGTGCATCGGAACCGGCACAAATCCCGTGGCAGGCCCTCTGGTGTGAATCGCAGACACTCCCGGTCATCTGACTGGGTGGACTGCGGCCCGCACCGGCACGCACTACACGAACGCCTTCGAATGCGCCTCGGCGCTGACGAAGGGCCCGACCAGACGATTAAGAGGAAGAACTTCGATGGCAACGTACGCGATCGTCAAGACCGGCGGCAAGCAGTACAAGGTCGCTGAGGGCGACACTGTCAAGGTCGAGAAGATCGACGAGAAGGTCGGCTCCACGGTGAGCCTGCCGGTCGCGTTGGTCGTCGACGGCTCGACCCTGACCACCGACGCCGACAAGCTGGCCAAGATCTCGGTCACCGGCGAGGTCGTGGAGCACGTCAAGGGCCCCAAGATCCGCATTCACAAGTTCAAGAACAAGACCGGCTACCACAAGCGCCAGGGTCACCGTCAGAAGCTGACGGTCCTGAAGGTCACCGGCATCAAGTAGTTCGACAAGCTTCGCGAAGACCTCAGGAGGACTGACACATGGCACATAAGAAGGGCGCATCCAGCTCCCGCAACGGTCGCGATTCCAATGCCCAGCGACTCGGCGTGAAGCGCTTCGGTGGCCAGCAGGTGAGCGCAGGAGAGATCCTCGTTCGTCAGCGCGGCACCAAGTTCCACCCCGGCGTGAACGTCGGCCGCGGTGGCGACGACACCCTGTTCGCGCTCGCCGCGGGCGCGGTGGAGTTCGGCAGCAAGCGTGGCCGCAAGACGGTCAACATCGTCCCGGAAACCGCTCAGGTCTGACCCGAGCACTCCGGCACGACAAGCCTTTTCGCAGGGCGGGCAGGGTCATCACGTACCCGGCCCGCCCTGTTCTTTTTTGACGGAAGAAGGATTCGATGTCACGGTTCGTCGACCGCGTGACCATTCACGTCGCGGCGGGCAACGGTGGCCACGGCTGCGCGTCGGTTCACCGGGAGAAGTTCAAGCCTCTCGGCGGCCCGGACGGCGGCAACGGCGGCAACGGCGGGTCGGTGACGCTCGTCGTCGACCCGCAGGTGCACACTCTGCTCGATTTCCACTTCCGTCCGCATGCGAAGGCCGGCAACGGCAAGCCCGGCGCCGGCGACAACCGCGACGGTGCCATGGGCGAGGATCTCGTCCTCAAGGTGCCCGACGGCACCGTCGTCCTCGACGAAAACGGCACCATCCTCGCCGACCTCGTCGGCACCGGTACGACCTTCGAAGCCGCTCAGGGCGGCCGCGGTGGCCTCGGCAACGCCTCGCTCGCGTCGAAGGCCCGCAAGGCCCCCGGTTTCGCGCTCCTGGGTGAGGAGGGCCAGCAGCGTTCCCTCGTCCTCGAGCTGAAGTCGGTGGCCGACGTCGGCCTCGTCGGTTTCCCGTCGGCGGGCAAGTCGTCGCTCGTGTCGGTGCTGTCGGCGGCCAAGCCGAAGATCGCCGACTACCCGTTCACCACTCTCGTGCCGAACCTCGGTGTGGTGCAGACCGCCGGTGACGTGTTCACCATCGCCGATGTGCCGGGTCTGATCCCGGGCGCCTCGACCGGTCGTGGTCTCGGACTGGAGTTCTTGCGGCACCTCGAGAGGTGCGCCGTTCTCGCGCACGTCGTCGACTGCGCGACCCTCGAGCCCGGCCGCGACCCGGTGTCCGACATCGACGCCCTCGAAGCCGAACTGGCTGCGTACAAGCCGGCTCTCGACGCCGACCACGGCCTCGGTGACCTGGCCGAGCGGCCGCGTGTGGTCATCCTCAACAAGGTGGACGTCCCCGACGCCGCCGAACTCGCCGATCTCGTGGAACCCGAACTGGCCGAACGCGGTTGGCCGGTGTTCCGGATCTCGGCGGTGGCCCATGAGGGTCTGCGCGAACTGACCTTCGCGCTGGCGAAGATGGTGCGCGAATACCGGGAGGCGCAGCCGGAGAAGACGCCTCGCCGGGCGATCATCCGGCCGAAGGCCGTCGACGACACCGGTTTCACCATCGTCCGCGACCCCGAGATCGAGGGCGGCTTCATCGTCTACGGCACGCGCCCGGAGCGCTGGATCGCCCAGACGCAGTTCGACAACGACGAGGCCGTTGGCTACCTGGCCGACCGCCTCAACCGCCTCGGCGTCGAAGACGAACTGGTGAAGATGGGTGCCGAGCCCGGCGCCCCGGTCACCATCGGTGCGGTCACCTTCGACTGGGAGCCGAGCACGCCCATGGGCGACGAGGTCCCGGTCACCGGACGCGGCACCGACATCCGACTCGACCGCAACGACCGCGTGGGCGCCCACGAACGCAAGCAGGCCCGCCGGCTGCGGCGCGGACTGCCCGTCGAGGACGGAGAGCAGGACAAGTCGTGACCGCGGAGGCCGGCATCGAGGTGCGGGGCGTGCGGGAGCAGATCGCGCACGCGCGCAGCATTGTGGTGAAGATCGGCTCGTCGGCGCTGACCGACCTGGCCGAGGGGCTCGACCGGGACCGGCTCGACGCCCTGGCGGACGCGCTCGAGGCGCGGATGCGCGCCGGGTCCGACGTCATCGTCGTGTCCTCGGGTGCGATCGGCGCGGGTATCGCCCCGCTCGGTCTCAAGAAGCGTCCGAAGGATCTCGCCACCAAACAGGCCGCGGCCAGCGTCGGACAACTCGCCCTGGCGCACGCCTGGGGGACGTCCTTCGCCCGCTACGGCCGCACCGTCGGGCAGGTCCTGTTGACCGCCGACGACATCTCGAACCGCTCGCATCACGCCAACGCCCAACGCACCCTTGATCGTCTGCGATCGCTCGGTGCGGTCGCCGTTGTCAACGAGAACGACACGGTCGCGACCAACGAGATCCGGTTCGGCGACAACGACCGGCTCGCCGCACTCGTCGCCCATCTCAGCGGCGCCGACGCTCTCGTGCTCCTCTCCGACGTCGACGGCCTGTACGACGGCGACCCCCGCAAGGTGGGCGTGGACGGTCGGCGTGCCCGTCTGATCCCCGAGGTGAACGGCCCCGAGGACCTCGACGGCGTCATCGCCGGGTCCGGGGGAGCGCTCGGCACCGGTGGGATGGCCTCGAAACTCGCCGCGGCCCGCCTGTCCGCCGACGCCGGTGTCCCGGTTCTGCTCGCCGCCGCATCGTCCGCCGCGCAAGCCCTGGCCGACGCCTCGGTGGGCACGGTGTTCGCCGCCCGCGAGGAGCGGTTGTCGGCTCGTCGCTTCTGGGTGCGTCATGCCGCCGACGCGCGGGGCAAGATCGTCCTCGACGACGGTGCGGTGGCGGCTGTATCCCGCAGGCGCCGTTCGCTTCTCGCTGCCGGCGTGGTCGGCGTCGAGGGCCGGTTCTTCGACGGCGATGTGGTCGAACTCGTCGACCAGCGGGGCGTCGTGAAGGCGCGCGGGGTCGCCTCCTACGACTTCGACGACGTCACCTCGATGATCGGTCGCCACACCGAGGAACTCCCGGCCGAACTGCAGCGGCCCGTCGTGCACGCCGACGACCTGGTCGTCGTCTCGCGCTGAGCGTCCGGTTCCACCGGCCTGTCACGTTACACCGACCTAGAGGGCGGCGAGAGCGGGCAGCACCATTTCGGCCCGATGGTCGATCTTCAGTGTGGCCAGCTCGTCGGCGCGGGTGTGTCCGCGGTTGAGGATGATCAGCGGTTTGCCGGCGCGATGTGCCCGGCGTGCGAATCGCAGGCCGGACATGACGGTGAGCGATGACCCGACCACCAGCAGCGCGTCGGCCTCGTCGACCGCCGAGAAAGCGTGCTCGACAAGGGGTTTGGGAACCGTCTCGCCGAAGTAGACGATGTCGGGTTTGAGGATGCCGCCGCAGTGCGGGCAGTCGATCATCTGGAAGTCCGAGGTGTCCGACAGCGTCGCATCGGCATCGGGCGCGACCTCGATCGCTCCGCGGCCCGCGACACGTTCGGCGAATCCCGCGTTGACCGATTCCAGCAATCCGGCGAGTCGGTGTCGGGAGATCCGCCAGTCACAGGTCAGGCAGCGGACCCGCCCGTAGCACCCGTGGAGCTCCAACACGCCCCTCGTCCCGGCCTTGGTGTGGAGCATGTCGACGTTCTGCGTGATGACCGTCGACACCGAGCCTGCCGACTGCAGGTCGGTGAGGGCGAGGTGCGCCGGGTTGGGGAGAGCTGCATCCATGTGGCGCCAGCCGAGGTGGTTGCGAGCCCAGTAGTGACGGCGGAACTCGGGGGAGGACAGGAACATCTCCAGGGTCATCGGCGTGCGCGGCGGTGAACCGGGGCTGCGGTAGTCGGGGATTCCGGAGTCGGTGGAGATGCCCGCGCCGGTCAGGACCACGACCCGACGTCCGGCCAGGATGTCCGACGCGAGCTCGATACGCTCGGCGACGTCGTCGTCGAGCGGCGTGTGTTCGGCCGGGGCGTGGCCGAGCTGAAGACGAGTGCGCACCCTGCCCAGGATAGGCGCGACTCAGACCGCGTCGACCTGGTCCAGCGCCGCGGTGGTCTGCGCGACAAACCATCGTTCCCACCGGTCGGGGGTCCACCCCCGATCGCCGACGAGGCGGAGCCAGACGGTGCGCGAGGCGAGCATCCACATCGAGTCCACGTGCTCGTCGGCCGGCTCTTCTCCGAGGATCAGCGTGAGCGCCCAGCGCACCTCGGCCCAGCGGGTCTGTTCACGCTGGTCCCGCAGGATCGCCGCGTCGTCGTCGGTGACCGCGGCCTGGTCGAGAACGTGCTGGATGGCGGCCGACCGGAGGTGCGCGGCACTGAGCCAGCTCGCGGCGGCCCGGATGCGTGTGGCCCGATCGCCGTGTCCCATCGCCTGGTATTCGGCGGTCTCGCGGACCGGAACGGTCTCGTCGCGGCGCAGTGCCGAGACGATGCACGCGTCGAGCAGGTCGAGTTTGTCGGCGAACTGCCGGTAGACGGTGGGCCGTGTCAGCCCGGCGCGGGCCGCGACGGCGGCCATCGTCGTCGTCACCCAACCTTCCTGGCAGAACATGGTGGTGGCCCTGTCGATGACCAGGGTGCGATTCTCGCGGGCGCGTGTCATTCGTAAATCCGACGAGTAGGACCTGACCACGGGGATCATTCTAGACATAATTCGAAATACACGGTGTAATGCCAATTACGGGTGACCCGCTCCGGGTGACCACCACGGGCGGGAGCGGCCATGACCGGATTCGATGTACCGACGCGTTTGGGGCGCATACGCGTTCGCGACGTCGGCGAGGGACCGCCGGCGGTCCTGTGGCACAGCATGTTCGTCGATTCCGGAAGCTGGGATCGGATCGTTCCCGGGCTCGCGGCCCGACGACGGCTGTTCATCGTCGACGCCCCGTGGTGCGGTGCGAGCGAGAAGTCAGCCGCCGCCGCCGACATCGAGGCGTGTGCGGATGCCGCGCGGGAGATCATCGCGACGGTGGGGGATGTGTGCGGTGCCGAGGCCGTCGACTGGGTGGGCAACGCGTGGGGCGGTCACGTCGGCATGCAACTGGCCGCCGTCGAGCCGGAGCGGATCAACACACTGGTCGCGATGAGTGCGCCGACCCGTCCGATCGACCGGGCACTGCGGCGCCGGATCGGACTCCTGTTGCCGATGTACCGCGTCATCGGTGCGCGAGGCCCGGTGTGGTCGGCGATCTCGACCACGCTGTTCACCGACCGGACACGCAGCGACGATCCGGAGGCGATCGCGGTGTTGCGGCGCGGACTCCGGAATTCCGGGCGGTCGATGATCCCGGCCATCCGCACAGCCATCCTGAACCGTACGGACCTCACGTGGGCGGCTGCGCGGATCACCTGCCCGGTGCTGTTCGTGACGACCGACGACCGCGGCGAGTGGACACCCGAGGAGGCCCGCGAGGTCGCGGACAACATGCTCGATGCCCGCGAGGTCACCATCCGGGAGGCCCGGGTGATCCCGGCTCTCGAGCAGCCGGGCCAGACCGTTGACGCGGTGCTGGACTTCTGGGCGCAGAAGGCAGAAGAATCGCCACTCCCGACGACAACCGCTGATAGCTAGCGATTGCCACCGGAAGTGGCGATCCTGGTGGGTCTTCTCAGGGGGCCGATCAGGAGGCCGCGGTCTCCTCTATGGCATCCTCGGCATGCTTGCCGGCCGGCTGCGGCACGGCGACCAGCGGGTACACGCCGTTCTCGTCGTGCACCTCGGTGCCGACCACCGGGGGATTGAACACGCACAACATGCGCATCTGCGTGTCGGCGGTGACCGTGTGGCGCTCGTGGCCGTTGAGCAGGTACATCGTGCCGGGGGCCAGCGGATGGGTCTCACCGGTCTCCCGGTTGAGCAGGGTGCCGGTGCCCTCGACGAGCCAGACGGCCTCGATGTGGTTGGCGTAGTGGAACTCGTTCACGCTGCCGGCGTCGATGGTGGTCTCGTGGAACGAGAACCCCACGCCGTCACCGCCGAGGACGATGCGCTTGGAGCGCCAGTGGCCGTCGGCGACGTCGCGCTCGGTACCGGTGATTTCTTCGGTGGTTCGGACGATCATCCGATCACCTCCTTGACTGCGTCGGAAAGGATGGACAGGCCGCGGTCGAGGTCCTCGCGCGAGATGGTCAGCGGCGGAAGCAGCTTGACGACCTCATCGGAGGGACCCGACGTCTCGGCGAGCAACCCGGCACCGAAGGCCTGCGCACAGACCTTCCCGGCTGCCGTGTGGTCGTCGAACACCAGGCCGCGAACCATGCCGCGACCGCGGGTCGAGATGCCTTCGTATCGGTTGCAGAGGTCGGTGAAGACCTCGTTGATGCGCTCGCCCTTCGCGTGGATCTCACGGCTCAGGGTGTCGTCGGACCAGTAGGTCTCGATGGCCTTGGCGGCGGTGACGAAGGCGGGGTTGTTGCCGCGGAAGGTTCCGTTGTGTTCGCCGGGGGTCCAGACGTCGAGCTCCGGCTTGAACAGGGTCAATGCGAAAGGCAGACCATAGCCGCTGATCGACTTGGACAGGGTGACGATGTCGGGCTTGATGCCGGCTTCCTCGAACGAGAAGAACTCGCCGGTGCGGCCGCAGCCCATCTGGACGTCGTCGACGATCAGCAGGATCTCGCGACGCTGGCACAGGTCCGCCAGTGCGCGGAGCCACTCGGCGCGTGCGACGTTGACGCCGCCCTCACCCTGCACGGTCTCGACGATCACCGCGGCGGGGCGGTTGAGGCCGCTGCCCGAGTCGTCGAGAACACGCTCGAACCAGGCGAAGTCCTCCACGACGCCGCCGAAGTAGTTGTCGAACGGCATCGGGGTCGCGTGAACGAGGGGGATACCGGCACCGGCGCGCTTCATCGAGTTACCGGTCACCGACAGCGAACCCAGCGTCATGCCGTGGAAGGCGTTGGTGAAGCTGATGATCGACTCGCGACCGGTCACCTTGCGGGCCAACTTGAGTGCCGCCTCGACGGCGTTGGTGCCCGTCGGACCGGGGAACTGGATCTTGTAGTCGAGTCCGCGCGGCTCGAGGATGTGCTCGTTGAACTTCTCGATGAAGTTCCCCTTGGCGACGGTGGCCATGTCCAGGCCGTGGGTGATGCCGTCGGCCTCGATGTACTCGATCAGGGCCTTCTTCAGCACGTCGTTGTTGTGGCCGTAGTTCAGCGAACCGGCGCCGGCGAAGAAGTCCAGGTACTCCCGACCGTTCTGGTCGGTGATGTGGGAACCCTTGGCGGTGGTGAAGACCGCCGGCCAGTTGCGACAGTAGCTGCGCACCTCGGATTCGTGGGTGGTGAAGACGGAATCGTCAAAAGTCTTGTCGAGAAGTTGCATATCGGTGCTTCCTTCTTGTGTGACATCGTGAGTTCGGTGCCCGATGGCGATATGAACTCTAAAATTGGCGTCGCAGAGCGACGTTGCTATCTGTCAGTGCCAACGACGTTGGGGCACTGTGCATTCCGGACTCGGTCAGTAGAGACACGGCTCACGATCTCCGGTGCTGCGGGATCACGCGCGAGCTCAGGGCTCGGGGATCTCCGGTTCCAGCATGTAGAGGTCCTCGGGCTCGTGCGAGTCCGGAAAAGTGTTGGCGGCGAACAGATCACGGCGCTCGAAACGGAGTCCGCGAGCCTTTGCCACCGACTCGAACAGTCGCTGCGACGGGATGTTGTCGGGACTGATCGTGGTGTGCATCGCCACCATTCCGTGGCGGTTCACACGATCGAACAGGTGGTGCAGCATGGACCCGGCGACGCCGTGCCCACGCATCGAGTCGTCGACGGCGACCTGCCACACCATGAGGGTGGAGGGGTCGCTCTGGCGACGGTATCCGGTGACGAAACCGACTGGACGGCCGTCTACTTCGGCGACGATCGAGGTCTCGGCGAAGTCGTGGCACCACAGCACATAGGAGTACGACGAGTTGACGTCGAGAACCTTTGAATCCGAGGCGATTTCCCAGAGGCGAGTACCGTCGGCGACAGTCGGCATCCGATAGTCGACGGTGAGGACAGTTGTTGGGGCCGTTCTTGTTTGTGAAGGGCTCATAACGCTCTCGACGTTAACAACGGGTATCCGGGAAGTCACCCACCAGCAGAAATTGCCCCATCGAACCCCTACCTTCTACCTGCTCAGGCATGCAATGTGAAGTGGGTCACAACCGTGTCACCCGCACGTGTATTCGGGGGTTCGCGGAAGAGCAGAATGGCCCCATGACGAGGATCATCGCGGGTGAACTGCGGGGGAGACGGCTCCGCGTTCCGGACGAGGGAACTCGTCCCACATCCGACCGTGTGCGGGAGTCGGTCTTCAACATGCTCGATGCCCGATTCGATCTCGACGGGCTCTGGGTGCTGGATCTGTATGCCGGTTCAGGGGCCCTCGGCATCGAAGCCGTCTCTCGTGGCGCCGCCGGCGCCACCTTCGTCGACGCGGCTCGGAAGGCCGCCGGTGTGATCGGTGCCAACGTGAAGGCCTGTGGGATCGCCTCGTCGACCACCGTACTGACAAGATCGGTGTCTGCCTACCTGTCCTCGCCGCCGGAGCGGACGTACGACCTCGTCTTCTCCGACCCTCCGTACGCGGTCGACGCGGCGGCGCTGTCCGAGGATCTGATCAAGCTGGCCGAGACGCGACTCTCCGAGGATGCACTGGTGGTGGTGGAACGATCCGCCCGCTCGACCGGTGACATCTGGCCCGACGGCTTCGAGGTCGTCGTGAACAAGAACTACGGCGACACGCGCGTGGAGGTAGGGGAGTTCACCGGCGCCTGACACGTGAGGTGTCGGAGCCGGGTGTCGGGGACCTGACGGTAAGTTCGGGCCATGACGACGGCAGTGTGTCCCGGTTCCTTCGATCCCTTCACCCTCGGTCACCGCTATGTGGTCGAACGCGCCGCGGCGTGTTTCGACGAGGTGGTCATCACCGTGGTGGTCAACCCCAACAAGCGCGGGATGTTCAGTGTCGACGAGCGCATCGCGCTCATCGAGGAGGACTGCGCCGATCTGCCCGGTGTGCGGGTCGATCGCTGGGAAGGGCTTCTCGTCGACTATCTGAAGCAGGAGTCGATCCACACGATCGTCAAAGGGCTGCGTTCGGCGGTCGACTTCGACTACGAGGTCCCGATGGCCCAGATGAACCGCGCCCTCGCGGATGTGGAGACCGTCTTCCTCCTCACCGACCCCCGGTTCGCGCATGTGTCGAGCTCGCTCGTCAAGGAGGTGGCCAAGCTCGGCGGTGACGTCACACCGTTCTTGTCGTCGCACATCCACAAGAACCTGACCGCGAAACTCACCGGCGAGCGGTCCGTCTAGAAGATCACCTGCGAAAACCGCGACACACCCCACGCGCTTCACCAGTCACAGCCGCAACATTCGGCACAATAGTCACAGATTCACCAACTGTTGCAAACAGGCAAGCGCCGGATTGGGGTGGCTGTGTACCGGGTATTTGAGGCTCTCGACGAGCTCGTCGCGATTGTCGAGGAGGCGCGGAGTGTGCCGATGACCGCGGGCTGCGTCGTGCCGCGCGGTGACGTGCTCGAACTCCTCGACGACATCAAGGACTCCATCCCGGGCGAGCTCGACGACGCCCAGGACGTCCTCGATCAGCGCGACACCCTGATCGGTGACGCGCGTGAGCATGCGGAGACGACGGTCGCCAAGGCCGACTCCGAATCCGAGGCCGTGCTCGCACACGCCCGCGCCGAGGCCGACCGCATCCTGTCCGAGGCCAAGGCGCAGGCCGACCGCATGGTCGACGAGGCGAGCTCGCACTCGAACTCGCTTGTCGAGGACGCCTCCGAGGAGGCCCGCCGACTGCAGACCAGTGCCGCCCGCGAGTTCGAGGCCGTCACCGGTCGTGCACGCGCCGAGGCGCAGCGCACCATCGATGCGGCGAACAACACGTATGACAAGTCGGTGGCCGACGGCATCGCCGAACAGCAGCGCCTGGTCTCCGAGACCGAGGTCGTCGGCGCGGCCAAATCCGAGGCCGAGCGCATCATCGACGCGGCGCACGCCGAAGCCGATCGCCTGCGTGGCGACTGCGACGTGTACGTCGACGAGAAGCTGGCCCAGTTCGAGGAGATCCTCACCGGCACACTGCGTTCGGTGAACCGCGGACGCCATCAGCTGCGCACCGGCGCCGGCATGCACGACTACGTCGAATACCCGCGCAGCGTCGACGAACAGGCACGCGACTCCCGTGGCGACAACTCGCGTTCGCGTGAGACCTCGCCCCGGAATTCCTACGACCGTGACCAGGGTTCGCCGCTGGCGGTGTGACGCACCGGACGGCCGACCCGGCAGATGGCGTGGCGGCGGTCGATGATTCGTGATCGCGAGCGTATGGTGCAGTTTGTGTCTGATCATGCTGTGACATCAGAGCCGTCGCACGGACCCGATTCCGCGCCGCGGCGCGATCCATTCGTCCTCGACGTCCGGTCGCTGGGTCGTCGTCCGGGAACCATGTCCGAGGTGCACCGGACGGTGACCACCCCGGACAAGCTCGGGGTCGAGATGATCGGTATCCCGGCCGGCTCGGACGTCGACCTCGACCTCCGGCTCGAGTCGGTGAGCGAGGGAATCCTGGTGACCGGCACCGCGTGCGGCGAGACCGTCGGTCAGTGCTCGCGCTGCCTCGAGCCGATCGACGGCACGGTGACGGTGTTCCTCACCGAGCTGTTCGCGTACCCGGACAGCGTGACCCATCAGACCACCGAGGAAGACGACGTGCACCGGATCGTCGACGACCGCATCGATCTCGAACAGGCGATCATCGACGCGGTGGCGCTGGAACTGCCGATGTCGCCGCTGTGTTCGGAGGATTGCGAGGGGTTGTGCCAGGTGTGCGGCATCCGGCTCGCGGTCGCCGAACCCGGTCATGCGCACGAGCTGATCGATCCCCGATGGGCCGGTCTCGCGAACAAGTTCTCGGAGCTCGCGGAGGACGAGAAGTCCGACTCCGAGAAGAAGTCCGGCGCCGACCAGAACCCCGGCACGCAGGAACGTCGTGACTGAGACCATCCGCGATGACGGCCGTCGTGCCGCGCTGCTCGCCGCCCTCGACACCGACATCCCCGAAGACCTTCTGACGCTGGCGCTCACGCACCGCTCGTATGCCTACGAACACGGCGGTCTGCCGACCAACGAGCGCCTCGAATTCCTCGGCGACTCCGTACTGGGCGTGGTGATCACCGAGCGCCTGTACCTCCATTTCCCGGATCGACCCGAGGGCGAACTCGCGAAGATCCGCGCAAGCGTGGTGAACATGCACGCGCTCGCCGACGTGGCCCGCGGCCTCGGCGACGAGGGCGGGCTGGGCAAGTACCTGTATCTCGGTCGCGGCGAGGAGATGACCGGCGGTCGCGACAAGGACTCCATCCTCGCCGACGGGCTCGAGTCCCTGTTCGGCGCCGTGTTTCTCAGCCACGGACTGGAGACCTCGCAGCGGATCATCCTGCGTCTCTTCGACGAACGCATCGAGAAGGCCGGACAGCTCGGTGCCGGTCTGGACTGGAAGACCTCGCTGCAGGAGCTGAGCTCCGAACGCGGCTACGGCCCACCGCAGTACCAGATCTCGTCCACCGGCCCGGACCACAACAAGGAATTCACCGCGATCGCGATGATCGCGGGGGAGAACCTCGGTGAGGGCGTCGGACGCACCAAGAAAGAGGCCGAGCAGCAGGCAGCGGCCCACGCGTGGAAAGCGCTCACCGAGCGCGCGGAGGCGTCGTCGTGACGTCGGCCTCGTCGTGAACTCGACCGGGCATGCCTGAACTCCCCGAGGTCGAGACCGTCCGCATGGGCCTCGAGAAGCATCTGACCGGGCGGACGGTGACCGCGGTCGAGGTCCTCCATCCCCGTGCCGCCCGTCGCCACGTCGGCGGCGAACCCGATCTGATCGGTCGCCTGGCGGGTAAACACGTCACCGGGGTGCGTCGTCGCGGCAAGTACATGTGGATCGACGTCGCCGACGACACCGACCGTGCCGCTCTTGTCGTCCATCTCGGTATGAGTGGTCAGATGCTCATCGCCCGCGACGGGGCGCCCGATCACACCCACCTCCGGATCCGCGCAATCCTCGACGACGACAACGAACTGCGTTTCGTCGATCAGCGCACCTTCGGTGGCTGGCATCTCGACGACTATGCGGTCTCCGATGACGCCGCCGACATCCCGGTGTCGGTGGCACACATCGCCCCCGACCCCTTCGACCCGGCCTTCGACGCTGCGGCCGTCGTATCGCGTATGCGCGCCAAACACTCCGAGATCAAACGGGTCCTGCTCGACCAGACCGTCATCTCCGGCGTCGGCAACATCTACGCCGACGAGGCGCTGTGGCGCGCCCGGCTGCACGGTAGACGCATCGCCGAGACGATCTCGCGCAAGAAGCTGCTCGAGCTGATCGACGCCGCCACCGCGGTGATGACCGAGGCGGTCGAGGTCGGCGGCACCTCGTTCGACGCGCTGTACGTGAACGTCAACGGCCAGTCGGGGTACTTCGAGCGGTCTTTGAATGCCTATGGGCGCGAAGGACAGCCGTGTCGCCGCTGCGGGGCCATCATGCGCCGGGAATCTTTCATGAACCGCAGCTCTTATTTCTGCCCGAAGTGTCAGAGACCGCCGAGACGCGGAAGTGACGCCGCTCGGTAGCGGATGGCTCCTTGTCTGTGTCGCTGACGCTGTCTCCGCTCGACGGTGCCCGGCTTTCTTGCCGGTGCGGTCCGGGCGGAGCTGCGAGAGTCGGAAACCGTGATGGTGAACGGGATTCCGAGGTGAAGCCGGCGAATCGTCGGGACCTGTGGCGGAATGTGCCGTCGAATCTGGCGCCGGCGGTGGTGGCGATGACCGACATGGTGCACGACGGGATTGCGATGCCTGATCTCGCACCGGGAGCCGAGATCTTGATCCATACCGTTGAAGGTGAGGAACCTGCTCACCTCGATGATGGGCCGGCACTGTCGGAGGCCGGGTTGGAGGAGGCGCACTGCGGTGCTGCGGATCGGAAGGCGTTGTCCAGCAGGGTTTCCGGCGCACCAGGAAAGTTGGCGTTGGCGGAAGCTGTCACCGTGCGTTGCATCGGGGTGAGTTCAGTATCATTGGCCATGGCTCGCAACGGTTTTCGTTCCACATACCAAGTGGTTCGGTGATCGAGGTGAGCCCATCGACACGCGCGCCAGGACTGTGGCAGCCGGACAGGCGGATCGCGGCGGAGGCGACGGTGCCGGTGGGTGGCGGCCAGCTCGACCTCGGATATGCGACCGAGGTGATCTACGCGGTGTGGGAATGGAAGGAACGCAACGCAAGCACGGAGTCGGCAGCGGCCTGACGGCCCGTGGCGACCGGCTCGGGAATTCATTCCGATCCACGGCTCTTACTATGGTCAGCGGTGCCAGCGCCGCCCCGCCGCCTGAGAGGACTCATCCCAGCATGACGATCGAACAGAACACCGCCGCCCCGGCCGGGACCGGTGAGCCGGCACACACCGACCTCTGGGTCGAGCGCACCGGGACCCGGCGATACACCGGGCGCAGCTCGCGCGGCGCCGAGGTGCTGATCGGCTCGCAGGATGTGGAGGGCGTCTTCACCCCTGGCGAGTTGCTGAAGATCGCGCTCGCGGCCTGCACCGGCATGTCCTCGGACCGGCCGCTGTCGCGGCGTCTCGGCGACGACTACGACGCCACGATCCGTGTCAGCGGTGACGCCGACCGGGAGAACGAGGTGTACCCGCGGATCGAGGAGATCCTCGAGGTCGACCTCTCCGAACTCGACCCCGACGCCGCACAGCGACTGCTCGTCGTCGTCGAACGTGCCATCGACGCGGTGTGCACCGTCGGACGCACCATCAAGGCCGGCGCCGAGGTCGACCTGAAGATCGAGACGGACTGACACCGTGACCACCGACACGGTCCGGCTGTCCGCATTCGTGCACGGACACGTCCAGGGCGTGGGCTTCCGATGGTGGACGCGGTCGCGGGCGCTGGAGCTCGGTCTGGTCGGTTACGCGTCGAATCAGGCCGACGGACGGGTGCACGTCGTGGCCGAGGGGCCCCGCGACAAAGTGCTGGCACTGCTCGATGCGCTGCGGTCCGGTGAGACCCCGGGCCGGGTCGATCTGGTCGTCGACAGCCTCGACCCGGCGCGCGGAGACCTGACCGGCTTCCTCGAACGGTGAGCGCTCCCCGAAACACGTCGCGATGGTGAGTAGTCTGTACCGTCGTGCACCTCAAAAGCCTGACCCTGAAGGGCTTCAAGTCGTTCGCCTCGGCGACGACCCTGCGCTTCGAGCCGGGTATCACGTGCGTCGTCGGTCCCAACGGCTCGGGTAAGTCCAACGTCGTCGACGCCCTGACCTGGGTCATGGGCGAACAGGGCGCGAAGGCGCTGCGCGGCGGGAAGATGCAGGACGTGATCTTCGCCGGCACCTCCGGACGTCCGCCGCTGGGACGTGCGGAGGTCACGCTCACCATCGACAACGCCGACGGCGCCCTCCCGATCGAGTACTCCGAGGTCTCGATCACCCGCCGCATGTTCCGCGACGGCGCCGGCGAGTACGAGATCAACGGCAACACCTGCCGCCTCATGGACGTGCAGGAACTGCTCTCCGACTCCGGTATCGGCCGCGAGATGCACGTCATCGTCGGTCAGGGTCGTCTGTCGGCGATCCTCGAGTCGCGTCCCGAAGACCGTCGTGCGTTCATCGAGGAGGCCGCAGGCGTCCTCAAGCACCGCAAACGCAAGGAAAAGGCTGTCCGCAAGCTCGACGCGATGCAGGCCAACCTGGCGCGGCTGACCGACCTCACGGCCGAGCTTCGACGCCAGCTCAAGCCGCTCGGCCGGCAGGCCGAGGTCGCCCGCCGGGCACAGACCGTGCAGGCCGATCTCCGCGACGCCCGGCTGCGCCTCGCGGCCGACGACCTGGTGATCCGCCGAGCCGAGATGGCCGAGCACGCCGCCGTCGAGGACGAGGTCCGGCGCCGTCAGGACGAGGTGGCCGAGCAACTCGACGAGGCCAACGCGCAGGTCACCGAACACGAACAGCATCTCGCCGAGGTCACCCCGGCCGCCGCGGCCGCGAGCCGCGCGTGGTTCCGGCTGTCGGCACTCGCCGAACGCGTCGACGCGACCCGCCGGGTCGCCGCCGAGCGCAGCCGCTACCTGAGCGAGGCCACCGCCGAGGCCACCGGCCCCGATCCCGAGGAACTCGAGGAACAGGCCCTCGAAGCCGCCGAACTCGAGGCCGAGCTCACCGAAGGCGTCGAGATCGCCGCCGAACAGCTCGAGACGGCCCGCGAGGTGCTCCGGGAACGCGAGTCGATCGCCGAGGCGGCGGAAGCCGCACATCTGGCCGCCGTCCAGGCCATCGCCGACCGTCGAGAGGGGCTGGCCCGTCTCGAGGGTCAGGTCGACAACCTGCGGACGCGGTCGGAGTCGACCGACGCCGAGGCCGACCGTCTGACGGCCGCCATCGCACACGCCACCGAGCGTGCGGAAAATGCTGCATCGCAGCAGGATTCGGCTGCCGGTGAACTCGCGCAGCTGGAGGCCTCCGAGCAGGCCCTCGACGAACACCATGAGCGGTGCGTCGCCGCGCTGAACCTGTCCAACGAACGTGTCGCCACCCTGCAGGCCGAGCACCGTGAAGCCGAGCAGTCCATCGCCTCGCTGTCGGCACGCGTCGAGGCCCTCGCCATGGGTCTGGAACGCAACGACGGTGGAGCCTGGCTGCTCGACAACGCGCCTGACGGCCTGCTCGGACCGATGTCGGAGCTGCTCACCGTCGAGCCCGGCTTCGAGACCGCCATCGCCGGTGCACTCGGCCCCGCGGTCGACGGCATCGTCACCGTCGACGGCATGGCGGCCGTCCGCGCCCTCGAAGCCCTCAAGTCCGGCGACGGGGGACGGGCCGCGCTGATCTGCGGCGGCCTCACCGAGCCCGTACGGCAACGCGACGTCGCCCTTCCCGACGGCGCTCGCTGGGCGGCTTCCGCGGTGACCTGCGGGCCGGAGATCCGCAACGCGATCGACACCGTCCTCGCCGACACCGTCATCGTCGACGACCCCGCCCAGGGACTCGAGATCGCCCGCCGCCTCGGCGTGCGGGTGGTCACCCATGCCGGCGACCGGATCGGACCCGCGTCGATCGAGGGCGGCTCGTCGCGACGACCGTCGACGCTCGAGGTGCAGTCGGCCATCGACGCCGCGACCGAGGAACTCGCCGCCACCCGGCGCCGCGTCGAAGAACTGGAAGCCGCACTCGACGGTGCCCTCGCCGAGCAGCGCGAGCGGCGGGAAGCAGCAGAGGAGGCGCTCGCCGCGCTGCACGAATCGGATTCCAGCGTCGGCGCCGCCTACGAGCAGATGGCCCGACTAGGCCACGAGATCCGCACCGCCCGTGCGGAGGCGGATCGCCTCACGCGTCAGCGCAACCTGCTGGAGAAGAACCGAGCAGAGGCCCTGGAGTCCCTCCACGAACTCGAGGAGCGCCTACGGCTCGCCCGTGACGAATCGGATTTGGGACCGGAGATGGCGGCCGACGACTCGGAACGGTCCACGGCCGCGGCGGCGGTCGGGATCGCGCGCGGAACCGAGATGGAGGCGCGTCTGGCGCTGCGCACCGCCGAGGAACGCCTCGCCTCGGTGCGCGGCAAGGCCGACTCCCTGCGTCGCGCCGCCCAGCGTGAGCGCGAGGCCCGGGAACGGGCGCGTCGGCAGGACGAGATCCGCCGGCAGGCCGCGGGTGTCGCAGCGGCGGTCGAACGGGCCGGTGCCCAGGTCGCCGAACGACTCGCGTCCGCGGTCGCATCGGCGCAGGCAGGTCGCGACGAACTCGAGGAGATCCGGATCGCGCGGTCGGCGACGCTCGACGAGCTGCGCGTACGGGCCGGCGAGCTGACCACCACGCTGAACTCGTTGCGCGACACCGTCCATCGCGACGAGGTGGCCCGTGCCCAGGTGGCCCTGCGCATCGAGCAGCTCGAGGAGCAGATCCTCGACACGTTCGCGATGTCACCCGACGACCTGATCGCCGAATACGGTCCCGATGTCCCGATGCCGCCCTCGGCCCTGGAGATGCAGGAGTACGAGGAGGCCAAGGCGCGCGGCGACCAGGTGGTGGCCCCGGCGCCCATGCCGTACGACCGCGCCACCCAGGAGGCCCGCGCGAAGAAGGCGCAGAAGGATCTCAACACGCTCGGCAAGGTCAACCCGCTCGCGCTCGAGGAGTTCGCGGCGCTGGAGGAGCGCTACAACTTCCTGTCCTCGCAGCTCGAGGACGTGAAGGCCGCCCGGAAGGACCTGCTCGACGTGGTCGAGGAGGTGGACGCCCGCATCCTGCAGGTGTTCACCGAGGCCTACGCCGACGTCGAGCGCGAGTTCGGACAGGTCTTCGAGACACTGTTCCCCGGCGGCGAGGGACGGCTCGTGCTGACCGAGCCCAACGACATGCTGACCACCGGCATCGAGGTGGAGGCCCGGCCACCGGGTAAGAAGGTGAAGAGGCTGTCGCTGCTGTCGGGCGGGGAGAAGTCCCTGACCGCGGTCGCGATGCTCGTGGCGATCTTCCGCGCCCGCCCGTCGCCGTTCTACGTCATGGACGAGGTCGAGGCGGCGCTCGACGACACCAACCTGCGCCGGCTCATCAAGCTGTTCGAGCAGTTGCGGGAGAAGTCGCAGCTGATCGTCATCACACATCAGAAGCCCACGATGCAGATTGCCGACGCCCTCTACGGCGTCAGCATGCGCGGGGACGGCATCACGACCGTCATCTCGCAACGCATGCGCGGCGTCAACATGCCCGTGGCTCAACAGGAGGACACCAGCCAGTGAACACCGGAATCATCATCGGGATCGTCATCGCGGTGGTCGTCATCGCCGCGCTGATCGCGCTCGGACTGGTGCTGGCGCGTCGTCGTCGCATCTCGCTGTCCGACACCGAGACGCAGCCGGAGATCGTCGACGGCACCACACGCCAGGTCGACCGGTCCGGGGGCTATCAGGCGGGGTCGGGCTTCAGTTTCAGCCGGGGTGATACGGCCCTGGCCGAACCGCCGTCACGCAAGCCGGAACCGCCGCGCAAGCCGCAGCCCGAGCCCGAGCCGCCGGTCCAGCCGGTCGAGGAGCGCACCGACGTCGACGGCCAGCCCACGGTCGGCGACGACGCCGCGGTGCCGCGCGACTCCCACCGCCGCGGGATCACCGAGGTGTCCCTACCGGACGTGATCGAGCCGGCCGAGGCAGAACCCGAGACCACCGAGCCCGAGACGACCGAGCCGGAGGCAAAGGTCGCAGAGCCGGAAACGGTGGCGCCGGAGGCGGCCGAGGCCCCGGTCGTCGAGGAGCCGGTCATCGAGCCGCCGGTCGTCGAAGAGCCGGTTGTCGACGCCCCCGAGACCGCGACCCCCGAGACCGCGGCCCCCGACGATGCATCGGGCGCGGTGGCGGTACCGCCGCGCGAGGAGATCGCGCCGACTGCCGGGCGGCTGGGCAAGCTGCGCGGACGGCTGTCGCGGTCGCAGGGGGCGATCGGCAAGAGCGTGCTCGGCCTGCTCGGTGCCGGCGACCTCGACGAGGACAGCTGGGAGGAGATCGAGGACACCCTGCTGATGGCCGACCTCGGGACGGCAACCACGATGACCGTCGTCGAGAACCTCCGTACCGAACTGGCCGCCAACCCGGTGAAGAACGCGGGGGAGGCTCGGGCACTGCTGAAGCGCGTGCTCGTCGAGCAGCTCGATCCGACCCTCGACCGGTCGATCCGTGCGCTGCCGCATGCGGGCCGTCCGGCCGTCGTGCTCGTGGTCGGGGTCAACGGCACCGGCAAGACCACGACGACGGGCAAGCTGGCCCGCGTCCTGGTGGCCGACGGGCGTCGCGTGCTGCTGGGTGCCGCCGACACCTTCCGTGCGGCCGCCGCCGACCAGCTGCAGACCTGGGGTGAGCGGGTCGGTGCGG
The DNA here is from genome assembly GCF_021245825.1 of Gordonia metallireducens. Classification (NCBI taxonomy): domain Bacteria; kingdom Bacillati; phylum Actinomycetota; class Actinomycetes; order Mycobacteriales; family Gordoniaceae; genus Gordonia; species Gordonia metallireducens. The sequence continues at coordinate 50,196 of NZ_JAJQJP010000052.1, read as the reverse complement.
AGATCGTGCGCGGCAAGGAGCAGGCCGATCCGGCCGCGGTGGCGTTCGACGCGGTCGACCGCGGTATCGCCACGGGCGTCGACGTCGTCATGATCGACACCGCCGGCCGCCTGCACACCAAGACCGGTCTGATGGACGAGCTGGGCAAGGTCAAGCGCGTGGTTGAGAAGAAGGCGCCCGTCGACGAGGTGTTGCTCGTGCTCGACGCCACCGTCGGCCAGAACGGCCTGATGCAGGCGCGCGTGTTCGCCGAGGTCGTCGACATCACCGGGGTGGTGCTGACCAAGCTCGACGGCACGGCCAAGGGTGGCATCGTCTTCCACGTCCAGAAGGAGCTCGGCGTGCCGGTGAAACTGGTCGGTCTGGGGGAGGGCGCGGACGATCTGGCCCCCTTCGAGCCGGAGGCCTTCGTCGACGCACTGCTGTGAGACCCCTGCTGTGAGAACCCGCCGATGGTCGCCCGCACTGGTGTGAAATCGATTCGCGATCGGCAACCTCGGGCTAGAAGTGCTCCGACGAAACTGAGACGGCCCTCAGAAGCGTCCTCGCGATTTACCTGAGCGAAATATAAATCGTTCATCGGGTTACGTGCCCGAAACGTGAAGGCACCACTGCTGAAACCGAGTGCCGACAGTCTCTTTGGAGGCGCCGAGCCGTCGGCGCATCCTGAGGAGGTTTCTACAGTGGTTTTGGCGCTGCCAGAAGAAGCGTTCGGCGCATTCGACACCGGCGACACCGCGTGGATCGTCACGAGCGCCGCGTTGGTGCTGTTGATGACACCCGGACTCGCGTTCTTCTATGGCGGACTCGCTCGAGGCAAGTCCGTGCTCAACATGATGATGATGTCCTTCATCTCGCTGGCCACCGTCAGCGTCGTGTACGTCCTCTGGGGCTTCTCGATGGCTTTCGGCAACGGCATCACCGGGGATGACGACATCGCCGGTCTGTTCTCGAACCCGTTCGCGCTCTTCGGGTCCGGCCAGCTGGCCGACGTGATCCCCGGCCCGGACGACACCGAACTGGTCGTGACCGGCGGTATGACGATCCCGTCCTTCGTGTTCATGGGCTTCCAGCTCACGTTCGCGGTGATCACCGTGGCCCTCATCTCGGGCGCGCTCGCCGAGCGCGTCAAGTTCGCCACCTGGACGGTCTTCACAGTCATCTGGGCGACCGTCGTGTACTTCCCGCTCTCCCACATGGTCTGGGGTGGCGGCATCATGTCGGGTGCCGAGAACGGCTTCGCGTCGTGGATGTTCGGCAGCACCGACGGTGAGGCCAACGTCGCACCGATCGACTTCGCCGGCGGCACCGTGGTCCACATCAACGCAGGTATGGCAGCACTGGTCCTGGCCCTGGTCGTCGGCGCCCGCGCCGGATTCGGCCGCACCGCCTACCGTCCGCACAACATCCCGTTCGTCATGCTCGGCGCCGCACTCCTGTGGTTCGGCTGGTTCGGCTTCAACGCCGGTTCCGAGCTCGCGGCCGACGCCGTGACCGGTCTGGTCTGGGTCAACACCACCGCTGCCACCGCTGCCGCGATGATCGGCTGGCTCGCAGTCGAGCTCGTCCGCGACAAGCACGCCACCAGCGTCGGCGCCGCGTCGGGCATCGTGGCCGGCCTGGTCGCGATCACCCCGGCCTGTGGTGCGCTGACCCCCGTCGGCTCGCTGATCCTGGGTGTCATCGCCGGTGCCCTGGCTGCCCTCGCCATCGGCATGAAGAACAAGTTCGGCTACGACGACTCGCTCGACGTCGTCGGCGTCCACCTGGTCGCCGGCCTCTGGGGCACCGTCGGAATCGGCTTCCTGGCCAAGGACGTCGGCCTCTTCTGGGGTGGCGACTACAAGCAGCTGGTCGTGCAGGTCGTGATCGCGCTGTTCGCCCTCGTGTTCACCGGTGTCCTGACCGCGATCATCGCCTTCGCCCTCAAGCCGCTCGGCTGGCGCGTCAGCGATGAGGACGAGAAGAGCGGCATCGACGAGGCAGAACACGCTGAGACTGCCTACGAGCTGGCATGACGCTCGAGCCAAATCGCTACTACGCTGACACCCGTGGAGAGGGATAACAAATGAAGCTGATCACTGCAATCGTCAAGCCGTTCACGCTCGAGGACGTCAAGGCCGGCCTGGAGCAGGCGGGAATCCTGGGCATGACCGTCAGCGAGGTCCAGGGCTACGGACGCCAGAAGGGCCACACCGAGGTCTACCGCGGCGCCGAGTACTCGGTCGACTTCGTGCCCAAGGTCCGTGTCGAGGTCGTCGTGGACGACTCGGCCGTGGACAAGGTCGTCGATGTGATCGTCGAGGCCGCCCGTACCGGCAAGATCGGTGACGGCAAGGTGTGGGTTTCGCCGGTCGAGTCGGTGGTGCGGGTCCGCACCGGCGAGCGCGGCGGCGACGCTCTGTAAGTGAGCTCGTGCCCTTTCTGAACCCCAGCGCGGCCCCGCGTTCGACGATGAGTCGGGCGCGGGGCCGCACCGTTCAACCCCCGAGACCGAGGAGCCTCCCGTAGCCGCCACCGACCTGGCCAAGACCCGCCGGCAGCTCACCGAGTCGAGCCGGAACGGGAAACTCGACGCACCGGCGCTCCGCCAGGTGCTCGTCGACCTGCACGAATTCTGGCTGACCAGCAAGGGCGCCGAACTCGGCATCAAGCCCCACAGCGGATTCGCGATCGTCGCGGTCGGCGGTCTGGGACGCGGCGAACTGCTGCCGTACTCCGACCTCGACCTGATCCTGCTGCACGACGACATGCCCGTCGAGCGGGTGTCCGAGGTCGCCGACGGACTCTGGTATCCGTTGTGGGACGCCAACATCCCGCTCGATCACAGCGTCCGGACGGTACCGCAGGCACTGCAGGTCGCCGGCGAGGACGTGACCGCAGCCCTGGGCCTTCTCGAGGCCCGCCACATCGCCGGCGACGAGGACCTGTCGAGCCTGTTGATCGGTGGCGTACGCCAGCAGTGGCGCAACGACATCCGTAATCGTTTCCCCGAGGTCGTCGCCCACGCGCAGGACCGCTGGCGTCGCGCCGGTGACATCGCGCACCGCGCCGAACCCGATCTGAAGAACGGTCGGGGAGGGCTACGGGACGTACAACTCCTCGGCGCCCTGGCGATCGCCCAGCTGACCGACGGGATGGCCAGCCTCCGACCGGATTCGCCCGGTGCCGGACCACAGGTCGCCTACCAGCGACTGCTCGACATCCGGACCGAGCTGCACCGCACGGCCGGCCGGCCGCGCGAGCAGGTACGCGCGCAGGACGCCGACGAGATCGGCGCCGCACTGCGGATCGGGGACCGGTTCGACCTGGCGCGCGTCATCAGTGACTCCGCCCGAACCATCAGCTATTCCATCGACGTCGGTCTGCGGACGGCGGGCAACGCCCTCCCACGGCGTGGGCTGGCCAAGCTGCGCCGTTCCCCGCTGCGTCGTCCGCTCGACGAGGGCGTGGTCGAGCACAGCGGTGAGATCGTGTTGGCGCGCAACGCGATTCCGAGCAAGGACCCCGGACTCATCCTCCGCGTGGCCGCCGCCTCGGCGCGGACGGGCCTGCCGATCAGCGCATCGACCCTGAGCCGACTGGCCGACTACGCACCGGAGCTGCGGGAGCCGTGGCCGGCCGAGGCGCGCAGCGACCTGCTGGTCCTGCTCAGCTCGGGCCACCACATGGTCGACCCCATCGAGGCGCTCGACCGCACCGGGCTCTGGGGTCGGCTGCTCCCGGAATGGGGTGCGGTGCGCGACCTCCCGCCGCGCGATGCGATCCACACCTGGACCGTCGATCGTCACCTCGTGGAGACCGCGGCCTATGCGTCGTCGATGACGACGCGGGTCTCGCGGCCCGATCTCCTCGTCCTCGGAGCGCTCATCCACGACCTCGGCAAGGGGCGCGGTGCCGACCACAGCATCGTCGGCGCCGAACTCGCGGTCCAGATCGGCAACCGGTTCGGTCTGTGGCCGCAGGACGTGACGATCCTGTCCGACATGGTGCGGCATCACCTCCTGCTGCCGCAGGTCGCGACGCGCCGCGACCTCGACGACCCGGCCACCGCCGAATTCGTCGCGACCACACTGGGTCACAACCGGGTGCTGCTGGAACTCCTTGCGGCACTGGCCGAAGCGGATTCGCGGGCGACCGGACCCGGCGTGTGGGGGGAGTGGAAGGCGTCACTCATCGGCGAGCTCGTCCGGCGGTCCATGCGCCACATCGACGGCATCCCACCGGCCGTGCCCGAGCCGTTGACCCCCGAGCAGCTGGCGATCGCCGCCGAGGGGGACTTCGCGGTTCGGCTCGTGCGCGCCGACGGTCAGCACACCTACGACGTCACGATGGTGGCGCCGGATCAGCCCGGGCTGCTGTCGAAGATGGCCGGGGTGCTCGCGCTCGGCGGTCTGCGCTCGCACAAGGCCTGCGCCCAGAGCCACGACGGCAAGGCGATCAACTCCTTCATCGTCGTGCCGATGTTCGGCAGTCCGCCCGACGCGGGTCTGCTCCGCCAGCAACTCATCGCCTCGGTGAACGGCAAGATCGACGTCCTCGCGCGCCTCGACGCGCGCGAGCGGGATTCACCGATACCCACGATCGCCTCGGTCAGCACCCTGCCCGGGACGATGGTGAGCCTCGGGGCGAGTGCAGGCAGCACCGATCCCGACGTCGACGGCGCCGGTCACCCGAAGAACGCCGTGCCCGCGCTGTTCGCGGTCGCGCCGCCGCGGGTCACCTGGCTCGACGCCCCGGAGCCCGACGCCGCCGAGGGTGCGGTGCTGCTCGAGGTCCGGTCCGACGACCGGATCGGGCTGTTGAGCCGGGTCAGTTCGGTCCTGGAGAGGAACGGCGCCGACATCCGGTGGGCGAAGGTCTCGACCCTGGGCGCGACCGTCGTCGACATCTTCAGCCTGCGACTGGCAGAGGACACCGAGCAGATGCGTGCGACGCTCACCGACGCGATCATCGCGGTGTGCCCGCCGCCGCAGCCCAAGCGCGACGAGGAGGACGGGCCGCAGACGCCCGGCGGGACGGGACGGTCCGGAGTGCCGATCTCCTAAATGGAATGACCGGGGAACCACATGGAAGGATGGACCCATGTTCGATTCCCTCTCCGACCGGTTGACCGGTGCCCTGAAGGACCTCCGCGGCAAGGGGCGGCTCTCCGACGCCGACATCGACCGCACCTGCCGCGAGATCCGGCTCGCCCTGCTCGAGGCCGACGTCTCGCTGCCGGTGGTGCGTGCCTTCATCGCGCGCATCAAGGAACGGGCCAAGGGTGCGGAGGTCTCCGCGGCGCTGAACCCCGCCCAGACGGTCGTCAAGATCGTCAACGAGGAACTCATCGGCATCCTCGGCGGCGAGACCCGCCGGGTGCGGTTCGCGAAGAACCCGCCGACGGTCATCATGCTGGCCGGTCTGCAGGGTGCCGGTAAGACGACGCTTGCCGGCAAGCTGGGCAACTGGCTCAAGCAGCAGGGACACACACCGCTGCTGGTGGCCTGTGACCTCCAGCGTCCGGGCGCGGTCTCGCAGCTGCAGATCGTCGGCGAGCGGGCCGGAGTGCCGGTCTTCGCGCCGCACCCGGGCACCAGCGTCGGTGGGGAGGGAGCACTCGGCGTCACCTCCGGCGACCCGGTCTCGGTCGCCCGCGCCGGTGTCGAGGAAGCGAAGACCAAGCACTACGACGTCGTCGTCATCGACACCGCCGGCCGCCTGGGTATCGACTCCGAGCTGATGAAGCAGGCCTCCGACATCCGCGACGCGACCACGCCCGACGAGGTGCTGTTCGTCGTCGACGCGATGATCGGTCAGGACGCGGTCTCCACCGCCGAGGCCTTCGCCGACGGCGTTGGCTTCACCGGCGTCGTGCTGACCAAGCTCGACGGCGACGCCCGCGGTGGTGCCGCGCTGTCGGTGCGTGAGGTCACCGGTCAGCCGATCATGTTCGCGTCCTCCGGTGAGAAGCTCGAGGACTTCGACGTCTTCCACCCCGACCGCATGGCCAGCCGCATCCTCGGCATGGGCGACGTGCTCAGTCTCATCGAACAGGCCGAGCAGCACTGGGACGCCGAGCAGGCCGAGGCCGCCGCGGCCAAGATCACGCAGGGCGAGCTGACCCTCGAGGACTTCCTCGAGCAGATGCTGATGATCCGCAAGATGGGCCCCATCGGCAACATCCTGGGCATGCTGCCCGGCGCCGGCCAGATGAAGGACGCGCTGTCACAGGTCGACGACAAGCAGCTCGACCGGGTCCAGGCCATCATCCGTGGCATGACTCCCGCCGAGCGGGACAACCCGAAGATCATCAACGCCTCCCGCCGCCTGCGTATCGCCAACGGCTCCGGTGTGACCGTCAGCGAGGTCAACCAGCTCGTCGACCGTTTCTTCGAGGCCCGCAAGATGATGGCCCAGATGTCGGGCCGCATGGGCATGGGCGGGATGAACCGGAAGTCCAACCGCAAGGGCAAGAAGGGGAAGAAGGGCAAGGGACGCGGTCCCACGCCGCCGAAGGTGCGCGGTGGTTTCCCGGGGATGCCGGGTGGCATGCCCGCCGGCTTCCCGGATCTGTCCAACATGCCCGCCGGACTCGACCAGCTGCCGCCGGGTCTCGAGGGGATCGACGTCTCACAGTTCCAACCCAAGAAGAAGAAGTAGCGATGGGCGGCCCGGCAATGGATGGCCCAGCACCGGATGTCACCGCCCGTCACTACCGGGGCACCGATCCGCTCACCGGCCAACCGGTCGAGTTCTGGGTGACCGGTGGGACCATCAGCCACACACCCGTCGCAGACGCCGAGACCGCCGTCGACGCCGGCTGGATTCTGCCGGGGCTCGTCGACGCCCACAACCACGTGGGCATCGCCCCCGGGCTCGGCGTCGACATCGAGCAGGCGCGGGGTTACGCGTACGCCGACGCCCGCGCGGGGACGCTGCTGATCCGCGAGGTCGGGTCGCCGCTCGACACCCACCCGCTCGACGACGACCCGGCGTGTCCGCGGTTCATCCGTTCCGGCAAGCACATCGCCCGGCCGAAGCGCTATCTGCGCGACTACGGCGTCGACCTCGACGACCCCGACGAGCTGGCCGCCGAGGTGGCGCGCCAGGCGCAGGCCGGCGACGGCTGGGTGAAGATCGTGGGGGACTGGATCGATCGCGAGGTCGGCGACCTCGCGCCCCTGTGGACACGAGACCAGATCGAGGCCGCGGTTGCCGTCGCACACGAACACGGCGCAAGGATCACCGCCCACGTCTTCGGCACCGACGCCCTCGTCGACCTCATCGGGGCCGGGGTCGACTGCATCGAACACGGCACCGGGCTCACCGCCGATCTGATCGATCAGCTCGTCGACCGCTCGATCGCCCTGGTGCCCACCATGATCCAGGTGGAGAACTTCCCGGGCATCGCCGACGGCGCCGAGCGGTTCCCGACCTATGCCGCCCACATGCGCAAGTTGCACGCCGACGCACCGAAGGTCTTCGAATCCGCCCGCGAGGCCGGCGTGGCGATCTTCGCCGGTACCGACGCCGGCGGATTCGTCGAGCACGGACGCATCGTCGACGAGATCGAGGCCCTCTCGCAGGTCGGTCTGGGCAACGCCGGGGCGATCGCTGCAGCCTCCGTGCAACCTCGGCAGTGGCTCGGCGCCGACCTTCTCGCCGACGGCGACCGCGCCGACTTCGTGGTCTACGGCGAGAACCCCTGCGATGACCTGGGCGTCCTGCGTCATCCGCTCGCAGTGGTGTCCTCGGGCCAAAACATTTTGTGAGCAACACCACAAGCGGGCCGCTGGTTGCGCTTACCTACTGCCGCGTAAGGTAGCAACCGCGTTGCACAGGTTCGTAAGGGGACGAACCGAACAGCACAGTGCAGACCCCGCCGAAACCGGGGGTGGAAACGGGGTTTCGGTGGGGGTCGCGCAAGCCTGGGGGCCGATTCATCGGTAGGCAAGTGGCGTTTGCGACGTACGGCATGTGGTTGTTCTCGCGGGGTGGACAACCACATGCCGGCTTCTTTTCCGGACGGTCAGCCCGGATTTCTTTCCGGGGCCTCTGGTCTGGCAGAATGGCTCGACGGTTCGTCGGATACGGTCACGGCCGCCCGACGGTCACACCGAAACAGACGCAAAACCGGGTCCACCATTCCGGGTGGATCGCAGAATTGCGCAGTGACCACACGAAAGTAGAAGAAGACATGGCTGTCAAGATCAAGCTCACACGGCTCGGCAAGATCCGCAACCCGCAGTACCGCATCGTCGTCGCCGACGCTCGGACCCGCCGCAACGGCCGGGTGATCGAGACCATCGGCAAGTACCACCCGAAGGAAGAGCCCTCGCTGATCGAGGTCGACTCCGAGCGCGCCCAGTACTGGCTGGGTGTCGGCGCACAGCCGACCGAGCCCGTTGCCGCGATCCTCAAGGTCACCGGTGATTGGCAGAAGTTCAAGGGCCTGCCGGGCGCCGAGGGCACCCTGAAGACCGCCGAGGCGAAGCCGTCCAAGCTCGACCTGTTCAACGCTGCGCTCGCCGCCGCCGAGAACGAGCCGGTCGCCGCGGCCACCACCCCGAAGAAGAAGGCCGCCAAGAAGGACGAGGCCCCGGCAGAAGCTGCCGCCGAGGCCCCCGCCGCCGAGGGTGACGCGTGAGCGCTGTCGTCGCCGACGCGGTCGAGCATCTCGTCCGCGGAATCGTCTCGAACCCGGACGACGTCCGGGTCGACCTCGTCACCGGTCGTCGTGGACGCCTGGTCGAGGTCCACGTGAACCCCGACGATCTGGGTAAGGTCATCGGCCGCAACGGTCGTACGGCCACCGCCCTGCGCACCCTCGTCTCCGGTATCGGCGGACGCGGCATGCGCGTCGACATCGTCGACACCGACCGCTGACAGCCGACTCGCAGGACGCACGCATCGTGGATCTCGTCGTCGGACGCGTCGTGAAGTCGCACGGCATTCGTGGCGAACTCGTCGTCGACGTCCGTACCGACGAGCCCGAACTGCGTTTCGCTCGCGGCTCGGTGCTGCGCGGCCGACTGCCGCGCGGTGGCGGAGAACGTGGATTCACCGTGACAGCCGCCCGGGAACATTCCGGGCGGCTGTTGGTGTCTCTCGAGGGCATCGCCAGTCGCGATGCCGCCGACGCGCTGCGCGGCACCCTGTTCCTCATCGACTCCTCGGAGGTCGAGCCGTCCGACGACCCGGACGAGTTCTACGACCACGAACTCGAAGGTGTCCCGGTCCAGCTCGCCGACGGCACCGAGGTGGGTGTCGTCGAATCGGTGCTGCACATGCCCGGCGGCGAACTGCTGTCGGTGCGCACCCCCGACAAGCGTGAGGTCCTCATCCCGTTCGTGCGGGAGATCGTGCCGACGGTGACCCGCGAACTCATCGTCATCGACCCGCCCGAGGGTCTCCTCGACCCGGACTCGGCCGACGGCGCGAAGTGATGCGCCTCGACATCGTTTCGATCTTCCCCGAATATCTCGACCCGCTCCGGGTTGCGTTGCTGGGCAAGGCGATCGACGCCGGCCGCATCAGCGTCGACGTCCACGACCTGCGGAACTGGACGCACGATGTGCACCGCAGCGTCGACGACTCGCCGTACGGTGGCGGGCCCGGCATGGTCATGAAGCCCGAGGTGTGGGGGCCGTGTCTCGACGACGTGTGCCCCGACGACGCGCTTCTCGTGGTCCCGACCCCGGCCGGTGTGCCGTTCACGCAGGCGACCGCCCAGCGGTGGAGCACCGAGAAACATCTCGTCTTCGCCTGCGGCCGCTATGAGGGCATCGACCAGCGTGTCTTCGACGACGCGGCCCGTCGGGTGCGCGTCGAAGAGGTGTCCCTCGGTGACTTCGTCCTCATCGGCGGCGAGGTCGCGGTCATGGCGATGATCGAGGCAACCGTCCGACTGATGGACGGTGTTCTCGGGAATCCTCGCTCGCACCAAGAGGATTCGTTCTCCGACGGGCTCCTCGAAGGGCCGAGTTACACGCGTCCGGTGAGCTGGCGAGGTCTCGACGTCCCGCCGGTACTCCTCAGCGGCGATCATGCGAAGGTCGCGCGGTGGCGACATGAGCAGGCCCTCGAACGGACCCGCGCCCGCCGGCCGGATCTCCTCGCCGAGCCTGTGAATCCCCACGATGACCCGGAGTCGGATCACCGCTAGGATTCGGCACAACTCGAGCACACGGGGGTGTTATGCAGGGCTATGAGGCCATGGTCGAGGAACTCGACCGTCAGCGTGCCGAACTCGCGCAGACCCGTGCCGCGTTGTCGGAGCTGACCTCCCGGGCGATCAGCCGCGATCGGCTCGTCGCCGTCACCGTCAACGCACGCGGTCTCGCCGTCGACATCTCGATCGATCCCACCGCCTTGCGTCGCTACCGTGCCGACCAGCTCTCCGAACTACTCACCACCCTGATCGCCGAAGCGGACCATGCGTTGACTTCTCGACGCGCCGAACTTCTCGCTGCCGCAACGGGTTCCGGGGTGGACTACGCCGACGCGCGTCTCGACCCTGCCCGTCTCGACACCGCCCGGACCCCCGGATGACAGCCGGAGGCCGCCGGAACCGGATCGCCGCGGACGTGGGTACCGCGGCGGATCTGTCCGCCCGGCTGGCCAATGCCGAGTCGCGGCTGGGCGCCGTGCATTCCGAGCTCGTCGAACTGCTCGCCGACATCGACACCGCGGTCGGGGTCGGGGAGGGCGCGATGGCCTTCCGGCGGGGTTTCGGCCCCGCGAGCGCCGAATCGAGTGAACTGCTCTGCGCCGCGGTCGCGCGTCTCGCCGAGCACCGGCGGGCGCTCACCTCCGGCGTCGAGTCCCTCGCCGCCGCCGACGCCGACACCGCAGCCGCCTTCGACCCCGGTGACCCTCGGTGAACTCGGCGCCCCGACACATCGCGGACGAACTCGCACCCGGCGTGTGGCCGGGTGCGGACCCGACGTCGCTCCGTGAGGCCGCACGACGCACACGAGCCCTCGCCGAATCCGTGGAGCGGGTCACCGACGTGGTCGTGTCTGCGACTGCCGCGTACTCGTCACCGGCCGCCGGCGGCGCGGGCGTCGAGGGGGAGTTCGCCGACGCTCTGGTCGACGGGCTCGGCCGGGTCACCGGCGCCGGGACGCAGTCACTGCCGCACGTCGCCGACCGGCTCCGCGCGATGGCGACGTCGTTGGACACCTACGCCGATGTCGTCGTGGAGACCGAGCAACAGATGACGACGATCGCCCTCGTCGCCGACCGTGACCGGCAACGTGCAGAGGTCTTCGCCGAGGTCGGTGACGACTCGTGGCGGGTGAGTGCGGCGAGCGCCGGTCGTCTGGCCCTGACGGCTGCCGGTGACGACTACACGCAACGGTCGGAGGATGCCGGGCAATCCGCCGGCGGGACCCCGCCCGCGGCGACCAGCGGGATGATGCCGTTCGCACCGATGGGTGCGATGGGCGCTGCCGGAGCGGCCGCCGCCGGGTTCGGTGCCGCCGTGGGCGCTGCCTCGCGCACCGACCGGGACACCGCCGGGGGAGACCTGACCTGGCTGAGGCGTCGCGCCGACACCGTGCAGTCGACGGTGCCGGCGACCATCGCGGGCTGGTTCCGCACCGCCGTCGGCGTCGGCGTCGGGGCCCGCGGGCGTCGCGTGGTCGTCGTCGGGACCAACGATCCGCAGCCGTACCAGCGCGCGGGGCTCGAACTCGCCGACGACGAGGCGCTGACGGCGAACGGGCGGGCACCCGAACTCGCGATCGTCGAGCACATGACGAATTCAGGGATCATCCCCACGGCGATCGCCGCCGCCACGCCGATGGATTCGGCGACGGTGGCGGCACTGCAAGCCGCCGACGTCGTCGCGATGGCCCCCGGTTCGTAGCGCTGACCGGGGATTTCGTCGGACCGGGGTGTCTCTGGCACAATAGTCGGGTTGCCTGTCCCGTGTGACGGGCACCGACGACTCGGAGTATGAACCGGTTCGAAGCCGTATGGCCCGCCAGGTTCCTCTGCTCAACGTTCACGCCAGAATAGGACCCAATCAATGAACACGCTCGACTTCCTCGACAAGCAGTCCCTTCGCGACGATGTCCCGGAGTTCGGCCCCGGCGACACCCTCGACGTCCACGTCAAGGTCATCGAGGGCAGCAAGGAACGCGTCCAGGTGTTCAAGGGTGTCGTGATCCGTCGCCAGGGTGGCGGCGTCCGCGAGACCTTCACCGTCCGCAAGGTGTCCTTCGGCGTCGGCGTTGAGCGCACCTTCCCGGTGCACAGCCCGAACATCGCCAAGATCGACGTCCTCACCCGCGGTGACGTCCGTCGCGCCAAGCTCTACTACCTGCGCGATCTGCGTGGCAAGGCCGCAAAGATCAAGGAAAAGCGCTGACGCGTCTACCCTGACGAGGTGGCCGACACACAGCGACCCAGCGACGATCGCGACCTTGACACCGACGGCAACGACGGTGAGAAGCGTCCCTGGCGGTTGAAGTCCGATCCGGACGAGACCGCGGACGGCAAGAGCAAGTCGGGCTCCGGCTCGCTCTTACGCGAGGTCGTGATCATCGTGGGGTGCGTCCTGCTCCTCACCTGGGTACTGCAGACCTTCATCGGCCGGCAGTACGTCATCCCGTCGGAGTCGATGGAGTCGACTCTGATCGGTTGTGACGGGTGCACCAACGATCGCATCGTGATCGACAAGATGGTCTACCGCTTCGGTGATCCGGAGCCCGGTGACGTCGTGGTCTTCAAGGGTCCGTCGGAGTCGTGGAACGGCGCCTGGGTGTCGCCGCGGTCGACGAACCCGGTCATGCACAAGGCGCAGGATGCGCTGTCGTGGTTCGGTTTCGCCCCGCCCGACGAGAACAACCTCGTCAAGCGTGTGATCGCGACCGGCGGACAGACCATCGAGTGCCGCAACGACGAGGGTGTCGGCGTGAAGGTCGACGGCAAGCCGCTGCGCGAGCCGTACATCAACATGGAGTTGCAGCGCGAGACCCTCGCGGCCTACGGACCCGACTCGGGTGTCAGCGACAAGCTGCCGCCGTGTCTGGGTCCGGACTTCGGTCCGATCAAGGTCCCGGAGGGCAACGTGTGGGTGATGGGCGACAACCGCCTCAACTCGCAGGACTCGCGCTACCACGTCGATGATCAGTACCAGGGCACCGTTCCGGTCAGCGACATCCGCGGCAAGGTCCGAACCATCATCTATCCCTTCTCGCGGATCGGTGGTGTCGGTTCGATCAATCCCCAGCAATGACCATGTGGGGATTGCGCACACCATGAGCCGCTGGCCACCGCGTTCGCCCGTCCGTCGTGCAGCCGGGCTGCGGACCTTCGAATTCGCGCTCTACCGGCAGGGCCTCGGCCCTGTCGCCGGGGTCGACGAGGCCGGTCGCGGTGCGTGCGCCGGGCCGCTGGTGGTCGCGGCATGCGTGCTGAAACCGACGCAGCTGGCCTCGCTCGCCGACCTCGACGACTCCAAGCGGCTCACCGAGAAGACCCGCGAGACGCTGTACCGATCGGTGACCCGGTACGCACACGCATGGAGCGCGGTGATCATCGACGCCGCGGAGATCGACCGGATCGGCATCCACGTTGCGAACATCGAGGGCATGCGCCGGGCGGTCGCGGCACTCGACGTGACCCCCGGATACGTGCTGTCCGACGGGTTCGTGGTCCCCGGCCTGACCGCGCCGTCGCTGCCGGTGATCGGGGGAGACGGGGCCGCGGCCTGCATCGCGGCCGCGAGCATCATCGCGAAGGTGACGCGGGATCGGATCATGGTCGCGATGGACGCCGACCTGCCCGGGTACGATTTCGCGATCCACAAGGGATACAGCACAGCTCTTCACATGTCCCGCATCGATGCGGCGGGACCGTCACCACAACACCGCATGTCGTACCGGAACGTCGCGGCACGAGTGGTCGCCAGCGCAAACGACAACAGGGATAGGCTTACAGGATGAGTGCTGAGGATCTCGAGAAGTACGAAACCGAGATGGAACTCTCTCTGTACCGCGAGTACAAGGACATTGTCGGCCAGTTCACCTACGTGGTGGAGACCGAGCGGCGCTTCTACCTTGCCAACGCGGTCGAGATGATTCCCCGCAACACCGACGGCGAGGTGTATTTCGAACTCCGGATGAGCGACGCCTGGGTCTGGGACATGTACCGGCCGGCGCGCTTCGTCAAGCAGGTTCGCGTCATCACGTTCAAGGACGTCAACATCGAGGAGCTCGAGAAGCCGGAACTGCGGCTTCCCGACGAGCCCTGAACTCTCATGGGGTGAACGTACCCCGAGGCGTCGACGACGCGATGTTGGTGAGTCGGTAGTTCTCCACAGATTCGGCCGCGGCGGGTGTACTCGCGCCGCGGCCGAGTCGTGTTCGGGGACCCTTCAGAGTATGAGCAACCGTCGTGCGCACGTGGGCAAGCTGGGGGAGGACATCGCCGCCGACTTCGTCGGTTCACTGGGGTGGGTTGTGCTGGAACGCAACTGGCGCAACCGATATGGCGAGCTCGACCTGATCGCCGTCGACCCCCGTGGCCCCGCCGGGCCCACGCTGGTGGTCGTCGAGGTGAAGACGCGGGCCAGCCGCACCTTCGACGACGCGGTGATGGCCGTGACCCCGGACAAGCTCGCCCGGATGCGCCGACTGGCCCGTACGTGGCTCGCAGCCCAGGAACGCCGCTGGCGACAGATCCGGTTCGACGTCATCAGCGTGCAATTGGACGGGTTCACCCCGGAAGACCCCGCGGCGGCGCACGTGAGGCACCACCGCGGAGTCCACGAGTGAGTGGTCTTCGAGCCCGGGACTACAGCTTGCCGAGGTCCGAACGGATCAGCATCACGTTGTAGTCGCTCCAGCGTGAAGCGTTGAAGTACAGCTCTTTTCCGGTGCCCGTCAGTGCCGGCGAGCTCGGCAGCATCATCGGTCCGTAGACCACCGGGTTGCCGGGGGACACGATGTTGCGCGGCGAGCTCCACGGGCCTTCCGGATGGTCTGCGGTGCGGAGCCGGATGCCGTTGTCGCCGTCGAGCATGATGTATTTGTTCAGGTACGGACTCCAGGCGACGGACAGTTCACTGACCGGTTGTCGGGCGACGACGCCTTCGGTGTCGTGGATGTCGCTGATGCTGTCGACCCATCCGATGCGCTCGCCGGACCAGTACTGGTACTTGCCGAGGTCGAGGATGTCCTCCGGCTTGAACCGCGCCAGGAATGCAGCGCCGAAACGGCCGTTGGGCGTACCGAACTGGTAGATGTAGTCCTCTTCGTCGGTGCCCGGGCGCCCACGCATGTATGCGTTCTGCTGGAACTTGCCGTTGTTGACGTCGATCGCGCGCAGGTTGCCGGGGAGCTCGAGGTCGATCGGCGCGTTGATGAGGATGGTGTCGGGGTCGCTCTCCCACGTCTGACCGTTGTTGTCGGAGTAGGCGATACCCGAGTAGTTGGTGATCCAGTTGCCGGCCGAACCCCAGGACCGCACCGACATGTAGTTGATGTACTGCCGGAACCCGGTGCCGTGCGGGAGCGAGATCGCCGCGGTGGGGATTGTGGTGACCTCGATGTTCGAGATGCCCAGCGACGGAATGAGTTCCTCGGCGTAGTTCGCCCGGCCCCTGATCACGGTTCCCGAGTTCTGGTCGCCGGCGACGCCGTTCGGGATGGTGATCTTCCCGTCGCTGAAGTCGTCGTCGTTCGTCCGCAGCAGGACGTTGTGCCGCCATTCCTGGCCGGCGACATCGCAGTTGCCGAAGGTGTCGCCGAACGCCATCAACGTCTGCCCGCGGCCGTTGTCCCAGGCGATCCCGAGGTCGGTGCCGCTGATGCCGAAGCGATCGAAGGTGTCGTTGTTGCTGCGCGGACCCGTGACCCAGCTGAGAACCTTGGAGATGTTCCCGTTGTAGACGGGCAACGGGCCCTGGGGTCCGGCTGCAGGGGCATTGGAGCTACCCGACGAACCGGTGCCGAGAAGACTCGAACCGGCGCCGGAGTTACCGCACGGCGCGGCTTCTGCGATGCCGGTACCGGCGGTCAGGACGATCGCGGAGGTACCGATTGCGAAGGCTCCCGCCAGCGCCAGTCGGACACCTTTGGTGAAACGGCTGGGCACTCAAGACCTCCGTGTGACAGGTGTTACTGAAGTTATGGACGTGACTATTGTTACTAGAGTTGTGTCACGGAAGGCCCCGAGATCGGTCACGATCCGGTGTCAGCGGATGAGGTGGCGTTTTTCCGACTCGGTGCGTGACTGCCATCCGACGCGTTCGAGTTCGGGTACGTCGTTCTCGCGTTCGGGATAACCGACGCAGAGGTAGGCCACGAGTTTCCAGGTGGGTGGGACCGCGAGTGCGGCGGCCACCTCGTTCGGTTCGAGAATGGACACCCAACCGATCCCGACGCCGCGGGCCCGGGCGGCCAGCCACAGGGTGGTGATGGCCGTGACGACCGAGTACTCGAGTGTCTCCGGCACGGTTCGGCGACCCAGGCCGTGGCCTTGTTCGGCATCGGGTTCGCAGAACACGGCGAGGTGGACCGGTGCGTCGTCGAGGCCGGCGAGCTTGAGTGACGAATACAGTTGTGCGCGTTCGCCGGTGTAACCGTCGAGCGCTTCGGCGTTGCAGCGGACGAAACTGTCCCGCACAGCCTCTCGTGCCGCCTTGGTCTGCACCTCGACCCACCGCCAGGGCTGACTGTTTCCGACGGACGGCGAGAGCTCCGCGGCCGCGATGAGCTCGGGGAGAAGATGCGGCTGGAGCGGTTCGCGACTGAACCGACGGACATCCCGTCGCCAACGGAAGAGTCGGTTCAGGTCGTCGACGAACGCGTCGTCGAAAATTCCGTCACTCATCGGTTGTCGAGCTTAGCGACGGCGATCGATCAGATCGGCGCGGGTCCGTCCTCTACCTGCAGACGCTCGCGTTCCCGCTTGTTTCGTGCGCGTTCGGCTCGCCGTCTGGCGTGTTTGTCTGCCAGCCGGTTTCGTGTGGGGCGAGGGTCGTCGCCCGAGATCACCCGCGGTGCGGGTGGGGCTTGGGCGGCTTGTTCGAAGCGGGGTCGGGGCGGAACATCACGCGATCGGCGCCGCGTCGCCGTGTTCGTGTCCAAGGGCCTTCCCCGGACCCGGAGAGTAGCAGCGCGATCTCGGCGTCGAGGGTCGGAGCTAATCGACAATTCCGCTGGCACGAGCGAGGTGCAGGACGGGAGCATCGGCGGTGCCGGCGGGTCGTTTGCCGACATGCCGACGTCTTTGACGAGGAATTCTGCAGCTGATCGACGCACTACTCATACGAGTCTTAGCTAGCTTTCGTCTACAGCGGCGGTACGGGGTCCCTGGGTCTCCTTCAGAGGAGGACCATTGGGCGAGAGCTTGCGAAGCGCGAACATCTGAAACTCGTTATTCGTGTTGCGAGCCTTCTCAGCGGTTTTCTCGATACCTAAGAAATTCTTCGGGTCCGTGCCTGCTTCTACCGCAGCTCGTACAGCTGTCGCCGCGGCGACAGCTGCACTGAGGGATCTGAGTGCTTCGCGTGCGATCTCTTTGTCGCGGATGTCGGCCATCGCAACGGTCGCAACGGTTCGGTAATACTCGAACTGAGTCAAGAAGTTCGTGAGCCGGACGAGGCCGGAGTCCGCAAGCTCTCCATTGTTCTCAGCCAGCTCGTCGAGGTAATCGAACGTATAAATACTCGTCTGCGCATTCGCCTTCGTGATGTTCTTGGCGATCGACTTAACGGCATCGACCTCACGGTTGTGTTGCGTCACTGCCAACTGTTCGATATGGAACGTACGAGAAGCATCCATGGACGCTTCGGCCTGGGCGAGCTGTCGAGTATGTCGCTCTTCGACAAGTCGCATCTCTTCGGCTGCGTTCGCTCTTGTTGCTTCGGCCTCTTGCCGCGCTAAGAGTGTCTGGTAAAGCGCGACTACAACCGCGAAGACGGTGAGTAAGCCTGAAAGCCAGGCGGCAACCGGACCCCACTGACCTTGACCCCATCCGTGGAGAAAGCCCCAGATCAGAACGAATGGAATGGTCCCCAGGACGACGCCACCTACTGACACGATGAGCGCCGCCTGCGGCACGGTGAAGTCTTCTTCAGGTTCAGTCACCGGATCGTTGTAGCACTCCGACCGGTCGGGTGTGCGCATGGATCGGTCAGAACGGTGCCGGGCCGTCCTCGACTTCCAGGCGTTCGCGTTCTCGCCGGTTGCGGGCGCGTTCGGCTCGCCGTCTGGCGTGTTTGTCTGCCAGTCGGTTTCGAGCGGGGCGAGGGTCGTCGCCCGAGATCACCCGCGGTGTGGGTGGGGCTTGGGCAGGTTGCTCGAAGCGGATACGGCGCAGGTTGGGGAACAGATCTTCGAGGGTTTCGGCGTCACCGCGGATGCGGTAGCCCTCTGGGGTGACGTACTCGGTGACCAGGCGGCCGTCGTCGTCGCGGTACTGGACGTCGATCCAGTCGCCGAAGGTCTTGTGCAGATGCCCTAAGCGGCATTTGGCGTTGAGGTTCTCACTGGAGGTGAGTCCACCGCGGGTCGGGCGTTGACGGTCGAACTCGGTGACGTGGTCGAGGTCGCAAGTGAAAGAGGACTGCTCGCACCCTGGTTCGGTGCAGTAGCCGTCGCGGATGCGGACGAAGTCGGCACAGGCGGTGGTCGGGCGGTACGGGTCGGACGGCTGGGAACCGGGATAGACGACCACCACATCCGATGACGTTGCTTCGGTAACGTTCGGCGCGGTCGGCTCAGCGATCGGTGCGGCTGCGGGTTGCGGGCGTCTGGCTTCGCGGTCCTGTGCGTCACGCTCGTCGTGCTCGCCTGCCGGCGAGGGTGTTTCGGCCCCAACTCGTGTGGGTGCTGTGCGGACCGGAGTCATGGGTTTGATGGTGGCGTCGGGTCGGTGGGCGAGGTCGCGGACGTGCTCGTCGGAGATGACGCCGTGCCCGTCGATCCAGCCGATCCCGGGTGCGCCGGCCAGTGTCGCGGCATCGGTGACGACGTGGATGACGATCTCGCTGCGCACCGATGCGACCGCCGCTCCGGGTTCGGGAACCTCGGCCGTGCAGTTGTCACGATCGCAGCAGCATTCGAACAGAGTGCCGGTCAGGAGGGCGAACATGGCGTCGGAGTTGCGTTGTCCGACGGTGCGACCGTCGTGCTTGCACACTGAATCCGCCAGCACGCGAACGGCCTTGGCGGCGATACGCACGTTCTCCGCGGCCATCACCCCGGTGATCTCGGCGGTGCCGTCGTCGAGGGTGTGGGTATACATCCCGCGGTTGTCGAGCGCTTCTCTCCGGCGTTCGCGGACCAGGTCTGGGTCGTGACGGAACACCAGGCGGTCGACCATGTCGCGCAGCCGGGCTCGCGTCCAAGAGCCCTTCTTGTTGCGGAGGGTGGCGGCGATCTCGGCGTCGAGGGTGGGAGTGATCGATGAGTCCGGCGGGACGAGCGCCGTGCGGGACACGATCACCTGCAGCTGCCAACGGGTGGTGATCCCGTCGCGCAGGGTGTCCAGTACCTCGGGGAGGTTCTCGTGCAGGGTGATGGTTTCGCCGATGAGGATCTCGGCTTGGCGTCGTGTCAAAGACAATTGGCGCGACACCCGCTGGACGCACTCGGCCTCACCGGTGACAACGATCCCGCCGTCGAAGGTGTTGCGGGTGCTCATGCAGCGTTCGGCGATCGCGTGCACCGTCTTGTATCGGGCCCAGTGTTCGTGGGATTCGCGACGCTGAGACGCCTTGAGTTCGTCCATGAGGGAGTACATGTCGGCTTCATAAGGGTGGGCAGGATCGATCCCGGCGAGAGACCCGCCCGGTAGATCGATCCGATTCCCCGACACCCTGCCCCCAGAAGTGTTGCGGCGCCGACCCGATCGATCGGCTCACCTACTGACAACCAATGTAGACCCGACCACCGACAAACCCGGACCGTCATCCACAGGCATCATCTCGCTACACAGATGCGCCGCAAGAAGGTTGGCCGCGACTTCGTTTCGGAGAAGTCCTTCGACACCGAAGGTGTGCAGGACTGCCGATCAAGCCGGTGATGTGGATATCGGAGAGGTGATCCACAGATCGCTCGTCGGGAGACTGCGGGCCGGTTCGCCGGCGTGATCTTTCGACAGACTGTGCTCCATGTTGGGGCAAACACAGTCGGTGGGGCTCAATGCCTTTGCCGCACGAGTTGTCGACGTTCAGGCGAGCGTCGGATCAGGGCTGCCCGGCTTCGCGGTGACCGGTAACCCCGATCCGTCGGTGCGCGAGGCGCGCGACCGGGTGCGGGCGGCGGTCAAGAACTCGGGGTTCAAGTTCCCCGACCTGAAGGTGACGGTGGCGCTCTCGCCGGCGGACATGCCGAAGGTCGGTTCGGGTTTCGACCTGGCCATGGCGGTCGCGATTCTGGCTGCGACCGAACAGGTGTCGTCGGAGAAGCTGACGTCGACGATCTTCCTCGGCGAACTCGGCCTCGACGGCACCGTCCGGCCGGTCCGGGGAGTGCTGCCGGCGGTGATCGCCGCGCGGCAGGCGGGTTATCGGCGTGCGGTGGTCCCGATCGAGACGGTGACCGAGGCGACCCTGGTCGAGGGCATGGACGTCGGTGGTGCGACGAACCTCGAAGACGTGGTCGCCTGGCTGGAGGGCGATCGCGTACTCGACAACTTCCACCGGACGACGACCACGAAGCCGCCACCGATTCCGGACATGGCCGACGTCGTGGGGCAGCACGAGGCCAGGCACGCACTCGAGATCGCCGCGGCCGGAGCACATCACGTTCTCATGACCGGGTCACCGGGTATCGGGAAGACGATGCTCGCGCGACGCCTACCAGGCATCCTGCCGCCACTGGGTGTCGAGGACTCCCTCGAGGTCACGGCGATCCACTCGCTCGTGGGGGAGCTGTCACCGGGACGCCCGCTGATCACCGAGCCGCCGTTCGTCGCACCGCACCACAGTTCGTCGACGACAGCGCTGCTCGGCGGTGGTACCGGCTTCGCCCGGCCGGGCGCGGTCTCCAAGGCGCACCGCGGTGTCCTGTTCCTCGACGAATGCGCCGAGATGAGCGCGAAAGTGCTGGAATCCCTGCGGGAACCGCTCGAAGACGGCGAGGTGCGGGTGCCGCGGCGGGATGGCGTCGCGACGTACCCGGCGCGGTTCCAGCTCATCCTCGCGGCGAACCCGTGCCCATGCGCACCCGCACACGACGTCGACTGCGTGTGCACCGCTGTCGTGCGACGTCGGTACCTCGGCAAGTTGTCGGGGCCACTGCTGGACCGGGTCGACATCCGTGTCCGCATGGACCCGCCGGGCAACGCCGCGCTGATGAGCGGGACGGGGGAATCGAGTGCCGAGGTCCGTGCACGGGTCACCGCGGCGCGGGCGGCCGCGGTCGAGCGATGGTCCGAATTCGGCTGGCGGACCAACGCCGAGGTTCCGGGAGCCGCGCTACGTCAGAAGTTCCGGCTGCCGCCCGACGTCCTGCGACCCATCGAACTGTTCCTCCGGGACGGGCGCGTGACTGCCCGCGGTGCCGACCGTGCGCTGCGGCTCGCCTGGACCCTCAGCGATCTACGCGGCACCGACCGGCCCGTCGAAGACGATGTCGCACAGGCACTTCTGTACCGAGACCGAGGAGCAACGTGGTGAGCGGGAAGTATCCGGCGGAGATGACGGCGTGGGCGTACCTGGCGCGCGTGGCCGAGCCGCCGTGTGCGGAGGTGATCGCCCTGGTGGACCAGGTCGGTCCGGTCGACGCGGCATCGGCGATCCGTGAACGCCGTGTGCCGGACGGTCACGAACCTGTGCTGGCCGCGACTGCAGCTCGATACGAGTCAGACTGCGCAACGACCGACCTTGACACCGCCGCCGCGATCGGTGCACGGCTGGTCACCCGATCCGATCCCGAGTGGCCGGCCTGGTCGCTCCTCGCCCTCGGTCAGGCCGACACCGCCGCACGCGGCGGCGAGCCACTGGCCCTCTGGGTGCGTGGTCCCGCCCGGCTCGACGATCTGGCCGCGGCCTCGGTCGCCCTCATCGGGTCCCGCGCGGCGTCGTCGTACGGCGGGCACGTCACGCAGATGCTGGCCTCGGGGCTTTCGGGTGAGGGCTTCGCGGTGATCTCCGGTGGCGCCTTCGGGATCGACGGGGCGGCGCACCGCGCCGTTGTCGCGGCCGGCGGGGTTACCGCGGCCGTGTTGGCCTGCGGCATCGACCGCGACTATCCGGCAGCGCATTCCGCGCTGCTGGCGGAGATCGCCCGGACCGGCGCGATCATCAGCGAGTACCCGCCGGGAACGACGGCCGCCAAACATCGCTTCCTCACCCGCAATCGGCTGGTCGCGTCACTGTCGGGGGCGACCGTGGTCGTGGAGGCCGGCAGACGTTCGGGCGCGGCGAACACCGCAGCCTGGGCCCGGAAACTCGGTCGGCCACTCGGTGCGGTGCCGGGACCGGTGACGTCGGCGACCTCCGTCGGATGCCATCGGATGATCGCCGACGGGCTGGCGGTGCTGGTCTCCGATGTCGCGTCGGCGGTGAACCTCGTCCGGCCCGACGGCGGGGGAGACATCGGCCGGGGGAGGGGGAAGAGAACCGATGGCCTCAGCGCCGAGCAGCTGCGCGTGCACGACGCGATCCCGGCCAGGGGTGGCGTGGGGATCCAGGAGATCGCCTTCGCGGCAGGACTCGAGGTGCCGGCCGTGCGGGCGGCGTTGGCACGGTTGGACATCGAGGGGCTCGTGGAAAACGTCGGCGGTCAGTGGAGACTGGCCACCGGATGATTCACTTCCGCGTCAGGATGTCGAGGAAGATGCGCAGGTCGTCGGCCGTCGCCTCGCCGAGCCGTCCGTGCGCGTGGACGAAGCCGATCCCCGCGTAGAGCAGCGTGGTCGCGCGGGCATGGGCCTCGGCCTCGTCGAAGCCGAGTTCGCGCATCGCCTGATGGGACATCTGGAAGATCTGGCCGTCGAGTTCGGAGATCGAGTCGGCGATCGTCCCGTCGGTCTCGGCCCACCGTCGCATCGCGGCTTCCATCCGCCACCTGCGCGGATCCGACACGAGCTGTGCCATGCCCTCGATGCGCTCGATCGGCGGGAGTGCCTCGAGGTCCGCCATCCGGGCCACGGCGGCGGCCTGACCCTTGCGACAGTGGTCGGCGAGCTCGGACTTCATCGTCGCGATGTCGGTGAAATGCCAGTAGAAACTGCCCTTGGTGACCCCGAGGCGGGCGCTGAGTCGGGAGATCTTCAGACCCTCGATGCCGTCCTCGAGCAGGACCTCCACAGCGGCGTCGAGCCAGTCGTCGGCGCCCAGACGCGAGCTGCGGACGGGAGCGTTGTCCACTACGGATCGGGGTTCCACTGGTTGCTCCGGCATGGAATCGCCTCTGGTCGGGGTCTCGCGACGTCTGATCTGAAGAATTGCGAACTCTCGGATCACATCGCTTGATCGTGAGAAAACCTTACA
Source organism: Gordonia metallireducens (assembly GCF_021245825.1). Lineage (NCBI taxonomy): Bacteria > Bacillati > Actinomycetota > Actinomycetes > Mycobacteriales > Gordoniaceae > Gordonia > Gordonia metallireducens. Next base: position 26,753 of record NZ_JAJQJP010000052.1, on the reverse strand, counting down.
AGGACCCTCCGGCGGCATCCTCGGACAAACCGGCACCGCGTCTTAGGTTCGCCTAAGTAATTGGCGTAAGGTGAACGCGACAAGGAGGTTCCATGGCCAAGCGCGTGAACACGATGACGGTGCTCCGTCGTGAGCAGATCAGCCCGCACTTCGTCCGTCTCTACCTCGGCGGCGACGGGTTCGACGACTTCCAGGTGGCGGTCGGTGCATCCGGTGACGCCGACACCGACATGTACGTGAAATTCATCTTCGCCCCGGAGGGCGTGACCTACCCGGAACCTTTCGACCTCGCCGAGGTCCGGTCGACGATGCCGCCCGAGCAGCAACCGGTCCTGCGCACCTACACCGTCCGCCGCGTCGACCCGCAGGCCCGCGAGATCCTCGTCGATTTCGTCGTCCACGGCGACGAGGGCATCGCCGGACCGTGGGCCGCATCGGTGGAACCGGGGGAGACCGTGCGGTTCATCGGTCCGGGCAGTGGATACCGGCCGAAGTCGGATGCCCCGTGGCACCTCCTCGCCGCCGACGAGGCCGGGCTGCCCGCCGTGGCCGCCGCCCTCGAGTCGCTTCCCGCCGATGCGATCGCCAAGGTGTTCATCGAGGTCGCCGGACCCGAGGACGAGCTCGACCTCATCGCACCCGCAGGTGCGGAGATCGTCTGGGTCCACCGCGGCGGACCGGCCGGCGAGGTCGACGACTCGGTCGCCGGCGACAACGCACCCCTCATCGCGGCCGTCCGCAACGCGGAATGGCTCGACGGCGAACCGCATGTCTTCATCCACGGTGAGGCACAGGCCGTCATGCACAACCTGCGCAGCTACATCCGCAAGGAACGCAAGGTCAGTTCGGCCAACGCGTCGATCTCCGGATATTGGCGCCGCGGCCGTACCGAAGAAGGCTTCCGGACCTGGAAGGCCGAGCTGCGCGCCGCCGAGGAAGCCGCACCGGCCGGCCGATAGGCACGCGGTCGGCATCGATCCGGCCACGGCACCGCGTGTGGGGTTGCGCCTGCTCCCGCCGCGCGATGTGCTGGCGGGCATGCTCGACGACTTCGCCGATCACCTGCGCCTGGAGAAGGGTCGCAGTGAACACACCATCCGCGCCTACGTCGGTGGTGCGCGGGCGCTGCTGTCGTTCGCGGGTGCTCGGGGAGTGGCTGCGGCGGACATCGACCTCGCTCTCCTGCGGGCCTGGCTGGCCGAGCTGACGCAACGCGGTGCCGCCCGCACGACGATCGCGCGTCAGGTCTCCGCGGCGAAGACCTTCTGCGCGTGGGCGGTTCGCGAGGGCATCATGGCCGCCGACCCGTCGCAGCGACTCAAGGCGCCGAAAGCCCATCGCACACTGCCGGCAGTCCTCGCACCCGGACAGGCCGACGCCGCGATCGGAGCGACCGCGCAGGAGCGCGAGCCCGACGACCCGATCGCAATCCGGGACCGGTTGATCCTGGAATTGTTGTACGCCAGCGGGATTCGCGTCGGCGAATTGTGTGGGCTCGACATCGACGACGTCGACACAGGGCGTCGAATCCTGCGCGTGATCGGCAAGGGCGACAAGGAACGGTCCGTGCCCTACGGCGAACCCGCGGCCGAGGCCATCGACAACTGGCTGCGACGCGGGCGTCCGGCGCTGGCCACCGAGGCGTCCGGAGGGGCGCTGCTCCTCGGCGCGCGCGGTGGAAGGCTCGACCAGCGGATGGCACGGTCGGTGGTGTCGGAGGCGGTCCGGGCAGCCGGTGGCCCGGCGATGGGACCGCACGGACTCCGCCACAGCGCCGCGACACACCTCCTCGAAGGTGGCGCCGACCTACGCGTCGTACAGGAACTACTCGGGCACTCCTCGCTGGCGACGACGCAGATCTACACCCATGTGAGCGTCGAACGCCTCCGCGCGGTGCACCGTCAGGTGCACCCTCGAGCGTGATCACGGCGGCTCCGGGCCGAGCGGCTTGAGCCGGACCCGCACGGCCCCGAGCAGACCCAGGGGATTCAGGTACTCGGCCTCGCGTCCCGCCCCGCGCCGAGCGCCCCAGTGCAGACACGCGGGGGTCGGACATCCCGGATGCCGATGCCCGGCGACGAGCGTGCCGATCGGCTCGCCGCGGTACACATGGGCGCCCTCGTCGACGGTCGCCTCGACGGGCTCGTAGGTCGTGATCAGTCCGTCCGGGTGTTGCACCGAGACGACCGGACGACCAGCCACCCGACCCGCGAACCGCACCCGGCCCGCACCGGCCGCGGAGACCACGACACCGGGCACGGCCGCGAGGTCGACGCCGCGATGACCCGGTTGCCACCGTTTCTCCGGCGCATCGAAGCCGGTCACGACGGTGGGGCGGGGTGACAGCGGGGCGGAATAGGGATGCGGCGCGGCATTACCCTGGGACGGTGTCGAGCACAGGATGACCAGGAACAAGGACGCCGCCAACGCGGTGCGGGAACACGAGGTGTGCACTCCTGTTGGACGCACCGGAGCGCGATCCGGATCCATCGCCGGGGCAGGGGGCCGGAGCGTTTTGGTTTTCGCTGGTCGACGCGCGTAAACTCTCGTCCGCACCTCATCGGTTGTTGATGGGGTGACTTCGCGCGCCTGCGACAACACGCCGAATGTGCAGTCCCGAACCCGGTCATCCACCGGAATCGGGTGACATTCCGCCGGCAGGCGCCAGGGTCGGACACCAACCCGGTGCCGACAGACAACTGCGACAAAAGGAAATCTCATGGCTGTCGTGACCATGAAGCAGCTGCTTGACAGCGGCGCACACTTCGGGCACCAGACCCGCCGTTGGAACCCGAAGATGAAGCGATTCATCTTCACCGACCGCAACGGCATCTACATCATCGATCTGCAGCAGACGCTGACCTACATCGACAAGGCCTACGAGTTCGTCAAGGAGACCGTCGCCCACGGCGGCACCATCCTGTTCGTCGGCACCAAGAAGCAGGCTCAGGAGTCCATCGCCGCTGAGGCCACCCGCGTCGGTATGCCTTATGTCAACCAGCGTTGGCTCGGCGGCATGCTCACCAACTTCAACACCGTGCACAAGCGTCTCCAGCGCATGAAGGAGCTGGAGACCATGGAGCAGACCGGTGGCTTCGAGGGTCGCACCAAGAAGGAGATCTTGATGCTGACCCGCGAGAAGAACAAGCTCGAGCGCACGCTCGGCGGTATCCGCGACATGGCCAAGGTCCCCTCGGCCGTGTGGGTCGTCGACACCAACAAGGAGCACATCGCCGTCGGTGAGGCACGCAAGCTGAACATCCCGGTCATCGCGATCCTGGACACCAACTGCGACCCCGACCTCGTCGACTACCCGATCCCGGGTAACGACGACGCCATCCGTTCGGCTGCTCTGCTGACCCGCGTCGTGGCCTCGGCCGTCGCCGAGGGCCTGCAGGCCCGCGCCGGCGCTGCCGGTGGCGACGCCAAGCCGGAAGCAGCCGCAGGTGAGCCGCTCGCCGAGTGGGAGCAGGAACTGCTGACCCAGGCCGCGGCTCCGGCCGGTGGCGAAGCAGCCACCGACGCACCGGCTGCCCAGTAACACCTGCCGCAGCAATTCGGTCCCACCACACTCTTTCGAAGGAGGCTCGCCAACGATGGCGAACTACACCGCAGCCGATGTGAAGCGACTTCGCGAACTCACCGGTTCTGGAATGCTGGACTGCAAGAACGCGCTGGCCAACAACGACGGTGATTTCGACAAGGCCGTCGAGGAGCTGCGCATCAAGGGCGCCAAGGACGTGGGCAAGCGCGCTGAGCGCTCCACCGCCGAGGGCCTGGTCGCCGCCAAGGGCGGCGCCCTGATCGAGATCAACTCCGAGACCGACTTCGTCGCCAAGAACGACGAGTTCCAGAAGCTCGCCGATGACATCGTCACCGCGGCCGCCGAGGCCAAGACCAACGATGTCGAGGAGCTGAAGAAGGCTGCTCTCGGCAGCGGCACGGTCGACGAGGCCATCGCCGCGCTCTCGGCCAAGATCGGCGAGAAGCTCGAGCTCCGTCGCGTCGTCTTCTACGACGGCCCGGTCGCCGTGTACCTGCACAAGCGTGCTTCGGACCTCCCGCCCGCCGTCGGCGTGCTGGTGTCCTACGCCGGTGAGGGCGAGGGTGCCGAGGAGGCCGCTCGCGGCGCCGCCATGCAGGTCGCAGCTCTCAAGGCCAAGTACGCCACTCGCGAAGAGGTCCCCGCGGACGTCGTCGAGAACGAGCGTCGTATCGCCGAGCAGACCGCCAAGGAGGAGGGCAAGCCGGAGCAGGCTCTGCCCAAGATCGTGGAGGGTCGCGTCAACGGCTTCTACAAGGACGTCGTGCTGCTCGACCAGCCGTCGGTCCAGGATTCGAAGAAGACCGTCAAGGCTCTGCTCGACGAGGCCGGTGTGACCGTCAAGGGCTTCACCCGCTTCGAGGTCGGACAGGCCTGATCGCTTCCGGGGTCTCCCCGGACGACGACTCGACCGCCCCGTCTCCCATCGTGGAGGCGGGGCGGTTGTCGTTGCGGCGCAACATGAAAGTGATGCCACCGACGCCGATGGCGAGTGCGGCGAGCACCCACAGCGTCGTGCGGAACGCACCCAGGAAGGTGCGGGCGGTGACGGACTGCGCCGCCTCCTGCGTGTAGGGCTGCGCCTCGGTGGCGATCGCCGCGGCCGCGCTGTTCGTCGGGGTGCCGACGCACCCGGGGGCCGGTCGTTCCGGATGCGGTGAGGTGAGCTGTTCCGACGCGCACCAGGCGAACCGGTCGGCGACGGTCGGCCGGAACATCGGGTCCACCGGCGAATCCTCCAGTGCGACGGTGAGTTCGGCCCGCACTGCGGGCACGCTGGTGCCGGTCTGTCCGGCCACCTGACCGAAGAAGAACATGGTCACCAGCGCCAGGCCGATCGACGCCCCGATCTGCTGCACGGTGGGGATGGTGCCGCTGGCCGACCCGACCGTATCCGGCGAGGTGTCGGAGAGGATGACCGCCTGCAGGGGCGCGACGAACAGTCCGGTACCCACCCCGCCGAGGACCAGGGGAACCAGGATCGCGCTCACCGGAAGGATTTCCGATGCCGGGTCGAGCGTCAGCGCGATCCACGCGAACGCCACCCCGACGGTGACCACACCGCCGAGCAGAACCCGGGGCGCCCCGATGCGGGCGACCGCCCACGGTGACGCGACCGACCCGACGGCGGCACCGCCGGCGAACGGCAACGCGAGGAGCCCGGTGTCCAGTGCCGAGTACCCGAGGCCGAACTGCGCCGAGATCGACACGGTGAAGAAGAATCCCGCGAACAGGCTGAAGAACAACAGCGACATGGCGAGTCCGGCCGCGAACCGGCGCGAGGAGAAGAGCGTCATGCGCAGCAGCGGTGTACCGCCCTGCGCGGCAAGGCGTTTCTGGTGCCAGACGAAGACGACCGACAGGATGCCGGCGGCGCCGAGCATGATCCACAGCGGGGCCGGCCACTGCTGTTCCCGGCCCACCGCCAACGGGTACAGCAGCAGGAACAGTGCGGAGGCCGAGAGCACCATGCCGAGGATGTCCGGCCGGTCGGGATCAGGATCGAGCGCGGCCGGGAGTCGACGCCACGCCAGTACGCACGCGAGCACGCCGAGCGGGAGGTTGACGAAGAAGATGGTGCGCCAACCCCATCCGGCGATGTCGGCGTGCACCAGCAGCCCGCCGACGACGGGACCGAGGATCGCGGCCAGTCCCGCCACCGCGCCGTAGATGCCGAAGACCAGCCCGTGGCGCTCCCTGGTGAACAGGGCGGCGATGAGGGCCAGCGTCTGGGCCGACATCAAGGCAGCACTGACACCCTGTGCACCCCGGAAGACGATGAGCATCACGGGATCTGTTGCGAGACCGCACAACATCGAGGTGAGGGTGAAAGCGACCATCGCGATCACGAACAGACGGCGACGCCCGTACCGGCCGCCGAGGGTGGCCGCGGTGAGCAGGGTGCACGCGAACGACAGTGTGTACACCGTCAGCACCAGGAGCTGCTGTGAGGTCGATGCCCCGAGGTCGACGGTGAGATCGGGCAGCGCGATGTTGACGATGGTCGTGTCCAGCATCTGCATGAACACGCCCAGCAGGCACCCGGCGAGGGCCAGCCACGCCGGGCCCGCCATCACGATGTGAGTGCGGGCAACGACGGTAAGTAGTCACCCTGGTCGGCCACCGCGCTGATGACGTCGACGAAGCGTTCGACGTAGCGCTGCACCGATTCCTGCGCGATGGCGGTGTTCGGGTAGAGGAACGTGATCGAGGTGGTGGTGGGGAATCGGTTCACCCACATGTAGACCTCCTCGCTGCTCCCGCGGTTGCCGAAGAGACAACCGTTCCCGGCCTCGAAGATCTCCACGCCCGGCAGTTTGCGCACGTCGACGTAGGAGACCATCGGCACCGACCAGCCCGGTTTGACGTCGAGGCCGTCCTCGGGTTCGGCGAGCTGCAGTACCCGGTGGAACGAGATGTCGGTCAGCTCTTTCCCGGCGGCGTAGCTCTGCGCCGCCTGCGGTGCGAGGCTGCGGAACGACGTCGTGTCGTCGACCGTCAGCGGAACCGGGATGAGGCTGGTGAACCAGCCCACCGAGTTCATCTCCTCGGCACCGGACCGCGTGCTCTTCGGCGTCATGCCGAAATAGTCGCTCTTGCCGGTGAATTCGGCGTGGACCAGTGCGGCGACGGCCATGATCCCGGCGATGACGTTGGAACCCAGGTCACGACAGACGTCCTCGAAGCGCTGGGCGGCGGCTTCGTCGAACACCGTCGCGTTCATGAGCGCACTCCGCGTGTACCCCTCGGAGTCGGTGCCGAGGGGGAGCGGGAAACTCGGCAGCCGGCCCTCGTTGGCCCGGACCAGGTCGATCCACCGTTCGACGTGGGGTGAGTGCCGGGTGAGCTGCCGCGAGATGGCGCGTTCCCGGGCGCAGTAGTCGATATAGCTTCCGACGGGCGGCAATTCGGCGCCCGCGTCGAATGCGGCGTTCATGTAGAGCGTCATGAGCTCCAGGCAGGTCGACGCCTGCGAGATGCCGTCGGTGTTGAGGTGGTCGACGGCCGCGTAGACCGTGAAACCACCCTCCCATTCGATCGCTCCGAAGGTGAAGCAGTCCCAGTTGAACGGGCCCGACGTCTCTTCCTGTACGAGCGTACAAAGTCGCTCGGCGTCGAGGTCCCCGTGATCGACCGGCACCATCTCGATGTCCTCGGTGGGCACGAGGTGACGAAGCACCGAACCGTCGTCCTCCATGGAGAACCACGAGCGGAAGCTGTCGTGCCGCCGGACGAACTGGTTCACCGCCGTGGTCATCGCATCGACGTCCAACGGGGCGTTGACGTCGAACGCCATGAGGCACAACCGGGCGAACCGGAAACCTGCAGATTCGTTGCGCCACGCAACCTTCAGGTACTCCTCCTGCTGGTGTGAGGCGGGGACGGGGTGGACGGGAGCCAGTCCCGCCGTGGTGACCGAGGCGAGTGAGGCCACCCAACTCGTCAGGTGACCGGGGCGCGGATCCCACTCCTCGATCAGTCCGAACTTAATCATGGTGTGACCACCTCTTTGCTGAAGGGGATTTACTTGCGGGCGATGCAATTTGATTACGAGCGTTGTCATTCGTCTGACTGACAAGTTTCGACGATCGCACGGACGGTACCCGAGATTCGGTTCACCAGAACAGTTTTCCGGCCAAAGTGTCTGATTTGTGTGAGAAAGTCTGAATTCCTGGACATTTGACCGCATTGGACACCGCTCGAATTGTCCGGCAGACTGCCTCCGCATCGATGTGATGTGGCTCGCATCGGCGGTCGTGCTGCAGGAAAGCGGAGTGGATGAACGAACAGGATGTCGCCGGGGTGAACGGTCGCCGTGTCATCGGAGCGGTGGGTCTCGTCGCGTTGTCGGTGCTGGCGATGGTGGTTGGGTTGCCGGGTTCTGCTGCGGCGGAACCGAATCCGGCGTCGATCGTCGCCGAGCGCGTGCAGCGTGCGGGCGAGATCGACCTAGCGGTGAGGTCGAGCGCCATGCGCAACACGATGACCGTGAAAGTGCTTCCCGCCAAAGGGGATCGGCCTGCTCCCACGCTGTACCTGCTCAACGGCGCCGCCGGCGGTGACGGCGGTAGCAGCTGGTTCGACCGCACCGACATCCGCACCTACTTCGCCGATCAGCATGTCAACGTGGTCGTTCCCATGGGTGGCGCCGCGAGCTACTTCACCGATTGGCGGCGCCCGGATCCGGTGCTCGGGGTGCAAAAATGGGCCACGTTCCTCACCGAGGAGCTCCCCGAGGTGATCGACCGTCGTCTCGACGCCAACGGCCGCAACGCGGTCGCCGGGATCTCGATGGCCGGTACGTCGGTGTTCCAGCTCTCGCTGCACGCGCCCGAGCTGTACGAGGCGCTCGGTTCGTTCAGCGGATGTGCGCAGACGAGTGATCCACAGGGGCAGGCCGTGGTGCGCATGGTCGTCGAGGGACGCGGCCACGGCAACACCCTCAACATGTGGGGGCCGCCGACGAGTCCGGCCTGGCGCGCCAACGATCCCTTCGTCCACGCGGAGTCGTTCCGCGGGAAGTCGATCTATGTGTCCAACGGTTCCGGTGCGCCGGGGCGCTACGACACGATCGACGGTCCGGGTATCGACGGGAACGGTTCCAAACTCTTCGACCAGCTCGCCGTGGGCGCGGTGATCGAGACCGCGACGGCCGAGTGCACGCGCAACCTGCAGCGCCGGATGCGCGAGGTCGGGGTGCCCGCGACCTTCCACCTGTACGAGGGCGGCACCCACTCGTGGCCGTACTGGCAGGACGAACTGCACCGCGCCTGGCCCCAGTTCCGCGCGGCACTCGCCGGGTGACGCCCGACGAACTCGTCGGGCGTAAGGGCAGCCGCACCGTCTCGGTGGTGATCCCGGCGTTCGACGGGGAGGTGGCCGTGGCCGCCGTCGTCGACTCGGTCGCCCCGCTCGTCGGGGCGCTTGTGGACGAGATCGTCATCGCCGATCCGGGACCGCGGGCGGAACGGGGAGACGTGCTGTGGCGGGCGCTCGGGACCACCGCCGGCGATCTCGTCGTCTTCCTCGACGGCGACGTGGTGGAACCCGACCCGGCCGACGTCTCCCGACTGCTCGGCCCACTCCTCACCTCGCCGGGCATGCAATTGGTCAAGGGATACCACCGGGACCCGACCGGCGGTGGTCGTGTCACCGAGTTGCTGGTGCGCCCCCTCATTGCGTCGTTGTGTCCCGAACTCGGGGCGATCATTGCGCCGATCGGCGGAGACCTCGCCGGAACCCGGGACCTGCTGAGGTCGATCCCGTTCGCACCCGGCCACGGCGTCGACATCGGCATCCTCCTCGACACCGTCGCCGAGCACGGGATCGATGCCGTCGGCCAGGCCGATCTGGGGATCCGGGAACTGCGGAGTCGACCGCTGGCGGAACTCGGCCCGGTGGCGCGCCAGATCGTCGTCACCCTGCTCGAACGGCTCGGGATCGAGGACTCGCAGGCTCCGCTGACCCAGTTTCTGCCCGAAGACGACGGCTACCGATGTGTGCAGACGTTTCCGGTGGCGCCCCGGGCCGAGGAGTACGCGTGTCGCGAGTCGCATTCGGTGAGGACGTAACATAGTTCACCGAACCGACGAGTGAGGAAGCGAATGAGCGAAGCGCCCGATCCCACCCCATCCGATCTCAAGAAAGCCGAGCGTGCCGGATTCAAACGAGTCCTGTTGAAGCTGGGCGGTGAGATGTTCGGCGGGGGAGAGGTCGGTCTGGACCCGGACGTCGTGGCGACCGTGGCCGATCAGATCGCCGACGTCGTCAACTCCGGGGTGCAGGTGGCCGTCGTCATCGGTGGAGGCAACTTCTTCCGCGGTGCCGAACTGCAGCAGCGTGGCCTCGACCGCAGCCGCTCGGACTACATGGGCATGCTCGGCACCGTGATGAATTGCCTTGCACTGCAAGACTTCCTGGAGAAGCGCGGCATCAGCACCCGCGTGCAGACCGCCATCACCATGGGCCAGGTCGCCGAGCCGTACCTGCCGCTGCGCGCCCAGCGTCACCTCGAGAAGGGGCGCGTGGTCATCTTCGGCGCCGGCATGGGCATGCCGTACTTCTCCACCGACACCACCGCGGCCCAGCGTGCGCTGGAGATCAAGGCCGAGGTGGTCCTCATGGCCAAGGCCGTGGACGGTGTCTACGACGCCGATCCGCGCACCGATCCGAACGCCAAGCTGTTCACCGAGATCACCCACCGCGAGGTCCTCGACAAGGAGCTCAAGGTCGCCGACGCGACCGCCTTCAGTCTGTGTATGGACAACAAGATGCCGATCTTGGTGTTCAATTTGCTCCAACAGGGCAACATCGCCAGGGCGGTGGCCGGTGACCGGATCGGCACGCTGGTGAGCACCTAGTAACCCCGGCGAACCGCACGACAACACGGCCCGCACGAGAACAAGGCCTGCACAGGCCCTACCGAACGGAACAAGGACGAAGATGATCGACGACGCGTTGCTCGACGCCGAGGAGAAGATGGAGAAGGCGGTCAACGTCGCCAAGGAGGACATGGGCTCCATCCGCACCGGACGTGCGAACCCGGCCATGTTCAACAAGATCAACATCGAGTACTACGGTGCGATGACCCCGGTGACGCAGGTCGCGTCGATCAACACGCCCGAGCCGCGCCTGGTCGTCATCAAGCCGTACGAGGCGTCGACCCTCCGTGACATCGAGACCGCGATCCGCAACTCCGACCTCGGCGTGAACCCGACCAACGACGGCACGATCATCCGCATCGCCATCCCGCAGCTCACCGAGGAGCGTCGTCGCGAACTGGTGAAGCAGGCCAAGGGCAAGGGCGAGGACGCGAAGGTCGCCATCCGCAACGTGCGCCGCAAGGCCGCCGACGAGCTCAAGCGCATCCAGAAGGACGGTGAGGCGGGCGAGGACGAGGTCACCCGGGCCGAGAAGGAACTCGACAAGACCACGGCCACCTATGTGCATCAGGTCGACGAACTGGTGAAGCACAAAGAAGACGAATTGCTCGAGGTGTGAGCGAGAAGGCATCCGACCCCGAGAACAAGACCGGCCCGGAGAAGAAGTCACGGGCAGGTCGTGACCTCCCGGCCGCCATCGCGGTCGGAGGCACACTCGGCGTCAGCATCATCCTGATCCTGCTGTTCGCGCCGATGCTCTGGTACGTCCTCGTCGCCGTCGCCTTCGCGATCGCGACCTGGGAGGTCACCAAGCGGTTGCAGACCGCGGGCCACAACGTCGCGTTCTGGCCGCTGCTCATCGGCGGACAGGCCATCATCTGGGCCAGCTGGCCGTACGGGCCCACCGGCGTACTGGTCGCGTTCGTCGCGACCGTCCTGGTGTCGATGGTCTGGAAGTTGCTCGCCCAGGGCATCTCCAACGCGCCGGAGAACTATCTCAAGGACCTCGCCCTCACGGTGTTCGTGCTGGCCTGGCTGCCGTTGCTGGCCTCCTTCGGTGTCCACCTGGTCACACAGGAGGACGGTGCGGCCCGCGTCGCGACCCTGATGGTGGTCGTGGTCTGCTCCGACGTCGGCGGCTACGCCGCCGGGGTGCTGTTCGGCAAACACCCGATGGCGCCGGCGATCAGCCCCAAGAAGTCGTGGGAAGGCCTCGTCGGCTCGCTGCTCGTCGGCACGATCGGTGCGGTCTGCTGCATCACGTTCCTGATCGGCAGTCACTGGTGGATCGGCCTGATCCTCGGTCCGGTGCTCGTGGTGTGCGCAACGCTCGGCGACCTGGTGGAGTCGCAGGTCAAGCGCGATCTCGGCATCAAGGACATGGGCACACTGCTGCCGGGCCACGGCGGCATCATGGATCGCCTCGACAGCCTCCTGCCCTCCGCGTTCGTGGTGTGGGCGGTGCTGACGGCTCTCCTGTAGGAGACCGGCCTACCCAGCGGCTTTCTTCAGGGCCCGACGTAGCTGCAACATGCGCAGGCCGCCGATGAGGGCGACGATCAGCGCACCCGCGATCGCGGCGATCAGCAGGCTGACCCCGAGCGGGAGGTTCACCTCCCAGAAGATCAGCTCGATCCGCTGACTCTCCAGGTTCTGCACGATGAACACCAGCAGCAGGACCAGGATGATCGCGCCGATGACGACGCCGAACCAGGTCGCGCGTGTGCGCGTGTGTTCGACGTCGGCGACGGTCCGGCGCAGACGGTCGCGCTCGGCCAGCACGGCGTCGTGGTCGTCGCCGGCGGGCACCGGGGTCACGGGTGCGGGCTCGGGGACGGGCTCGGGGACGGGCACGGTGTCGTGAGCAGGGTGGGGCTCGCCCTGCGAACCCCACTGGGGGACCGGATTCCCGGTTCGGCGGCGATCGGGTGTGGTCATGGGTTCATCATGACATGCGACAATGGCCCAATGACCTCATTACCGCTGGTGTTCGACGCGCCCAAACGCGGGCTGCCGCCGACACACTTCGCCGACCTCGACGCCGCCGGCCGCGTCGCGGCGCTGGCCGAATTGGGTCTCCCGAAGTTCCGGGCCAATCAGCTGGCCCGTCAGTACTACGCGCGCCTCAACGGCGACGTCGAGGAGATGACCGATCTGCCCGCGGCCTCCCGCGACGCCGTGCGCGAGAGACTCTTCCCGCGACTCCTCACGCCGGTCCGGCACATCTCGTGCGACGACGACTCGACTCGCAAGACCCTCTGGCGGTTGCACGACGGCACCCTCCTCGAGAGCGTGCTCATGCGCTACACCGAGCGCAACACGCTCTGCATCTCCAGCCAGGCGGGCTGCGGCATGGCCTGCCCGTTCTGCGCGACCGGACAGGGCGGCCTCGACCGCAACCTGTCGACCGCCGAGATCGTCGATCAGGTGCGGGCCGCTGCGCGCGCACTGCGCGACGGTGAACTCGGCGAGCCGGGACGCCTCTCGAACGTCGTGTTCATGGGCATGGGAGAACCGCTCGCCAACTACAAGCGCGTCGTCAGCGCCGTCCGTCAGATCACCTCACCGGCACCCGACGGCCTGGGGATCTCGGCGCGATCGGTGACCGTCTCGACGGTCGGCCTCGCCCCGGCGATCCGGCGCCTCGCCGACGAGGGTCTCGCCGTCACGCTCGCGGTGTCCCTGCACACCCCTGACGACGAACTGCGCGACACCCTCGTGCCCGTCAACAACCGCTGGTCGGTGGCCGAGGTCCTCGAGGCCGCACGCTACTACGCCGACACCACCGGACGCCGCGTCTCCATCGAGTACGCCCTGATCCGCGACGTCAACGACCAGCCCTGGCGGGCCGACATGCTGGGTCAGAAGCTGCACAGGGCCCTCGGGTCCCTGGTGCACGTCAACCTCATCCCGCTCAACCCGACACCCGGCTCGGAGTGGGATGCCAGTCCCAAGCCGGTGGAACGGGAGTTCGTGCGTCGCGTCCGCGAGCAGGGTGTGTCCTGCACCGTGCGCGACACCCGCGGCCAGGAGATCGCCGCGGCCTGCGGCCAGCTCGCCGCCGAAGAACGCTAGCGGCGCACACACGAAAAACGCTGAACGGCCAAGCCGTTCAGCGTTTTTCGATGTCTGGTCAGTGGTGGATCAGGACCACTTGCCGCGGTTCATCCACCAGCCGCGGACCGCGAAGTACAGGACGCCGACCGCGAAGGCGATGAGCCAGAGATCTTCGACGTGACCGGTGTGGTTGCCGATCATCATGAGCAGCAGGAAGGCCGCGAAGAAGATGGCGGCACCGTAGAAGGTCTTCGTCGCCGATCCGAACCAGCCGAAACGAGCCGACGGTGCATCGGCGGGCTCACGACGCCAGCCGGTGTCGATGACGTCGGCGTGTCCGCCAGTGTGCTCCACATCGGTGCTTGCCACAGCCACTCCTCACAGCGCGGGTCGTCAGAAGTCTGACGAACGGTAGTAGTTCTCGATCAGCATAGCGGCACAGTGATCTCGACGACCGAGCCCGGTGGGTGATTCGGTGACAGAATGCGGCACATGCCTTCGTCCGAGTTCCGCGCCGGTCCCGGTGCGGGCCGTTCCCTGGCCGACCACCGTGCCGAGGCCTATCCCCGCGACATGGTCGGATACGGTGCCACGCCGCCGAATCCGCAGTGGCCCGGTGACGCCAAGATCGCCGTCCAGTTCGTCCTCAACTACGAGGAGGGCGGCGAGAACAACGTGCTCGAGAACGACCGCGGCAGTGAGACCTTCCTGTCGGAGATGGTCGGCGCACAGTCGTTCCCGAACCGGCACATGAGCATGGAGAGCATGTACGAGTACGGCTCGCGGGCCGGGGTGTGGCGGGTCCTGCGCGCTTTCGACCGCCGTGGACTGCCGTTGACGATCTTCGCGGTCTCCCAGGCGATGGCCCGTAATCCCGAGGTGGCGGCGGCCTTCGTCGAACGCGGTCACGAGATCGCCTGCCACGGTTACCGGTGGCTCAACTATCAGCTGATCGACCCCGAGGTCGAACGCGATCACATGCGCACGGGGATCGAACTGCTCACCGAGATCACCGGGGAACGGCCGCGCGGCTGGTACACCGGCCGGGACTCACCCAACACGCGCCGGCTCGTCGTCGAACAGGGCGGATTCACCTACGACTCCGACAGTTACGCCGACGATCTGCCGTACTGGGTGAAGGTCCCGCGCGGCGACGAGCTCGTCGATCACCTCGTCGTGCCCTACACCCTCGACACCAACGACATGAAGTTCTCGTCGCCCGGCGGCTTCCCGTCGGGGGAGCAGTTCTTCGCGCACCTGCGCGACGCCTTCGACGTGCTCTACCGCGAGGGCGTCGAGGGGGCGCCGAAGATGCTGTCCGTCGGACTGCACTGCCGGCTCGTGGGACGGCCGGCCCGGCTGGCGGCGCTCGAGCGGTTCCTCGATCACATCCAGTCCCACGACGACGTGTGGATCACCCGCCGTATCGAGATCGCGGAGCACTGGCGGAAGGTGCATCCGGCCGGCTGACACAATGGATCCGTGCCCACACGTGTGTTGATCCTCGGTTCGACCGGCTCCATCGGCGTTCAGGCGCTCGAGGTGATAGCCGAACATCCCGACCGCTTCGAGGTCGCCGGTCTCGGTGCGGGTGGCGGGAACCTCGACCTGCTGGCCGACCAGGCCGCCGCCTTCGGTGTTCCGGCATCCCGGCTTGCCGTCGCCGACGAGCCGCGTGCCGCCGAACTCGCCGGACGACTCGGAACGCCGGTCCTCGGTGGCGCCGACGCCATGTGCGACCTGATCGACGCGGTCGCCGCCGACGACGGTGTCGACGTGGTCCTCAACGCGGTCGTCGGATCGATCGGGCTCGCCCCGAGCCTCGCGGCGCTGCGTGTCGGGGCGCGGCTCGCGCTGGCGAACAAGGAGTCCCTCGTCGCCGGCGGATCACTGGTGCTCGACGCGGCGGCCCCCGGCCAGATCGTCCCGGTGGACTCCGAGCATTCCGCGATCGCGCAGTGCCTGCGCGCCGGAACCGCCGCAGAGGTCGACCGACTGGTCCTGACCGCATCGGGCGGGCCGTTCCGCGGCTGGTCGGCCGAACAGCTGCAAGACGTCACCCCCGAGCAGGCCGGGAAGCACCCCACCTGGTCGATGGGTCCGATGATCACCCTCAACTCGGCGACCCTGGTCAACAAGGCCCTCGAGGTCATCGAGGCGCACCTGCTCTTCGACGTCGACTACGACCACATCGACGTCACCGTCCATCCGCAGTCGATCGTGCACTCGATGGTGACCTTCGTCGACGGCGCGACCGTCGCCAAGGCGTCGCCGCCGTCGATGAAACTCCCCATCGCGCTGGCCCTGGGCTGGCCGGATCGAGTCCCCGGATCGTCCACCGCATGCGACTTCTCCACCGCCTCGGCGTGGACGTTCGAGCCCGTCGACGACAAGGTCTTCCCGGCGATCGAGCTCGCCCGGGCGGCGGGACGGGGTGGCGGGAGTCTCACTGCGGTGTACAACGCCGCCAACGAGGCGGCCGCCGACGGCTTCTTCGCAGGTGCGATCCGTTTTCCGCGGATCGTCGAGATCATCGGTGAGGTGCTCGGCGAGGCGGATCAGTGGCGTGTCGCGCCAGGTACTGTGGAGGAGGTCTTCGCCGCCGATCGGTGGGCCCGGGAGCGCGCCGCGCAGCTGGTCGTCGCCTCGTCGTGATCGGTGTGCATCATGATCTGGATGGAGTGAGTACGTGAGTTTCGCGATCGGTGTCACGCTCTTCGCGGTGGCACTGTTGCTGTCGGTCGCCTGGCACGAGTGCGGTCACATGTGGGCCGCACAGGCAACCGGCATGAAGGTGCGTCGCTACTTCGTCGGCTTCGGGCCGACGATCTGGTCGACGCGCCGCGGCGAGACCGAGTACGGACTGAAGGCAATCCCGCTCGGCGGCTTCTGCGACATCGCGGGCATGACCCCGCACGAAGAGCTCACCGCCGACGAGCAGGACCGGGCGATGTACAAGCAGAAGGCCTGGAAACGGCTCGTCGTGCTGTTCGCCGGTCCCGCGCAGAACTTCATCCTCGGCTTCGTGCTGATCATCATCGTCGGCCTCACCTTCGGGCTGCCCGACCTCAGCCCGCCGCCGACCCCGGCGAAGGTGGCCGAGACCCAGTGCGTGTCGTCGACGATCACCATCGCCGACGGCGAACAGACCAACTCGCCCTGCACCGGCGGCGGACCCGCGGCCGCCGCGGGCCTGCGCCCAGGTGACGAGATCGTGGCCATCAACGGGACGCCCGTCGGCAAGGCCGCGGACCTGACCCCGGTGATCCGCGAGTCCACGGGCCCGGTCGTCCTCACCGTCGACCGCGCCGGTGAACGCCTCGACCTGACGATGACCCCCGAGCCGGTCACCGTCACCGCCAAGCGCTCCGACGGCACCACCGAGTCGATGTCGTACAACATGGTCGGCATCGCCTACGACGCCCCGCCGGCGATCAAGGACTTCAGCGGCTTCGACGTGATCCCGGGCGCCTTCGTCTTCACCGGCGACCTGATCAAGGAGACCTGGAACGCGCTGCTGTCGCTGCCCACCAAGATCGGTGCGCTGTGGACCGCGGTGACCGGCGGAGAGCGCGCACTCGACACCCCGGTCAGCGTCTACGGCGCGTCGGTGCTCGGCGGCCAGGCGGTCGAACGCGGCCTGTGGGACATGTTCTGGATGCTGCTGATCAGCATCAACTTCTTCCTCGGCCTGTTCAACCTGGTGCCGCTGCTGCCGCTCGACGGCGGACACATGGCGATCGTCGGCTACGAGAAGGGCCGCGACACCGTCCGTCGCTGGTTCGGCCGGGCCCCCGGCGCCGCCGTGGACTACTACAAGCTGCTCCCGATCACCTACGCCGCGGTGGTGGTGATGGCCGGCTTCATGGTGCTCACCCTCACTGCCGACATCATCAACCCGATCAATCCGTGGTGACCTCCCACAACGAATCACCCAAGACGCCCGACAAGACCCACACCCGAATCACAGAGGTGAATGAGATGAACGCCCCGACTCCTGCCAACGCCGTGCCGATCGGACTCGGCATGCCGGCCGGACCCCCGCCGGTCCTGGCCCCGCGCCGCAAGACCCGGCAGCTGTTCGTCGGCTCGGTCGGCGTCGGCAGCGACCACCCCATCTCGGTGCAGTCGATGACGACCACCAAGACCCACGACATCAACGCGACCCTGCAGCAGATCGCGGAGCTCACCGCGTCGGGCTGCGACATCGTGCGCGTGGCGTGCCCGCGACCCGAGGACGCCGAGGCGCTCCCGATCATCGCCAAGAAGTCCAAGATCCCGGTCATCGCCGACATCCACTTCCAGCCGAAGTACATCTTCGCCGCGATCGACGCCGGGTGTGCCGCGGTGCGCGTGAACCCGGGCAACATCAAGGAATTCGACGGCCGCGTCAAAGAGGTCGCCAAGGCCGCCGGTGACGCGGGCATCCCGATCCGCATCGGCGTGAACGCGGGCTCGCTCGACAAGCGCATCCTGCAGAAGTACGGCAAGGCGACGCCCGAGGCGCTCGTCGAGTCGGCGCTCTGGGAGGCGGGCCTCTTCGAGGAGCACGGCTTCGGCGACATCAAGATCTCGGTCAAGCACAACGACCCGGTGATCATGGTCGAGGCCTACCGCCAGCTGGCCGCCCAGTGCGACTACCCGCTGCACCTCGGCGTCACCGAGGCCGGTCCGGCGTTCCAGGGCACCATCAAGTCGGCCGTCGCGTTCGGCGCACTGCTGAGCGAGGGCATCGGCGACACCATCCGCGTGTCGCTGTCGGCGCCGCCGGCCGAGGAGATCAAGGTCGGCGACCAGATCCTGCAGTCGCTCAACCTGCGTCCACGCAAGCTCGAGATCGTGTCGTGCCCGTCGTGTGGCCGCGCCCAGGTCGACGTCTACAAGCTGGCCGACGAGGTGACCGCGGGCCTCGAGGGCATGGAGGTCCCGCTGCGCGTGGCCGTCATGGGTTGCGTGGTCAACGGACCGGGTGAGGCCCGCGAGGCCGACCTCGGTGTCGCCTCCGGAAACGGCAAGGGACAGATCTTCGTCAAGGGTGAGGTCATCAAGACCGTGCCGGAAGCGCAGATCGTGGAGACATTGATCGAAGAAGCGCTGCGGATTGCCGAGGAATCAGGGGAAACTGGAGACGGCACGCACGTCGGTTCGCCCGTGGTCACCGTCTCCTAGGCTCCACGACTCGAACCGATCGGGCGCTGTCGTGGGTTCCCGTGGGGAAGTGAGGAGCGGTGGTGCTGAAGCTACTGGGCGACAAACCGCTCGGCGCGCGTGATGCGGCTGGCGTCGAACGCGTGCTCATGTCCGATCCGGTGGCGATGTGCATGGTCGCGGCGAGGTTCGAGACCCACGGCATCAATCCGCGTCTGCTCGGCGGTGAACTCTGGACCGCACAGGACCCGTCGACGTCGCTGTGTTTCTCCGGTGCCAACCTGATCCCGCTGATCGGGTCCGCCGACGACCTCGACTACTTCTCCGACCGTGCTGTCGCCGCACCCCGCGCCTGCTCGTCGATCGTCGGCCGCGCCGACCTGGTGTTGCCGATGTGGCAGCAGATCGAACCCGTGTGGGGTCCGGCGCGGGAGGTGCGCCCGGTCCAGCCGCTGCTCGTCCTGTCCGGGTGCCCGGCGGTCCCGTCGGATCCGGCCGTGCGGCTGGTCACCCTCGACGACCTCGACGCCTACATGCCGGCCGCGATCGACATGTTCATCGGCGAGGTCGGCGTCGACCCGACCGCGGGCGACGGCGGACGTTCCTACCGCAGGCGGCTGGCGTCGCTGATCTCCGCCCAACGGGTCTTCGCCCGCTTCGACGGTCCCGACGTCGTGTTCAAGGCCGAGATCGGGTCGCTGTCGCGGCGGGTCGGTCAGATCCAGGGTGTGTGGGTGTCACCGGACCGACGCGGTGAGGGCCTGGGCCTGGGTGGCACCGCGGCGGTCGCCGAGGCGATCGCGACCCACGGACGACTCCCGAGCCTGTACGTCAACAGCTTCAACGAGACCGCCCGTGCGGTCTACGACCGGATCGGGTTCACCGAGGTCGGCACCTTCGCGACCGTCCTCGTCGACTGATCGACACCCGGCCTCAGGTCACACCGCGACCTCCCGCGTGCCTACCCGGTATCGGCGCCCCGCAGCCATAGACTCGACCGCGATGTGGCGCATGCGAACTCGATGGACCCCGGCGGTGATGGTCGCGGTCTGTGCTGTCGTGATCAGCGCGACCGCCGCCTGCTCGTCCGCGGAGGACGACGGCCCGCGCCGCGCCGCGGAACGATTCCTCGAGGCGTACTCCCAGCAGGAACTCGACGCCGCGGCCGCCCTCACCGATGTGCCGCAGACGTCCCGCTCGGCGATGGAGTCGGCGTGGTCGGGACTCGCCGCCGAGGAACTCGAGGCCAAGGCCGGTCGGGTTCGTGTCACCGGCGACACCGCCGAGGTGGAGGTCGACTACACGTGGGCGCTCCCGCGCGGCCGTGACTGGTCGTACGACGCCACGCTGCACCTGGGTCGATCCGACGCCGGTTGGGCGGTGCGGTGGGCGTCGACCGCGGTCCATCCGAAACTCGGAGCGGACCAACGCCTCTCGTTGCAGATCATCGAGGCGCCCCGGGCGACGGTGAACGAGGCCGACGGTTCGGAGGTCATGGTCAACGGCACCGTGGTCGGCGTGAACTTAGACCCGGAGAAGGCCACCGAACAGGGTGCCTCGGTCGCATCCTCGGTGACGAGTGCGGTCGCCGTGCTGCGTCCCTTCAATCGCGACCTCGACGAGCAGCTGATCACCGAACAGGTCACCTCGAACGGTCAGCAGTATCCGCTGGCCCGCCTCACCCACGCCCAGTTCGACCGGCTGCGCGACCAGCTCGCGATCCCCGGCGTCGTCACCAACGAACAAGCCGAGTTGGTCCCCAAGGACCCGAGGTTCGCGCCGGCGCTGCTGACCGAGGTCAAGAAGGTCGTCGACGGCGAGGTCGCCGGTCGGGCCGGATGGCGGGTGGTCTCGGTGAACCCCAACGGACTCGACGCCGACGTGCTCGCCGACCACGACGCCGACCCGTCGCCCGCCGTGTCACTCAGCCTGTCGCGGACCGTGCAGAACGCCGCTCAGCGAGCGGTCAACGCCGCCAACAGGTTCCAGGTCGCGATGGTCGTCGTGCAGCCGTCCACCGGCCGAATCCTCGCCGTCGCGCAGAACCCCAATGCCGACCGGCAGGGCCCGATCGCGACGACCGGCCTGTACCCGCCCGGCTCGACGTTCAAGATGGTCACGGCCGCGGCTGCCATCAACCGCAAGATGGCCGGACCAGACACCACCGTCGGCTGCCCGGGAGAAATCCAGATCGGTCCGCGACTCATCCCGAACTACAACGGCTTCTCGCTCGGCACGGTGTCGATGCTGCAGGCATTCGCCGCATCCTGCAACACCACGTTCGCCAAACTCGCCAGCCAGATGGGGCCCTCGGACCTCGCCCACACCGCCGCGGCGATGGGGATCGGTCAGCGGTACTCGATCGCCGGTCTCGACGCGGTGTCCGGCTCGGTGCCGATCGAGAACGAACTGGTCGCACGCAGTGAGGACGGTTTCGGACAGGGCAAGGTGCTCGTCTCGCCCCTCGGCCTGGCGCTCGTCGCCGCGACCGTCGCCAACGGCTCAAAAGCTCCCGTGCCGCAACTGATCCTGGACAAGCCGACCGAGATCGAGGGGCCGACCCCGACGATGCCGCCGGAGGTCTACCAGCAACTGCGGCCGATGATGCGTGCCGTGATCACCAGCGGTACCGCGTCGGTCATCGACGGTCGCGGAGCGGTGTTCGGCAAGACCGGTGAGGCCGAGTTCGCCGGCGGATCGCACGCCTGGTTCGCCGGTTACCGCGGCGACATCGCCTTCGCCACGCTCGTCGTCCGCGGCGGCGACTCGAACAACGCGGTCGCCGTCACCCGCGACTTCTTCGACGGGCTGGGCCCGGGGTACGCGGTCCGCTGAGCTCGATCAACGGGACGAGCGTTCGGGCAGGATCACCCGGCGCCCGCCGTGGTCGATGACCTCGACCGGATGGTCGTAGGTGCGGCTCAGCAGTTCGGCCGTCATCACCTCGTCGGTCGAACCGATGGCGAGCAGCTCACCGTGTTTCATCACCGCGATGCGGTCGGCGTAGGCGGCCGCGAGGGTCAGGTCGTGCACGACCAGCAGTACGGCGTTCCCGGCGTCGCGGTGGATGCGCAGAATCTCCAGGACCTGCTCCTGGTGGTGGATGTCGAGGGCGGCGGTCGGCTCGTCGAGCATCATCACCGGGGTGTCCTGGGCCAGCGCACGCGCCAGTGACACCCGGGCCTGTTGACCGCCGGACAACTGGGCGAAGGGGCGGTCGATGATGTCGGCGAGTTCGCACAGATCGACGGCGTCGGCGATGACCGCGGGGGAGTCGGCTGCCCTGGGGGTACGCATCCAGGGGTAGCGCCCCATGGCGACGACCTCGGCGACGGTGAACGGGGTGTCCACCCGGTTCTGCTGGGTGACCACGCTGCGGTGTCGTGCGAGCTCGCGCAGCGGGGTGGTCGCAACGTCCCGTCCGTCGATCGTCACGCGGCCGCTCTTCGGGCCACGCGTGCCCGAGAGCACCGACAGCAGCGTCGATTTGCCGCATCCGTTCGGGCCGACCAGCGCCACCAGTTCGCCGGGATGGACCTCGAGGGAGACGCCGCGGACGACCTCACGGCCGCCGAGTTCGACCCGGACGTCCTCGGCGGCGATGCCCGGCGTGCCCGCGGACTGCACGTCGGCGGTCACCAGCCCGCCCCCGCGCGGCTGCGACGCAGCAGGATGAAGAAGACCGGCCCGCCGATCAATGCGGTGAACATGCCGAGGGGGAGGTCGGCGTCGCCGACCATCGTGCGGGCCGCGAGGTCGGCGCCGGTGATGACGAGCGCGCCGCCGATCACGCTGGTGGGCAGCAGGATCGAGTGCTTGGGGCCGACGATGAGCCGCATCACGTGCGGGACCACCAGACCGACGAAGGCGATGATCCCGGCGAAGGCCACGGCAGCGGCGGTGAGGACCGCGGTCAGCACGATCGCCTGGCGTCGAACGGATTCGACGTTGACACCGAGCGACGCCGCCTGGATCTCACCGAGGGCGAGCAGGTCGAGCTTGTGGACCAGGAGCACGCAGGCCGCGACGCCGACGACCACGAGCGGTGCCACCACCCAGATCTCGCTCCAGGTGCGGCCGGCCAGCGAACCGAGCTGCCAGAAGACGATCTGCTCGCGGGCCGCGGTGGAGGCGACGAAGGTCAGGAAGGCGATGACGCCCGCGGCGAAGGCGTTCACCGCGATGCCGGTCAGCACCAGCATGATCGCCGACGACGATCCGTCCCGCAGGGAGAGCAGGTAGACCGCGGCGGCGGTGACGAGGCCGAAGAGGAAGGCCGCTCCGGCCAGCGCCCAGTTCCCGGCGGCCCCACCGGCTCCCGCCGAACCACCCGCGAGGACGATCACCAGGCAGGCGCCGATGGCCGACCCGGAGGACACCCCGATGATGCTCGGCTCGGCGAGCGGATTGGCGAGGACGCCCTGCAGGAGGCACCCCGCGGCGCCGAGTGCGGCGCCGACGAACAGTCCGAGCACGATGCGCGGGAACCGGACATTCCACAGGGCCCCTTCGCCGTTGGGATGCGAGGGCAGCGGTCCGGTCTCGAGGTGGAAATGGTGCGCGATGCTGCCGAGCACCTCCAGCGGCGGGATCTCCACCTGGCCGATCCCGGCCGAGATGATCGCGAACGTCGCGGTCGCGAGAAGCATCACGGCGACGACGACGGTGTTGCGCACCCGGTGCGAGCGGGCGGTCACGGGTGCCGTGGTCTCGGTCTTGGTCTCGGCGGTCCGGATGCTCATGTGTAGATCGCCTTCGCCAGCGCCGAGAGGACGAGTCCGACGTCGGGACCGAAGGCCAGGATCTTGCTCTCGTCCATCTGCACGACGCGGCGGTTGCGGCCCGCCTCGGTGTCGGCGATGCCCGGGAGCGTCAGAACTCCGTCGGGTCCGCCGACCGTGTCGGCACCCTGGGTCATGACGATGAGGACGTCGGGGTCGGCCGTGATCATCGCCTCGGCGGTGATGGCGGTGAACGCACCGGTGAGCTGCGCGGCCTCACCGGCGTCGCGGCCGCCGAGTTCGGCGATCAGGTCGTCGGCGCCCGAACCGGGGCCCGCGAGGAGCAGGAGGTTGCGGCCGCGGATGTAGAGGAAGGCCATCGTCGGGTCGCCGGAGGGGTCGGGGACGAGATCGCGGGCGGCCTCGATCTGTGCATCGGTGCGTTCGACGAGCTTCTCACCCGCCTCGGGGACGCCGAGGGTCTTGGCGACCGACCGCATCAACGTGTTGTTGGACGCGAGGTCGCGGGTGGCAGGGAACACCACCACGGTGACGCCGGAGTCCCGGATCTGGTCCACCGCGGTCACCGGTACCGTCGACTCGCTGACCAGCAAAACCGTCGGGGCAAGGGCCAGAACGGATTCGGCGTTGAGACTGTGCCCGCGATTCGTCACCACCGGCAGTCCGATCGCCGACGGAAAGGCCGTCGAGGTGTCGCGGCCGACGACCCGCGAACCCAGACCGAGTGCGAAGACGATGCTGCCGAGGGTGCCGCTGACGTCGACCGCGATGATCCGGTTGGTATCGGTGACGGTCACCGGTCCGTAGCGGACGGAGTCGACGGTGACCGGCAGCGCCGATCTCGGATCGTCTGCGACGGGTGTCACGTCGTTGCCGTCGAGGGTGGCCGTCTGCGGCCCGTTGCGCAGATGCGCGCCGGGGGAGTGCCGGTCCTGCTCGATCGGGGTGACGAAGCACGCCGAGACGGTCACGACGGTCAGGACCACCACCAGCAAGGCCCGCACCGATCTGATCGACGCGCCCACCGTCACCACCTTCGAATCCGGTCCCGACGCCCAGTGGCGTGGAAGTCTTAGGGCGAGCTTAGTTGTCGCGCCGAAGCCGTCCGCGCACCGGTCCACCCCGGGTGGGCGGATAAAGTGGTTCGCATGCCAGTTCGCAGTGCCCTGACCCCCGGTACCCCGACGCCGATCCGAACCGTCCCCGACTCCATCGAGCGGCCGGAGTACGCGTGGAAACCCACCGTCGACGAGGGCCACGAACCCTGGGTGCAGACGCCGGAGACCATCGAGAAGATGCGCCTCGCGGGCAAGATCGCCGCGAATGCGCTCGCCGAGGCCGGCAAGGCCGTCGCACCCGGCGTGACGACCGATGAACTCGATCGGATCGCCCACGAGTACATGATCGACCACGGTGCCTACCCGTCGACGCTGGGCTACAAGGACTTCCCGAAGTCCTGCTGCACCTCGCTCAACGAGGTGATCTGCCACGGCATCCCGGACTCGACCGTCATCGCCGACGGCGACATCGTCAACATCGACGTCACCGCCTACATCGACGGCGTCCACGGCGACACCAACGCGACCTTCCTCGCCGGGGACGTCGAGCAGGAGGTCGTCGACCTCGTCGAGCGCACCCGTACCGCCACCGAGCGGGCGATCAAGGCGGTCAAGCCGGGACGCGAACTCAACGTCGTCGGCCGCGTCATCGAGTCGTACGCGAATCGGTTCGGTTACAGCGTCGTCCGCGACTTCACCGGGCACGGCATCGGTGAGACCTTCCACAACGGGCTCGTCGTGCTGCACTACGACGAGCCCAACGTCGACACCGTCCTCGAACCCGGGATGGTGTTCACCATCGAGCCGATGATCAATCTCGGCGGCCTCGCCTGGGAGATGTGGGACGACGGTTGGACCGTCGTGACCGCCGACCGGAAATGGACCGCGCAGTTCGAGCACACCCTCGTGGTCACCGAGGACGGTGCGGAGATCCTGACGCTGCCGGACGCCTGACCGGCGTCCCCGCCCACTGGGTGGGTCAGGCGGGGAAGCGCACGGGCTGCGGCTCGTTGCTCGTCGTCGTGGTGCCGTTGCCGAGCTGTCCCTTGGAGTTGAGTCCCCAGCAGTACATCTTCGCGCCGGCGACCGCGCACACGTTGGCCGAGCCGGTGGTCACCTCGGTGACGCCCGACAGCCCGTTGATCCGGTCCGGGGCATGGTCGGGGAGCGCGCTCCGTGAACCCCAGCAGTAGGCCGAACCGCCCGCCGCGGCGCAGGCGGCGTAACCCGTGGTGGAGACCTGTGTCGCGCCTCGGACATCGATCGGCGTCGGTCGTTGGCGGCTGACCTCGGTGCCGTCGCCGAGCTGGCCGGAACCGTTCTCGCCCCAGCAGAACACGGTCCCCGAGGCGCCGCCGGAACCGTTCGCGACCGCGCACGTCGAGTAGAGGCTCGTGCTGATCGAGGTGGGGGAGTCCAGGTCGACTTCGGTCGGGGTGGACCGGTTGGTGGTGGTGCCGTCGCCGACCTGACCGTCGGCGTTGTTGCCCCAGCAGTAGGCGGAGCCCGAGGCGATGGCACAGGTCGTCGTGTGGGAGGTCGAGACCGCCGTGACGTTCGACAGACCGGAGACCCGCGTCGGTGTGGGGATCGTGGGGTCGGTGCCCGCACCGGTCTGTCCGTGCAGGTTGTTGCCCCAGCAGTAGAGGTCGCCGGAGCTGACGGCGCAGGTGGTGAGGCCGACGGCCACCGCGCTCACGTCGGTCAGGCCGGGCACCTTGGTCGGCAGCGTGACGTTCTGGCCGGTCTGTCCGGCGCCCTGGCCCCAGCAGTAGAGGTCCCCCGAGGCGATCGCGCAGGTTCTGCCGAGGCCGCCCATGCCGACGGCGGACACGTCGTCGAGACCGGACACCTTCTCCGGGCGCGGCCGGTCCGTCGTCGAACCGTCGCCGAGGGTGCCGTACTGGTTACCGCCCCAGCAGAACAGCTCGCCGCCGCGCACCGCGCAGGTGCTGTCGCCGCTCGAGGCGATGGACTCGAAGTCGCCGCCCGAACCCGGTGTGGCACTCGTCGATCCGGCCGACGAGCTCGTCGAGGTCGAGGCCCCTGAGGCTGTGGTCGCCGGGGCGTCGTCGGAACCGACCAGGACGATCGCGGTGATCACGAGCGCCAGGACGAGGACGAGGACACCTGCGCCCACACCCCAGAGGAGCCCGTTCCGCTTCTTCTTCGGCGGCGGCGGGGGGAAGCCGCCGGCGAAGACCGGGGCCGGGGTGAGCGGCTGATGCGGGGTGGGCGGGGTGTGCGGCTGGAACGGGGGCTGCTGCGGGATTCGGGGCGGGAACGCCGGGGCCGGGGTGGTGGGCGCCGCGCGACGCGGGCC
>NZ_JAJQJP010000051.1:0-21910 GCF_021245825.1 Gordonia metallireducens | reverse complement strand
ATCGACCTCCTGATCCGCCTGCTTAAGAAGACAAAGACGAACATCGTGTTCCTGATGTCGGTTCAGACGCCCGCTCCGGGAGCCGGTGGCACCGACGACTGACCGTCGACTAACCTACCGACGGCCCGGCCCCGCATCATGCGGGGCAGGGCCGTCGGTCTTGGTGTCTCTGCTCCCCGAGTAGCGAGCGTGCGAGCGTATCCGCTCCCTGAGTAGCGAGCTTGCGAGCGTATCGAAGGGTCACCAGGCCTTCGTGGCCCGTCGGCTTGCGCTCCTCGCGCCTCAGGCAGCCAGGGGGTCAGGACGCGAGATCGTCGGTCAGGTGATCCCACGCCTCGACGGTGGCGCGGGAAACGGCGCCGACGTGCGTGACGACGAGGCAACAGCGCCCGCGCCGGTCGTAGAACTCGATTGCGGCAGTGGGGCCCCACGCCCCTTGTGACCAGGTGACCCAGCACTGTTCGACGTGGGTGAAGTTGATCATCACCCGAGACGCGCCGGACGCCAGGACCATCTGCCCGCGGTGCTCGCGGGCGCCGTCGAGCCGGTCCTGGCGCATCTGCATGCACCCCGGTGCCGCGGCGGCGAGGGTGACCGTCATCCTCAGCAGTGCGGCGTGCCCGAGTGCGGCGATGACCCGACTCGGATCGACGCGGGTGCCGCGCGGGCCGCGCCCCTCGGCCAGCAACCGGAGCCGGGAGGTGCCGCCGTCGAGCAGGACCGAGTCTAAGAGCCCGATCTGGTCGCCGTCGCGGCGGTCGGGGAGTGCGGCCGGGATGTACTCGGGTCCGGAGAACGCCGGGACGGGCGTGGGTTCCGAGCTGTGGATCGCCGCCATCGAGGTGGACAGGCTCAACGACTCGAAGGCGAGGCGATCGGAGTTCTCGGTCAGGTAGGTCGCGTGCGCGGTGTCGCCACCCGCGTCGAACAGGCGCAGCGTGGGCGGGACCTGGGCGGCGGGATCGGTCTGCAGCGTCGACGACAACCGAGAGGGGTTGAGTCGCAACGAGATCTGCTCGGCACCGACGGTGAGGGGGCCGCCCAGCGGGGTGGGGATCCCGTGAACGCCGACCGCGTTCATGATCACCGGTCCGGCGACCGTGACACCGACGACCTCCGCGAGCGTGGGGAGTCGCGCGGCGATCGTGTCGATGTCCGAACTGACCGCCGAGTCGCCGAAACCCGGTGTCGCGAGCAGGATCTCGAGATCGCTCGGCCGGATCGGGTCGTCGGTGGGGTCGGGCACGGCGTGCAGATCTCGCCGGGGTCGGCTCAGTAGACGTCGCGGGCGTAGCGGCCCGCGGCGCGGAGGGCGTCGACGTAGTCGCGCGCGGCGTCGGAATCGAGTCCGCCGTGCTGGGCGACGATCTCGTGGAGGGCCGCGTCGACGTCGCCGGCCATCGTGGCGGCGTCACCGCACACGTAGACGTGAGCGCCCTTCTCCAGCCAGGCGAACAGGTCCGCGCCGTTCTCGCGCATCCGGTCCTGCACGTAGACCTTGTGGTCCTGGTCCCGCGAGAAGGCGAGGTCCAACCGGTCCAGCAGGCCGTCGGTGACGAAACCGTCGATCTCGTCGGCGTAGAGGTAGTCGGTGTCGCGATGCTGGTCGCCGAAGAACAACCAGTTCGGTCCGGTCGAGCCGGTGGCCGCACGGTGATGGAGGAAGGCGCGGAACGGGGCGATGCCGGTTCCCGGACCGATCATGACGGCCGGGGCGTCGCCCTCGGGCAGGCGGAACGTCTTGTTGGGGGTGATGAAGACGTTCACGGTGTCGCCGGGCGCGCAGCGGTCGGCGAGGTGTGTCGAGCAGACGCCGCCGCGTTCGCGGTCGCCGGCGACGTAGCGCACGGTCGCCATCGTGATGTGCACCGTCCCCGAGTGAACCGTGGGGCTCGAGGAGATCGAGTACTCGCGGTGGGCGAGCGGGCTGAGTTCCTCGAGGAGTTCCTCGGGCGCGAAGTCCATGGTCGGATCGATGTTCAGCAGGTCGAGGACGTCTCGCCCGCGAAGCCATGCGTCGAGCGCCTGGGCGTCGCCGGCCTCGATCAGGCGGGTCAGGTCGGCATGGCCGGTCCGTTCGGCCACCGCCTTGGCCAAGTACTTCGACGGGCAGCCGATCTCGTAACGGGTGGTCAGGGCCTCGCGGAGGCTGTAGGTGGCCTTCCGGTCGGCGATGATCTCGTCGCCGACGGCTCCCAGACGCTCGAGAAGGAGATCCACCAGGGCGGGATCGTTGACCGGCGTGATGGCGATGCCGTCGCCCGGTTCGTAGGTGATGCCGCTGTCGCCGAGCGAGATCTCGACGTGCCGCACCTCCTTGGCCGATCCCGGACCCGACAGGACGGTGTTGGTCACGATCGTCGCCGGGTAGGGATTCCGCCGGTTCCACGGTGACCGGGCCGGCTTGCGCCGTGCCGGGGCGGACTGCTGCGTCGACGACTCATCCGGGGTGGTGCTCAGTGGAGTGCTGGTACCGGCCGAAGCGGCGTCGTACATCGAGAATCCTTCGTGGTCGGAGAGGGTGTTGCCAGGAGAATGGCCGTCGGCCATGGTATTACTCCCAAGCCCCCCTCCACGACCCTCCGGAGGTGTGATATTCGCCCGGGAATCAAATCGGGCCCCTGGCCGTTGACCAACCTGCGACCGCTGCGTCCGCGATTTCCGTCGCGAACGGCGCACATGGCATACTGAGCGGTCGAGTCCGGTTCCGGTTCACACCGTCGAAAGGCGACGGTGACCCGGCGACCACAGAAAGGGACAGCCAGACATGAAGCAGGGAATCCACCCCGAGTACGCGGCGACCACCGTCGTCTGCGGCTGCGGCAACACGTTCGAGACCCGCAGCACCGCTGCCAACGGTCGTATCAACGTCGAAGTCTGCTCGCAGTGCCACCCGTTCTACACGGGCAAGCAGAAGATCCTCGACACCGGCGGCCGTGTCGCCCGGTTCGAGAAGCGCTACGGCAAGCGCTCCAAGTAGACCACGCTGCGACGCCCGCCCGACGCCGAGTCGGGACGGGCGTCGTTTGTGTTTGACCAGGTCTTTCCTTCCCCGAGCATTCTTGCCGAAGGCGTCTTCGGCGGTGAGTTCCGTTTCCACGAGTGAGGTTCGCAGTGAGTACGCAGAGTCCGTCGGCCATCGATGACATCCTGGCCGAGCACTCCGGTCTCGAGCGTCAGCTCGCCGACCCCTCGCTCCACGACGACCCGGCCGCCGCCCGGCGGGTGGGCAAGCGGTTCGCCGAACTCGCCCCGGTGATGTCGACCTACAACAAGCTCAAGGCGGCCCGCGAGGACCTCGAGGCGGCGCGTGAACTCGTCGCCGACGACCCGTCCTTCGCCGCCGAGATCCCCGCCCTCGAGGCGACCGTCGAGGAGCTCGACGCGACGCTCACCGACCTGCTCGCCCCGCGCGACCCGCACGACAGCGACGACGTGGTCCTCGAGATCAAGTCCGGCGCCGGCGGCGAGGAGTCCGCGCTGTTCGCCTCCGACCTTGCACGCATGTACCTCAAGTACTGCGAGCGACACGGCTGGAAGGTGCAGACCCTCGGTGTCACCGAATCCGACCTCGGCGGTTACAAAGAGGCGACCTTCTCGATCAAGTCCAAGGAGACCGTCCGCGACGGAGTGTGGTCGCGGCTCAAGTTCGAAGGCGGCGTGCACCGCGTGCAGCGGGTGCCGGTGACCGAGTCACAGGGACGTATCCACACCTCGGCGGCCGGTGTGCTCATCTACCCCGAGCCCGAAGAGGTCGCCGAGGTCGCGATCGACGAATCCGATCTGCGCATCGACGTCTACCGGTCGTCGGGCAAGGGCGGCCAGGGCGTCAACACCACCGACTCCGCGGTGCGCATCACCCACCTTCCCACTGGCATCGTCGTGACCTGCCAGAACGAGCGGTCGCAGCTTCAGAACAAGGCCCGCGCCATGCAGGTCCTCGCCGCCCGCCTCCAGTCGGCGGCGGAGGAGGAGGCCGAGGCCGCGGCCGCGGAGGGTCGTGCTGCGCAGATCCGCACCGTCGACCGTTCCGAGCGCATCCGCACCTACAACTTCCCCGAGAACCGCATCACCGATCACCGCATCGGCTACAAGGCCAACAACCTCGACGCCGTTCTCGCCGGGGACATGGACAACCTCCTCGACGCACTCGTCGCCGCCGAGCGCCAGGCCCGCATGGAAGCCGAATAACCCGATGTCGGACGCGCCGGCCCGGGTGGCCGACGAAATCCGCAGCGCCACCGCACAACTGGCCGCAGCCGGAATCGACTCGGCACGACGCGAGGCCGAATGGCTGATGTCCCACGTCCTCTCGTGTGACCCCGGCCGCCTGATCGTCATCGACACCATCGATGACGCACACGTCCGTCGGTTCCGGACGGCGGTCGACCAGCGCGCGCGTCGAATCCCGTTGCAGCACATCGTCGGGACCGCGGCATTCGGTCCGCTCGAGCTGGCCGTCGGCCGGGGCGTGTTCATCCCTCGACCGGAAACCGAGTATCTGCTCGAATGGGCGGCATCCGCCGCCGCGACCAGGGCGGACCCGGTGCGCATCGTCGATCTCTGCAGTGGGAGCGGCGCCCTGGCCATCGGCCTGGCGACGCTGGTCCGTTCGGCGCGCGTGACGGCCGTCGAGATTGACGACGCCGCGTTGAAGTGGCTGCGGCGCAACGTCTCCGATGCACCGGTCGGGGTTCGGGAACGGCTCGACGTGGTGGCCGCGGACGTCACCGATGCCGATCAGATCGGCCGCGTGATCCCGGCGGGGAGCGTCTCGATCGTCGCGACCAACCCGCCCTACGTCCCGCTGCGGTCCGAGGTCGGTCCCGAGGTGGACCACGACCCGGCGCGCGCGGTCTTCGGCGGCGACGACGGGATGAGCGTGATCGTCCCGATGGTGCCGATCATCGCGACCGTGCTCGCCCCGGGCGGTCTCGTCGGGATCGAACACGACGACACCACCTCGGATGCCGTTGTCGAGTGTCTACGTGCCCACGGTGGATTCGACGAGGTGACCGCCCGTACGGATCTGGCCGGCCGGCCGCGCTTCGTGACCGCCCGCCGCGTCGGCTGAGGCGCGTCTGCCGGAATGCATCACCGGTGGCATGAAAGGATGGACCCGTGAGCATTGTTTTCGACTGCAACGATCCGCAGAGCCGTTCGGCGGGCATACGCGCGGCCGTCGGGGCGGCGAAGGCGGGACGCCTGGTGGTGGTCCCCACCGACACGCTCTACGGAGTCGGTTGCGATGCCTTCGATTCCGACGCCGTCGGCTCGCTGCTCGCGGCCAAGCACCGCGGCCGGGACATGCCGGTGCCGGTCCTGGTCGGGTCCTGGCATTCCATCGACGGACTCGTGCTGTCCGTCCCGCAGGCTGCCCGCGACCTGATCGAGGCGTTCTGGCCCGGCGGTCTGAGTCTCGTTGTCCGTCAGGCGCCTTCGCTTGCCTGGGATCTCGGCGACACCGACGGCACGGTCATGTTGCGCATGCCGCTGCATCCGGTCGCGATCGAGCTGCTCCGTGAGGTCGGGCCGATGGCGGTCTCGAGCGCGAACGTGTCGGGTAGCCCGCCCGCCACCACGGTGGACGAGGCCCGGGAACAGCTCGGCGACAAGATCTCGGTGTACCTCGACGGCGGGCCCGCGCCGATCGCCCAGGCGTCGACGATCGTCGACGTGTCGGGCGCGCAGCCGCGGGTTCTACGGGAGGGTGCCATCACGATCGAGGCCGTCGCCGAGGTCCTCGACGTCGACCCCGAGTCACTGCGTGGTTGAGTTGGCGTCGGGCATAGATTCGACGGGTGACCCGCAGATCGACATGCTGATCGAGCGGGAATCGTCCCGCCGGCGGACGTGGCTCCAACTGCTCGCGAGCGAGACCGAACCGACTGCGGGGGTGCGGGCCGCGATGGCCTCGACCTTCGATTCGAAGTACGCCGAGGGGCGCCCCGGTTCGCGCCATCATGGCGGATGCGAGATCGTCGACGAGCTCGAGGCACTCGCGATCGGCCGGGCGCGGGACCTCTTCGGCGCCGGTCATGTCGACGTCCAGCCGCTGTCGGGGAGTGCGGCGAATCTCGCCGTCCACGCGGCGTTCGCCCAGCCGGGTGACCCCGTGCTCGCGCTGCGGCTCGAGCACGGCGGGCACCAGACCCACGGTTCGCGCGCCAACTTCTCCGGTCGCTGGTTCTCCCCGCTGCACTACGAGGTGCGCCGCGACGACGAGCTCGTCGACTACGACCAGGTCCGCGAACTGGCCCTGGTGCATCGGCCGCGGATGCTGGTCGTGGGCGGCACGACGTATTCGCGTTCCTTCGACTACCCGCTGCTGCGCGAGATCGCCGACGAGGCGGAGTGCATCCTCCTGGTCGACGCGGCGCACCTCGCCGGACACGTTGCCGCCGGGCTGCTCCCGTCGCCGGTGCCGCACGCCGACGTCGTCACCTTCTCCACCAACAAGGTCTTCCGCGGGCCCCGCGGCGGCGTCATCCTGGCGCGCACCGAGCATGCCGACGCGCTGCGGAAAGCGGTCCATCCGTTCATCCAGGGCGGCCCGTCCATGCACGCGATCGCCGCGAAGGCCGTCGCCTTCCACGACGCCGGAACCGAGGAGTTCGCCGCCTATGCGGCCGCGGCCGCGCGCAACGCCGGAGACCTCGCTGATGCGTTGACCGCCCGCGGGCTGCGGGTGGTCTCCGGGGGCACCGACATCCATCTCGCGGTCGTCGACGTCGCGGCGCTCGGCATCTCGGGAACCGAGGCGCAGAAACGTCTCAACCGAGCGGGGATCGTCGTCGACAAGGCCGTCCTGCCCTTCGACGAGCGTCCGGTCGCCGAGGGGTCGGGAATCCGGATCGGCACCCCAGTAGCCACCTCGCGGGGCCTGACCCCGGAGATGATCCCGTCGGTCGCGGACGCGATGCTGGCCGCGATGACGACCGACGATCTCTCGACGCACGACCGGATCCACCGTGAGATCAGAAGCCTCGCATGCGGGTAGCGTTGTCCGGGTGTCCGATACGTCCCCAGCGACCTCCACGGCTGCAGTGGTGAGCCGATGATCGACGCCGCCCCGGTGGTGCTCGCGGCCGCGACCGACGGGGGAGGGGCCGGTGTCCCGCTGCGCGAGTTGCTGCTCGTCGGCCTGACCGCCGCCGCGATGACGTATCTGCTGACCTCGGCGGTGCGGGTGTTCGCGATCAAGGCCGGCGCGGTCGCCGTGCCGCGCGTGCGCGACGTCCACGTGATCCCGACCCCGCGACTCGGTGGTCTCGGCATGTTCGGTGGGGTGGTGGCCGGTATCGCCCTCGCCGCCAACCTGCCCGCACTCAACCGTCTGTTCGCCTACACCACCGACATGACCGCGGTGATCACGGCGGGCACGGTGATCGTCCTGGTCGGCGTCGTCGACGACCGGTGGGGCCTCGACGCGCTGACGAAGTTCGTCGGCCAGCTCACCGCCGCCGGGGTGCTCGTGCTCCTGGGCATCTCCTGGATCCAGGTGCCGGTGCCGTTCGCCGACATCGGGACCATCGTGCTCGATCCGCTCCAGGCGGGCCTCCTCACCGTGGCCGTCACGGTGGCGACCATCAACGCCATCAACTTCGTCGACGGTCTCGACGGTCTCGCCGCCGGTCTGGGACTCATCGCCGCGTCGGCGATCTGCATGTTCTCCCTCGGCCTGCTCCGAGATCAGGGCGGCGACGTCAGCTACTACCCGCCGGCACTCATCGCCGTCGCACTCGCGGGGGCCTGCCTCGGCTTCCTGCCGCACAACTTCTCGCCGGCCCGGATCTTCATGGGCGACTCCGGGGCGATGCTGATCGGGCTCATGCTGGCGGCCGCCTCGACGAGTGCATCCGGCCGTATCGCGGTCAACGCCTACGGCCCGGCCGACATCTTCACCCTGCTGTCACCGCTGATCCTCGTCGCGGCCGTGGTCTTCATCCCGATGCTCGACATGCTGCTCGCGGTCATCCGCCGGACCCGCGCCGGAGTCGGCTTCTACACCCCCGACAAGATGCACCTGCACCACCGGCTGCTCGAACTCGGCCATTCCCAGCGTCGCGTCGCGCTGATCATCTACCTCTGGGTCGGTGTCCTGGCCTTCTCCGCCGCGGCGAGCACCCTGTTCCCGCTGTCGGTGGTCGCGCCGATGTTCGGCGGGGGACTGGTGGTGGCCCTGCTGGTCACCATGGCGCCACGACTGCAGCGCAGGTTCGCCGAGCTCCGGACGTCGACAAAAGCCTTCCGCTGAGGTCCACGGGTGTGTCCGGTAGTGTCCGGTTCCGACCGAGCGCACCCTTGGTAAGGGCACGGTAAACCTCGTGTACTATCGGCCGTAGTAGTTGTGGCCCGGGCGCCGACGGATCTCGCCGGCGGTTCTCGCGAGCCTCGACTCATACCCCCCGGTAAGACCTTCGGGGTGGTGTTGGTAGGGTCACACCAAACGCGAGCTGTTGCATGGCGGCCACTGGTTGCTGCACGCACGCGGGTGCCCCGTGCCGTCGGTATGGATTCAACGAGCTGAGGAGAGGGACATGGAGACTTCTGCCCCTGATTCAGCCCCCGTCTATCCGCAGGCGCCCACCGGTCTGCGTCGTCCGGCACTCATCGCCGGCGGCGTGACGCTCGTGGTCGCGGTGGTCTCGATCCTCGTCGGTCATCCCCTCTTCGCAGTGTTCTTCCTGCTCGGAGTCGCGGGAATCCTGGTCAACGCACTGCTCGTGAAGCGTGCCGTCGACACGGTCACCGCCGAGTTGAACCCCCGTAAAACCGCTCTTGCTCTCAACTCCGCCATGCGACTCGGTGCCATCACGGTGCTCGCTCTGCTGGCGGCGTTTCTGGTCCAACCCGACGGGTTGGGCGCGATGTTCGGACTCGCCATCGGCCAGGTGGTCTTGGTGCTGAACACGGTCATTCCGGTGATGAAAGGACTTCGTAGCCAACCATGACGACCGCCTTCTACCTAGCCGCAGAGGATGGCGAACCAGCCATCCAGGTGGGTCATTACACCAAGTTCGAGCTCTTCGGACTGACCTTCAATCTGGAAACCATCATCGCGACGGCGCTCGCGGCGTTGATCATGCTCGCGCTGGCCTTCTACCTGAAGTCCAAGGTCACCTCGACCGGCGTCCCCTCGGGTGTGCAGCTCTTCTGGGAAGCAGTCACCATCCAGATGCGCGGACAGGTCGAGAGCGCGATCGGCATGAAGGTCGCTCCGTACGTCCTCCCGCTCGCGGTCTCGCTCTTCACCTTCATCCTGATCTCCAACTGGCTGTCGGTCCTGCCGGTCCAGGTGGGCCATCACGAGATCCTCAAGCCGCCGGCCGCGGACGTGAACTTCGCCTACGCGCTCGCCGTCTTCGTCTTCATCTGGTATCAGATCGCCGGCTTCCGGGCCCGCGGCCTGCTGGGTCACCCGGCTCGCATCGTGAAGGGCCACGTCGCCTTCCTCGCGCCGATCAACGTGATCGAGGAGTTCACCAAGCCGATCTCGCTCTCGCTGCGACTCTTCGGCAACGTGTTCGCCGGCAGCATGATGGTCGCCCTGATCGCCCTGTTCCCGCCGTACATCATGTGGGCGCCCAACGCGATCTGGAAGTCCTTCGAGCTGTTCGTCGGCCTGATCCAGGCGTTCATCTTCGCGCTGCTGACGATCCTCTACTTCTCGCAGTCGATGGAGACCGAGGATCACTGACCGCCCGTCCAGGGCACCTCGCGGCGGGAACGCCGCGACCACAACCGCACATGACCGACCTGCGTCGGCGCCTGTCGTCGCAGCCACAGACCTGACACACCAGTTGTCAGCAACCGAAAGGGAAATATCACAATGGATCCTTACATTGGCCTCGGCGCACTCATCGGTGGCGGCCTGATCATGGCCGGTGGCGCCGTTGGTGCCGGTATCGGTAACGGCCTGGCCGGTAGCCAGCTCATCGCCGGTATCGCTCGCCAGCCGGAGGCTCAGGGTCGTCTGTTCACCCCGTTCTTCATCACCGTTGGTCTGGTTGAGGCCGCTTACTTCATCAACCTGGCCTTCATGGCGCTCTTCGTGTTCGCCACCCCGATCAGCGCCGGCTGATCACCGCTCTCCCTTTTGTCGCCGAGTAGAAACGACACCTCACCACAATGACGCTTGCTGCAGAGAACTTCCTGCTTCCGAATGGAACGTTCTTCGTTGTCCTGCTCATCTTCGTGATTTTGCTGCTGGTCATCCGCAAGTTCGTGGTTCCGCCGATTCAGCAGGTCCTCGAGGAGCGGGACGAGATGATCCACCGCACCGCGGAGGACAATCGGACTGCCGCCGCCGAATTCGAGGATGCGGACGTGCAGTTCCGTTCGCTCCTCAAGGAAGCGCGCGGTGAGGCCACCGCCAAGCGCGACGAAGCTCGCGCACAGGGCCGTGAACAGCTGAACGAGATGAAGCAGCGAGCGACCGCCGAGGCCGACGCTGCCCTGCAGTCGACCAGCTCCGAGCTGGCGGCTCAGGGTGAGCAGGCGGCATCGACGGCTGCAGCTGATGTGGACACACTCGCCAAGACCCTCGCGGCGCGTGTGCTCGGTGTCGACTCGGCCACTCTTTCCGACACCCGATCGACGAGCGGAGCGGTGAACTGATGGCTGCCAACACTGAGACCGAATCCGACCAGGGCCCCATCGGCACCTGGCTCCACGACATCGGTGCTGCGTTCGACCCTGCGATCTTCATCGCTCAGCTCTTCGGCTTCGCGGTCATCATCTTCCTGCTGTGGAAGTACGTACGCCCGCCGGTGCAGAAGATGATGCGTGATCGTCAGGAGACGGTGCGCACCCAACTCGCCGAGGCCGAAGCCGCCAAGAAGCGGGTCGCCGAAGGCCAGAAGGCCCGTGAAAAGGCCGTCGCCGAGGCCAAGGCCGAGGCAGAGCAGATGAAGAAGGACGCCGCGGCAGACGCCGAGGCGATCACCTCCGACATCCGCGCCCAGGCCGATCACGAGGTCAAGCGCATCTCCGAGCACGGCCGCAACCAGGTCGCGCTGGTGCGGGCGAACCTGGTCCGTCAGCTTCGTACCGACCTCGGCCTCGCCGCGGTCGACAAGGCCGGCGAACTCGTGCGCAACCACCTCGCCGACGACTCGGCCCAGGCCGCCAGCGTCGACCGGGTCATCGACGAGCTCGAGGAGATGTCGTCGGGATCGTCGTCGGCCATTCCGTCGAGCGCCAAGCTCGTCGGTCTGCACGCCATGCGTGCCGCGAGCCGCGACGCCGCTCTCGCCGTGTCGGACAAGTTCGACTCGGCTGCGGGCGACCTCGACGGTGCGGCTCTCTCCGCGGCGTCGGGTGACCTGACCGCGGCCATCAACTTCCTCGGCGAGAACCCGGTGCTGCGCAAGCGCCTGGTCGAGGACGACGAGAACGCCGCCGGCAAGAACTCGCTGGTGCACACCCTGTTCGACGGCAAGGTGGCCCCGGTGGTCGTGGAGGTCCTCGCGACCGCCTCGACTCAGCGCTGGTCGTCGTCGGGCGACTTCATCGCCGCCCTGCGTCGTCAGAACTCGCTGATCGTGCTGACCGCCGCCGAGCGTGACGGGGTCATCGAGCAGGTCGAGGACGAGCTGTTCCGCGTCAGCCGGATCCTGGAGGCCAACCCGCAGCTCGCTTCGCTGCTCTCCGATCACAGCAAGGACGCCGACAAGCGCGTCGACCTCCTGCAGAAGCTGGTGGGGGACAAGGTCAGTGGCCACACCTGGACGCTGCTGTCCTCGACCGTCCGCCTGCTGAACGGTCAGGCCGCCGATGTCGCCGTCGATCAGCTCGCCGAGCTGGCCGCCGCCCGACGCGGCGAATCGGTCGCCCACGTCGTGTCGGCCTCCAAGCTGGCCGATGCACAGGTCGAGCGCCTCGCGACCGTCCTCGGCGGGATCTACGGCCGCACCATCTCGGTGCAGACCGAGGTCCAGCCCGAACTGCTGGGCGGCCTGCGGATCAGCGTCGGCGACGAGGTCATCGACGCCGATGTCGCCACGCGCCTCGCGAAGGCAGCCGAGACCCTGCCGCGCTGACGCAGCTCGACCCCTGACCACCTGAACACCCCAAGCCCGAGCCCTAAAGCCTCAGAGCTAATCAAGGAAAGACGAGAACCCATGGCGGAGTTGACGATCTCACCAGACGAGATTAAGGGAGCGATCGAGCAGTACGTCTCGTCGTTCGAAGCCGAAGCGTCGCGTGACGAGGTCGGCATCATCACCGATACGTCGGACGGTATCGCTCACGTCAGCGGACTGCCCAGCGCAATGGCCAACGAGCTCCTCGAGTTCCCCGGCGGCGTCCTCGGCGTCGCGCTGAACCTCGACGAGGACGAGATCGGCGCCGTCATCCTGGGTGACTACGAGTCCCTGGAAGAAGGCCAGCAGGTCAGCCGTACCGGCAACGTGCTCTCCGTGCCCGTCGGCGACGCCTTCCTCGGCCGCGTGGTCGATCCCCTCGGCGCCCCGATCGACGGTCAGGGCGACATCGAAGCCGAAGAGCAGCGCGTCCTGGAGCTGCAGGCCGCGTCGGTGCTCGAGCGCCAGCCCGTCGAGGAGTCCCTCGCCACCGGCATCAAGGCCATCGACGCCATGACCGCCATCGGCCGCGGACAGCGTCAGCTCGTCATCGGCGACCGCAAGACCGGCAAGACCGCCGTCTGCATCGACGCCATCCTGAACCAGAAGGCGAACTGGGAGACCGGCGACCCCACCAAGCAGGTCCGCTGCATCTACGTCGCGATCGGTCAGAAGGGTTC
This sequence comes from Gordonia metallireducens, assembly GCF_021245825.1. Classification (NCBI taxonomy): domain Bacteria; kingdom Bacillati; phylum Actinomycetota; class Actinomycetes; order Mycobacteriales; family Gordoniaceae; genus Gordonia; species Gordonia metallireducens. The sequence continues at coordinate 9,144 of NZ_JAJQJP010000051.1, read as the reverse complement.
GACCATCGCCGGCGTCAAGTCCGCTCTCGAAGAGGCCGGCGCGATGGAGTACACCACCATCGTCGCCGCCCCGGCTTCTGACTCGGCCGGCTTCAAGTGGCTCGCCCCCTACACCGGTTCGGCCATCGGCCAGCACTGGATGTACCAGGGCAAGCACGTCCTCATCGTGTTCGACGACCTGACCAAGCAGGCCGAGGCCTACCGCGCCATCTCGCTGCTGCTGCGTCGTCCGCCGGGCCGCGAGGCATACCCCGGTGACGTCTTCTACTTGCACTCGCGCCTCCTGGAGCGTTGTGCAAAGCTCTCCGACGAGCTCGGCGGTGGTTCGATGACCGGTCTGCCGATCATCGAGACCAAGGCCAACGACGTCTCGGCGTTCATCCCGACCAACGTCATCTCGATCACCGACGGCCAGGTCTTCCTCGAGTCGGACCTCTTCAACAAGGGTGTCCGCCCGGCCATCAACGTCGGTACCTCGGTGTCCCGCGTCGGTGGTGCCGCACAGACCAAGGGCCTCAAGAAGGTCTCGGGTTCGCTGCGTCTGGAGCTGGCCCAGTTCCGCGAGCTGGAAGCCTTCTCGGCCTTCGCCTCCGACCTCGACGATGCGTCGAAGGCGCAGCTCGAACGCGGCGCACGCTGGGTCGAGATGCTCAAGCAGGACCAGTACAGCCCGTTCTCGGTCGAGGACCAGATCGTCTCGATCTACCTCTGCGGTGAGGGCCACTACGACTCGGTCCCGGTCGACGACGTGCGCAACTTCGAGACCCAGCTGCTGAGCCACCTGCACCACAACGCGAAGGGTGTCTACGACTCGATCGCCGGCGGCAAGGCGCTCGCCGACGACCAGGCCGAGGCCCTCGTCGCCGAGACCAACAAGTTCAAGAACGGCTACCTCACCCACGACGGCCGTCGCGTGGTCAACGAGGCCGAGGCGCAGGCAATGGATGCCGAGAACGTCGAGAACGAAGAGATCAAGATCCGCAAGTGATCTCAGACGTCAACGGACATTGCGATAAGGAAGGGGTGAGGGCTCATGGCCAGCATTCGTGAGCTGCGCTCACGCATCCGGTCGGTCCAGTCGACCAAGAAGATCACCAAGGCTCAGGAGCTGATCGCGACCTCGCGTATCACGAAGGCCCAGGGTCGCGTCGCGGCGGCGAAGCCGTACTCGGAAGAGATGACGACGGTGCTCTCCGAGCTCGCGAGCAACTCGGGCTACCTGGACAACCCGCTGCTGAACGAGCGCGAGAATCCCAAGCGCGCGGCGATCCTGGTGGTCACCAGCGACCGCGGCATGTGCGGTGGCTACAACGCCAACGTGCTCAAGGCGACCCGTGAACTCATCGCGCTGCTGCGCGAGGAGGGCAAGGAACCCGTGCTCTTCGTGATGGGTCGAAAGGGTGTGGGGTTCTTCAACTTCCGCGGCCTGACCGTCTCGGACTCGTGGACGGGCTTCTCGGAGGCGCCGAAGTACATGGACGCCGCCGAGCCGACACAGTTCCTGGTGGATCTGTTCGTGGCCGGGTCGGGCACCGACGTCGAGCGTCCGGGTGGCGACGGCGTCCTCGAGGGCGTCGACGAACTGCACCTGGTCTACACCCGGTTCCAGTCGATGCTGTCGCAGGTACCGGAGGTCCGCCGGGTGGCGCCGCTGGTCGTGTCCGAGGACGACGAGTCGTCCGACGACACCCCGTCTCGGAACTACACGTTCGAGCCGGGTGCGGATGCCCTGCTCGACGCGCTGCTGCCGAAGTACGTGGCAACGCGGGTGTACGCGGCACTGCTGGATTCGGCCGCATCGGAGTCGGCGGCTCGACGCACCGCCATGAAGGCGGCGACCGACAACGCCGAGGAATTGGCCAAGACGTATTCACGCGAGGCCAACCAGCTCCGCCAGGCCCAGATCACCCAGGAAATCAGCGAGATCGTCGGTGGTTCGAGCGCACTGGCCAACTAGCCGCAGCGCCCCCGAGTCCTGACGACGAGAACCAATACTTCGATCAAGAGGAAGTGACCCAAGCACCATGACCGCAGCAGTAGAAACCCCCTCCGCGCAGTCGGCGGGTTCCGCCGACGGGCGGGTCGTCCGCATCATCGGCCCCGTGGTCGACGTCGAGTTCCCCCGGGGCTCGATCCCTGAGCTGTTCAACGCCCTGCACGCCGAGGTCACCCTCTCCTCGGTTGCCAAGACCCTGACCCTCGAGGTCGCGCAGCACCTCGGTGACAACCTGGTGCGCACCATCTCGATGCAGCCCACCGACGGCCTCGTCCGCGGTGCGTCGGTCTCCGACACCGGCAAGTCGATCGTCGTGCCGGTCGGCGACGTCGTGAAGGGCCACGTCTTCAACGCCCTCGGCGACTGCCTCGACAGCCCCGGCCTGGGTCGCGACGGCGAGCAGTGGAGCATCCACCGCAAGCCCCCGGCCTTCGACGAGCTCGAGGGCAAGACCGAGATCCTCGAGACCGGCATCAAGGTCATCGACCTGCTGACCCCGTACGTCAAGGGCGGCAAGATCGGTCTGTTCGGTGGTGCGGGCGTCGGCAAGACCGTCCTCATCCAGGAGATGATCACGCGTATCGCGCGTGAGTTCTCCGGCACCTCGGTGTTCGCCGGCGTCGGCGAGCGCACCCGTGAGGGCACCGACCTCCACCTCGAGATGGAGGAGATGGGCGTTCTCCAGGACACCGCCTTGGTGTTCGGTCAGATGGACGAGCCGCCGGGCACGCGTATGCGCGTGGCTCTGTCGGCGCTGACCATGGCGGAGTACTTCCGCGATGTGAAGCACCAGGACGTGCTGCTGTTCATCGACAACATCTTCCGCTTCACGCAGGCCGGCTCGGAGGTCTCGACCCTCCTCGGCCGTATGCCGTCCGCGGTGGGCTACCAGCCGACCCTGGCCGACGAGATGGGCGAGCTCCAGGAGCGCATCACCTCGACCAAGGGCCGCTCGATCACCTCGCTGCAGGCGATCTACGTCCCCGCCGACGACTACACCGACCCGGCGCCGGCGACCACCTTCGCGCACCTCGATGCGACCACCGAGCTCTCGCGTCCGATCTCGCAGCTGGGTATCTACCCCGCCGTGGACCCGCTGACGTCGACCTCGCGAATCCTCGAGGCCTCGATCGTGGGCGACGAGCACTTCCGCGTCGCCAACGAGGTCAAGCGCATCCTGCAGAAGTACAAGGAGCTGCAGGACATCATCGCCATCCTCGGTATGGACGAGCTCTCCGAAGAGGACAAGGTCACGGTGCAGCGTGCTCGCCGTATCCAGAAGTTCCTCGGCCAGAACTTCCTCGTCGCCGAGAAGTTCACCGGTCAGAAGGGCTCGGTCGTCCCGCTCGCGGACACCATCGAGGCATTCGACCGTGTCGCCAAGGGCGAGTTCGACCACCTGCCCGAGCAGGCGTTCAACAGCTGCGGTGGACTCGACGACGTGGAGGCCGCCGCCGCCAAGATCGCCGGAAAGTAGCGGTAATCCATGGCTGAGAAGTCCTTCCACGTGGAGGTTGTCTCCGCGGATTCGAGCCTGTACTCGGGCGAGGCCACGTTCCTGATCGCGCAGACCACGGTCGGCGAGCTGGGCATCCTGGCCAACCACGAGCCGCTCCTGGGCCAGCTGGTCCCGGGTGGTTTCGTGGTGATCGTCGAGGAGAACGGCAATCGCCGCGCGGCCGCGGTCGAAGGCGGATTCCTGTCCGTCACCGGCGAGGCCGTCACGGTGCTCGCGGAGTCGGCCGACTGGGCCGACGACGTCGACATCAACGCGGAGAAGACCGCACTCGAGCAGGCTGAGCCGGACTCCCCGGAGTATCACCGTGCTCACGCGCGTTTGACTGCGGCACAGCACGTTTCGAAGTAACACCCTCGCTCGCGCGACGGTCGCCTCGGCCGGTCATCGGACTCACGTCCGGTGACCGGCCGAGGTCGTTTCGCGTCCGATGTGCGTGATCTGGCATGCTGGATCCACAGCCCTTGTCCCGCTTGCCGGTCATGCCGTCCATCCTCGATCAGGATTTCGACGGCGGATAGGACGTATGCGGTGATTGCACAGAGGAGTAGGTGATGACGCTGCTGGTCGTGTTGCTCAGTGTGCTGCTGGCGGTTGCCGTCATCGTCTGTGTGTTGCTGGCGGTGCGTCTGGCCCAGCTCCGACGCGTGGGCACCCCGATCCTGCTGCGCACCATCCCGGCGGAGGTCGATCACGGCTGGCGACACGGCACGGTGCACTACAGCGACAATTCACTGCGCTACTACCGGCTGGCATCGCTGCGTCCGGGCCCGAACGTCACTTTCGCCCGTCAGGGCATCGAGATCGCCGGCCGTCGCCGTCCCGAGGGCACCGAGACGGAGATCCTCGAGGGCATGCTGATCCTCCAGGTACAGACCACCGGCAAGACCCCCACCATCGGCAAGGGTTCCGATGGTGCGGGCACCGACGGCAAGGTCAAGGACGGCTACGAGCTCGCCATGGGCCCGGGCGCGGTCACCGCGTTCCAGTCCTGGCTGGAGTCGCGGCAGTCCGCACGGTCACAGCGGCGTAAGAGCGCCTGATCCCGCCGGTCGGCGGGATCGCGCCGGTATTCGCGTCTTTCGGCGCCCAGTTCTCAGCTGTCGGATGATTCCGGACGTTGCCGGTTGCCGCCCGGAACCCACTTCACGTCGCCGAGCGTGCCGTCGGGTGCCCGGTTGGCCACCCGCGACAGGATGAACAACAGGTCCGACAGTCGGTTGAGGTACTTCGCCGGCAACACGCTGGTGGTGTCCGGGTGTGCCGCCACCGCGGCCCAGGCCGAACGCTCCGCACGACGGGTCACGGTGCGCGCCTGGTGCAGGAGGGCCGCCAACGGGGTGCCGCCGGGGAGGATGAACGAGTCCAGCGGCGGCAGATCGGCGCCGAAGTCGTCGCACCAGCCCTCGAGGGCGTCGATGTACTCCTGGGCGATCCGCAGCGGCGGGTACTTCGGGTTCTCCACGATGGGCGACGACAGGTCGGCGCCGGCGTCGAACAGGTCGTTCTGCACCGTGGACAGCACCGCGGCGATGTCGGCGGGTACGTCACCGCCGAGAGCCAGTGCCGCGCCGATCGCGGCGTTCGCTTCGTCACAGTCGGCATAGGCGACCACGCGCGGATCCGTCTTGGGGACGCGCGAGAAGTCGCTCAAACCGGTCGAACCGTCGTCGCCGGTGCGGGTGTAGATCCTCGTCAGATGAACGGCCATGCGTTGAATGTACTGCGTGCGATGAGTGCCGGACGGCGGCGGATAAGGTGGCATGCGTGAGCGATCGGTTTCTGGTGACGGGCGGGGCACGTCTGTCCGGTGAGGTGTCGGTGGGTGGCGCCAAGAACAGCGTGCTGAAGCTGATGGCGGCGGCATTGCTGGCCGAGGGGACGACGGTGCTGACGAACGCACCGGAGATCGCCGACGTGCCGCTGATGGCCGACGTCCTGCGAGGTCTCGGTGCTGTCGTCGAGATGGACGGCGACACCGTGTCGATCACGTCCCCGGCCGAACCGAAGTTCCACGCCGATTTCGCAGCTGTTCGGCAGTTCCGTGCCTCGGTGTGCGTCCTCGGTCCGCTGATGGCCCGGTGCCATCGAGCCGTCGTGGCGCTTCCGGGTGGTGACGCGATCGGGTCGCGGCCCCTCGACATGCATCAGGCGGGTCTGCGCGCCCTCGGTGCGACCAGCTCCATCGAGCACGGTTGCGTGGTCGCCGAGGCCGACGCGCTCGTCGGCGCGCCCATCGCGCTCGAGTTCCCGTCGGTGGGTGCCACCGAGAACATCCTGATGGCCGCGGTGCTCGCCGAGGGCCAGACGACCATCGACAACGCCGCCCGCGAGCCCGAGATCGTCGACCTCTGCGTGATGTTGCAGCAGATGGGTGCGCAGATCGAGGGCGCCGGTACGTCGACGCTGACCGTGAACGGCGTCGACCGCCTGCATCCCACGACCCACCGCGTGGTGGGGGACCGCATCGTCGGCGCCACCTGGGGCATCGCCGCCGCGATGACGCGCGGCGACGTGACCGTCCGCGGTGTTCTGCCCGAACACCTGCAGCTCGTACTCAACAAGCTCGTCGACACCGGTGCCCGCGTCGACACCTTCGACGACGGGTTCCGGGTGCGTCACGACAGTCGGCCGGTCGCGGTCAACGTCTCGACGCTGCCGTTCCCCGGTTTCCCCACCGACCTTCAGCCGATGGCCATCGGCCTCGCCGCCATCTCCGAGGGCATGTCCGTCATCACCGAGAACGTCTTCGAGGCGAGGTTCCGCTTCGTCGAGGAGATGGTGCGCCTCGGGGCAGACGCACGCACCGACGGACACCATGCGGTGATCCGCGGCATCGAGAAGCTCTCGAGCGCACCCGTCTGGTGTTCGGACATCCGCGCCGGCGCCGGCCTGGTCCTCGCGGGCCTCGTCGCCGACGGCGTGACCGAGGTGCACGACGTCGAACACATCGACCGCGGTTACCCGCACTTCGTGGAGATCCTCCGCAGCCTCGGCGGCGAGATCGAGCGCGTCTCCGACTGATTCGCGTGTGCCGACCTGTCCGATCGGACAGGTGGTACCCCCGTCCCGTTGGACCGACCCTGCCCGCCAAGGGTCAGGACCCCTTGTGGCCGTTGTGATCTGAGCGACATTCTCGTTGTGACAGACCCAACCGTCACAAGGAGTTCACCCCATGGCCATTGAGCTGAACCAGATCTGGGACTTCCCGATCAAGGAGTTCCACCCGTTCCCGAAGGCGAAGCTGGGCGTCGGTGCGCACGACATGCTCGGTGTCGAGGCCAAAGAACTGGGCATGACCCGTGCCCTGCTGATGACCACCGGCCTCCGTGGTTCGGGCATCATCGAGGAACTGATCGGCAAGATCGAGTACCAGGGTGTCGACGTGGTCCTCTTCGACCAGGTGGAGTCCAATCCCAAGGACTACAACGTCATGGACGCCGCCGCGCTGTACCAGTCGGAGAAGTGCGACGGCATCATCTCGGTCGGCGGTGGTTCCAGCCACGACGCCGCCAAGGGCGCCCGCATGGTGATCGCGCACGACGGCCGCAACATCAACGAGTTCGAGGGCTTCTCCAAGGCCACCAACAAGGAGAACCCGAAGCACATCGCGGTCTCGACCACCGCGGGCACCGGCTCGGAGACCTCCTGGGCGTATGTCATCACCGACACCTCGGACATGAACAACCCGCACAAGTGGGTCGCGTTCGACGACACCTGTCTGGTCGACCTCGCGATGGACGACCCGCTGCTGTACTACCCCTGCCCGGAGCATTTCACCGCGTTCTGTGGTTTCGACGTCCTCGCCCACGCCAGTGAGCCGTACGTCTCGCGACTGGACTTCGCGCCGTCGCTCGGCAACGCGAAGTACGCGATCGAGCTGATCGCCAAGCACCTTCGGACCGCCGTCTACGATCCGCGCAACCTCGAGGCGCGCACGGGAATGATGCACGCGCAGTACATCTCGGCGCAGGCGTTCAACTCCGGCGGTCTCGGCCTGGTGCACAGCCTGTCCCACGCGGTGAGCGCCTTCTACGACAGCCACCACGGTCTCAACAACGCCATCGCGCTGCCCCGCGTGTGGGAGTACAACCTGCCCTCCCGCTTCGAGCGTTATGCAGAGATCGCCGCGCTGCTCGGCGTCGACACCTCGAAGATGACCACCGTCCAGGCCGCCGACGCCGCGGTCGAGGAGGCCATCCGCCTGTCGAAGGACCTCGGTATCCCCGACAACTTCGGACAGCTGTCGACCAACAGCTACGAGAAGAACCGCATGAACACCGGTAAGTACGAGGGCCGCGGCGAGGGCATCGACACCTCGGAGAAGCAGATCCGCGCCATCGCCGAGCACATGATGGGCGACTGGTGCACCCCGGGCAACCCCCGCGAGAGCACCGTCGAATCGCTGATCCCCATGGTCACGCACGCCTTCACCGGCAGCTACTGATCGTGCCCCCCGGGCGTCGACCCCCCACGACGCCCGTGGCGGAGTCGTGCCCCGGGAGGGGAGATCCCTCCCGGGGCACGCGGTCCGTCCCACCCCAACGATCCGACGAAGGAAGGTCTGGCGACCCGATGACGCACACCTCCACCGGTCTGGCCCGCCTGGCGGACGCCGACGAGACCGCTCGTTTCGCCTCCGCAGAGGAACTGACCGCCGCCCTGGGCGAGCAGGGATACCTGATCGGACCCGAGCTGGCGGTCGTCGTGCACCTGGCGACGCTGCTCGACCGCCCGCTGCTCCTGGAGGGGCCGGCCGGCGTCGGCAAGACCGAACTGGCCAAGGCGCTGGCCGCGGCGTCGGGGCGCGAACTCATCCGCCTGCAGTGTTACGAGGGACTCGACGACTCGCGTGCGCTCTACGAGTGGGACTACGCCCGCCAGCTGCTGCACGTGCAGATGCTGCGCGATCGCATCAGCGCCGAACTGGCCGCGGAGACAAGCCTTTCGGCGGCTTCGGCGGCCTTGGCGCGTACCGAGGTCGGCGTGTACACCGAGGACTTCCTGGTGGCCCGGCCGCTGCTGGCCGCGATCACCTCGACCACCCCCACCGTGCTCCTCGTCGACGAGATCGATCGCACCGACGAGGCGATGGAGGCGGTCATGCTCGAGGTGCTCGCCGAACGCCAGGTGTCGGTGCCCGAACTCGGCACGTTCACCGCGCGGTCGTCGCCCTGGGTGATCCTGACCTCCAACGACACCCGGGAACTCTCGCCGGCCCTCAAGCGCAGGTGCCTGCACTTCCAGGTCGACTATCCGGACCCGGAGACCGAGCGCGCCATCGTCGCGGTGCGCGCGCCCGACATCGAGGACGAGGTCATCGGCGAGGTCGTCGACCTCGCCCGCCGACTCCGCGACCTGCCGCTGCGCAAGAGCCCCTCGATCGCCGAGGTCATCGACGCCGCCCGGGCGGCCTCATACCTCAAGACCACCGGACCCCGCCCGGAGGTCGATTCCGGCCCCGCTCCGGCCGACGCCGCGTTGCTGTCGTTGCTGGTCAAGTTCGGCACCGACCTCGACCTCGCCCGTCGCGTGCTGTCGCCGGCCGCCGCCGACACGCCCGTCGCGGAGGTCGGGGTCGACGGCACGACGCCGCAGGGCTCGGTCACGGCGCGGGCGTTCGGTGCGGGCC
>NZ_JAJQJP010000050.1:0-126267 GCF_021245825.1 Gordonia metallireducens | reverse complement strand
CGGCGCGTCCGGATCTGACTGCTGAGCGTTTTGTTGCTGATCCGTTTGGTGGGCCGGGGGAGCGGTTGTATCGGACCGGGGATCTGGTGCGGTGGAATGCTTCGGGTGAGTTGGAGTATTTGGGGCGTACCGATTTCCAGGTGAAGTTGCGTGGTCAGCGGCTGGAGTTGGGTGAGGTCGAGGCTGCGGTGGCGGCGGCGCCGGGTGTGGTGCATGCGGCGGCGGTGGTGGCTGAGTCTGGTGGTGGGCAGCAGTTGGTGGCGTWTGTGGCGCCGGCTGATGTGGATGTGGAGGTGGTTGCCGAGTCGGTGGCGTCGGTGTTGCCGGGGTATATGCGTCCGTCGGTGTGGGTGCGGTTGGATGTGATGCCGCTGACGTCGTCGGGCAAGGTGGATCGTAAGGCGTTGCCTGCGCCGGTGTTCGAGGCTGTCGAGTATGTGGCTCCGGCTTCGGATGCCGAGGAGCGGGTTGCGGCGGTGTTTGCGACTTTGCTTGATGCCGAGCGGGTTTCGGTGACCGAGTCGTTCTTCGATTTGGGTGGTAACTCGTTGTCGGCGATGCGTTTGGTGGCGCGGGTGTCGGATGCGTTGGGTGTGCAGGTCGGTATCCGGGATGTGTTCGATGCGCCGTCAGTGCGGGATCTGGTTGCCGCGGTGGCCGATCGTCGTCCTGCTCTGCCGCCGGTGAGTCGTGTCGAGTCTCGGCCGGACCGGCTGCCCCTGTCGCGTGCTCAGCGACGGATGTGGTTCCTCAACCAGTTCGACACGGGTTCGGGCACTTACAACATCCCGATGGCGCTGACGCTGTCCGGGGGCGTCGACGACACGTTGTTGTTCGACTCGGTGTGCGACGTCGTTGCACGTCATGAAGTACTGCGCACCGTGTATCCGTCCGTCGGTGCCGCTCCGGTGCAGGAAGTCCTGCCCGTCGCTGCGGCCCGGGAGCGGCTCGACTGGCACGAGGCCGATTCGATCGACGCTCTGATCCGTTCGACCACAGAAGGTTTCGACGTCAGCTCGCAGCTGCCGATCCGCGGACGTTTCCATCGCGACGAGGCCGGTCTGCACATCGCGATCACGGCGCATCACATCGCCATGGACGGCCAGTCCATCCCGGTGCTCGCCCGAGACCTGATGGCCGCCTACGCGGCACGGGCGGAGGGCAGCGAGACCGGTCTACCCGGCCTCGACGTCCAGTACGCCGACTACGCCCTGTGGCAGCAGGCCGTCCTCGGCGACGCCGCGGACGAGTCGAGCGTCCTCGGCGGGCAGTTGGCACACTGGCGCAGCTCTCTCGCCGGACTTCCCACGGTGACCGACCTGCCGATGGATCGGCCACGGCCGGCCGTGCTCAGCACGGCGGGCGCGACGGTCACCGTCGAGTTCGACGACGACCTCGCGGACGCCGTCGACACGCTCGCCCGCAGCAACTCCATGACCGCGTTCATGGTGACCGAGGCGGCCTTCGCGGCCACCGTGGCCCGACTCGCCTCGACCACCGACGTCGTGATCGGGACCCCGATCGCGGGCCGGAACGATGCCACACTCGAAGACCTCATCGGGATGTTCGTCAACACCCTGCTGTTGCGTACGCAGGTAGATCCCGGCGACAGCGTCGGCGAGCTGCTCGGCAGTGTGCGCACGACGGTGCTCGACGCCTTCGCCAACGACCAGGTCCAGTTCGACGATCTGATCGAGACGCTGGCACCCGAACGTTCGTCGTCATATCAGCCGCTGGCGCAGATCGCGTTCACCTACACCGAAGCCGCGGAAGAGGAAACCGCCGGACTCGCGGCCGCCGGTATCGAAGCCAAGCCGGTCGGCCCGGCTACCGCCGACGCCAAGTTCGACCTGACCGTGGCGATCCGTGCACGAGGCGCCGGCGCACCGATGGCCGCGGACTTCATCTACGCCACCGATCTCTTCGACGAGTCCACCGTGGAGCGGTTCGCCGCGGTGTACCGGCGGGTCTTGACGGCTGTCGTCGAGAACCAGGACATCGCGGTCGGCGACATCGACATCGTGGGTGCCGAACGAGAGGAGCCGGCACGCGCGTCCGCCGCTCCGGTTCGCACACCCGGCGCGATGGTCGGCCGGGGCGGCGAGGTCGAGGAGGGGACGCTCATCGACGTCCTCGCCCAGCGCGACCTCGATCCCGACCACCCGGCGCTCATCTGCGACGGCACCGAGATGGACTACGACGAGTTCGAGACGCGCACCAACGCGATCGCACGGGCGTTGCTTGCTCGCGGGGTCTCGCCCGAAGACGTCGTCGCGGTCGGCATGGAGCGGTCGATCGGCTCGGTCCTCGCGACGTGGGGCGTCATCAAGAGCGGCGCGGCCTATGTCCCCGTCGACCCGGCCTACCCGGCCGACCGCATCGCCTACATGCTCGACGACTCAGGCGCGACCGTCGGCATCACCGATACGGACACCCGTGCTCGACTGGGCGAATCCTCCTGCGAATGGGTCGATCTCGCAGACCTCGAGGCTGAAGCCGAGTCCGGCGACGACATCACCCACACCGAGCGCAATGGATCGGTGCGGCTGACCAACCTGGCTTACCTGATCTACACGTCGGGTTCGACCGGTCGTCCGAAGGCCGTCGGTGTCTCGCACACCGGCATCGTCGACTTCGTCAACTCGCTCGCCAAGATCACCACGGGCACACCGGAAGACGAGCCTGATACCCGGATCCTGCACGTTGCATCGCCGAGCTTCGACGCGTCGATGTTCGAGATGGCCTGGGCCATCCCCGCGGGACACACCCTGGTGATCGCACCCCAGGCCGACTTCGCCGGCGACGCACTGGCGACGGTGCTGGAGCGCGACGAGGTCACCGACATGATCATCACGCCGTCGGTGTTGGCGACGGTCGATCCGGAACGCGCACAGTACGTGCGGAACCTGGCAACCGGTGGCGAGGCGTGTCCGCCGGAGCTGGTCGAGCGTTGGTCGGAGCGCGGCCGCCGCATCTTCAACTGCTACGGGCCCACCGAGGCGACGGTGTGGGCGACGCGGTCGCGTATGACGGCCGGCAAGCCGGTGACAATCGGAAAGCCGGTGGACGGCTTCACCGTTCGCGTCCTCGATGGACGGTTGCACGAGGTGCCGCAGGGCGTCGTGGGCGAACTGTATCTGTCGACCGCGGGCTTGGCGCGCGGCTACCTCGGCCGTCCTGGTCAGACAGCGGTCAGTTTCGTCGCCGATCCGTTCGGTGAGCCGGGTGCACGGATGTACGCGACCGGCGACCTGGTGCGGGTGGCCAAGGGTGGCAATCTCGAATTCGCCGGCCGCGCCGATCATCAGGTCAAGATCAACGGCCAGCGCGTGGAACTCGGCGAGATCGAGGCCGTGCTCGACGCCCAGCCGGGCGTCGCACAGTCGGTCGTCGTCGGCGTCGAGTCGACCCGAGGCGGACGCAAGCACACCGAGGTCGTCGCCTATCTGGTCGCGAAACCGGGTGCGACGATCGACAGCACCGCGGTCCTCGACGAGGCGGCTCAGCACCTGGCGGCGCACATGGTGCCCTCCCAGGCCATCGTCATCGATGAGATCCCACTGACCCCGGCGGGCAAGCTCGACCGCACCGCGCTGCCCGAACCGCATGCCCCCGAACCGGCCGAGTACGTCGCGCCCGCGAACCCCGCCGAGGAGAACCTCGCCCGGATCGTCGGCGGCCTGCTGGGCGACGAGCGGATCAGCGTCACCGAGTCGTTCTTCTCCCTCGGCGGCGACTCGATCATGTCGATCCAGCTGTCGTCGGCGGCGAAGGCGGCAGGTATCCATCTGTCGCCCCGAGAGATCTTCGAGCTGAAGACGATTCGCGCCATGGCAGCTGCCGCGGCGGCCTCGGGCGGACCGGTCGAGCTCATCGAAGAACTGCCGGGCGGCGGATTCGGCGACATGCCGCTCCTGCCGGTCACTTCATGGATGATCGAGCATTCCGAGCAGCCGTCCGACTTCGCCGACTTCTCGCAGTCGCTTGTGTTCAACGTGCCGAGTGCCGCTGCAGTGTCCGACCTGCAGACGGTCGTTGAGGCCGTGGCGGCCGCCCATCCGATGCTCACCGCAGTGCTTAGACGAGTCGGGGACGACTGGACCATGACCGCCGGCGGGGGCACGGTTCCGACCGTTCGGGAGATCGACGCCGCGGGTCCGCTGGACCCGGCACTCGTCGACGCCCATCGGCAATTGCTCGGCGCACTCGATCCCGAAACCGGAACGCTATTCGGAACCGTCGTGGTAAACGGCGAGGGCCGCCGTCGTCTGGTCATCGCGATCCATCACCTCGGTGTCGATGCAGTCTCGTGGCCTGTCCTCGTCGAGGACCTCGTCACGGCATGGGCGCAGCTCACATCCGGGCGACCGATCGAACTCCGTCCCGAAGGGACGTCTGCGCGACGGATCGCGCACCTGCTCGCGAACCAGGTCGACGCGCGCACAGGCGAGATCGACTACTGGCGCCGGCAGCTACCGGCAACGCCGACATCGTTCGGTGACAACGCAGATCGCGCACTACACAGGTGGCGCGACGAGTCCTCGCTGATGTATGTGGTCGACGACGTGGCCGGGTCGATTCTGACCTCGGTTCCGCAGGCGTTCGGAAGCAGTGTCGACGACGTGCTCCTGGGCGCCCTGGCGCGAGCCGTCCGCGGCTGGCAACGCGCCAGCGGCATCACCGACGACGGACCCGTCACGGTCTCGACCGAGGGGCACGGCCGGGACGAGAGCATCGCCGGCGACGAAGGCGCCATCGATCTGTCCCGCACCGTCGGGTGGTTCACGAGCATCACGCCACTCGCGGTCGACGCCTCAAGCGATGTCGTCCACGCGGTGAAATCGGCCAAGGATGCGCGATTGTCACGTCCCGCAGGTGGTGTGGGATTCGGCATCCTCCGGTACAACTCGGACGGCGACATCGCCGACCGCCCGCTTCCGACAATCATGTACAACTACTTCGGCGGCGGCACGGCGCCTGCCACGGACACCGCTCCCGATGATTTCCTGCCAGTGTCCGATCGGCCGAACATGCCGAGCACCATCACCGGTGCGATGCGATCGCCGAGCATCTTCGGGATCAACATCAGTACGGCCGGTCGGGAAGCGAAACGGCTCGAAGCCAAGGTCACCTACGCCACCGATGTACTCGACGAGACGGCGGCGTCCGACATTGCCCGACGCTGGCATGACGAATTGCGCGCGATCGTCGAATTGGTCGACGGCGGCGCGGAAATCGGACTCAGTCGCGCCGACGTGCCCGGGGTCGACGTCACCCAGGACGATCTGGACCGGATCGCCGAGCTGTACCCAGGGGCCGACGTCTGGCCGATGACCCCACTGCAGCAGGGGCTCTTCTTCCAGGCAGACCTCGCTTCAACCGTCGCGGGCGATGTCGAGGCCATCGACGTCTACGTCACACAGACCGTGCTGTCGCTGGCGGGAGAAGTGGACCCGGAGCGTCTGAAGCACGCTCTCGGGGAACTCCTTGCACGACAGCGGGTTCTGCGGTCGGGATTCGTCCGGTTGCCGAGCGGCGCTGCGGTCACGGTGGTGCCCTCAGCGGTGACCGTGCCGTGGAGCGTGATCGACCTACGGGCGGAGGATTCTGCTTCCCTCGACGGTCGCGTCGAGGCCGTGCTGGCGGCCGAGCAGGCCAAGCCGTTCGACATGGCCGAGCCCCCATTGATCCGCGCGGTGCTTGTCGAGCATCGAGAGGGCGCCGAGCTCGTGGTCACCAACCACCATCTGCTGATCGACGGGTGGTCGAGCCCTCTCGTGCTCGCCGATCTGTTGTCGCTCTATGCGACGGGAGAGACCTTCACCGGTGGGTTGCCGGGAGCGACCGGGCGCGATTTCGCCGAGCACGCGCGAGCGGTGGCCACCGCCGACGTCACCGCCGGGATCACCGCGTGGCGCGAGGTTCTCGCATCGGTGACCGAGCCGACCCTGGTCGCGCCGGGCCACGAACCCTCCGCCGATGCGCCGCCGCGTGACCACGAGTTCGCCCTCGACGTGGAAGTCACCGAGCGCCTCGAAGCACTCGCGCGGGACAACTCGACCACGATGGCCACGGTGGTCCAGCTCGCCTGGGCGGTTTTCCTCTCTCGACTCACCGGCACCAGGACGGTGACCTTCGCGGAGACAGTGTCCGGCCGTTCACCGGACATCGAGGGCATCGAATCAATGGTCGGCATGTTCATCAACACGATCCCTGCGGTCGTCGACGTCGACCCCGACGCCACTGTCCTCGACGTCCTGACCACCGTTCAGAACGACAAGGTGAAGGTCCTCGACCACCAGCAGATCGGCCTGCCGATGCTGGTCGCACAGACCGGGCTGCCGACGCTGTTCGACACGCTCGCGGTCTACGAGTCGTTCCCGGTGAACGTCGATTCGGTCGCCGGCATCGACGCATCGTCCGCGGGTGGCCTGAAGTTGGTCGGTGCCAAGACGTCGGATGCCACGCACTATCCGCTCAACCTCTCCGCGTCCCGTCGCGGTGCCGAACTCGCACTGAAGCTGAAGTACCTTCCGACGGCCTTCGCTCCGGAACAGGTCGCGGTCTTCGCCGACGTCGTGACCGGGCTGCTCGGGGCCATCGCCGACCACCCGGACGCGACATGTGCCGAGATTCCGCTCCTTCCTGCTGAAGCGGGCGTCGAACTCACCCCCGTGACCGGTGGGCCCGCGACGGACCCGGTGACGCTGCCCGAACTGTTCCGGGCCGCGGTGCGCCGCGCTCCGGACAACGTGGCCGTCGTCGACGGTGCCGGTGAGCGACTGACCTATCGGGAACTCGACGAGGCCTCGGATCGATTGGCCCGCTGGCTGATCGGTCGCGAGGTGGGACCCGAGCGGGCCGTCGCCCTCGCGATCGGCAGGTCGGCTCAACTGCTGACCGCGATCTGGGCGGTGGCGAAGACCGGTGGCGCCTACGTGCCCATCGACCCCGACTATCCGGCCGAGCGCGTCGCGTCGATGATCGAGGATTCGGGCGCAGTGCTCGGGTTGTCGGTCGTCGCGTCCGGCGACCTGCCGGCCCGGGAGTTCGACTGGGTACGACTGGACGACGACACGGTGGCTGCCGAGATCGCCGCCGCGCCCGCCGGACCGATCACCGAAGCCGAACGGCTCGGAGAGGTGACACCGGCGAACCTCGCCTACGTCATCTACACGTCCGGTTCGACCGGCCGTCCGAAGGGCGTAGCGGTCACCCACTCGGGGCTGGCGAACTTCGCCCGCCAGGAATCCGAACGCCTGAATGCCGGCGACAACCCGGTGGTTCTCGGGTTCGCCTCACCGAGCTTCGACGCGTCGGTGCTCGAGTACCTCCTGGCCACCGTCAACGCGGGCACCCTCGCATACCGGCCGTCGGAAGCTGTCGGCGGAGCAGCACTGGAACGGTTCATCGCCGAACACGGTGCGACGCACACGTTCCTGACGCCGTCGGTGCTCTCGACCATGGACCCGGCCGCGGTGCCGAGTCTTCGCGTCATCGCCGCCGGCGGCGAAGCAGTGCCGCAGCCGATCGTCGACCGATGGGCCGGGGCGACGGAGCTGCACAACCTGTACGGCCCGACCGAGACGACCATCGGCATCACGATCTCGGCGGCGATGCAGCCCGGCGAGCCGGTCCGACTCGGTGGCCCGATCGGCGGGGTGGACCTGATGGTCCTCGACAACCGGCTGCGGCCGGTGCCCGTTGGCATGCCGGGCGAGCTCTACGTGGCCGGGGGAGCGCTCTCCCGCGGCTACCTCGATCGGTCCGGACTCACCGCCGAACGGTTCACCGCCAACCCTTACGGCCAAGCCGGGCAACGGATGTACCGCACCGGCGACGTGGTCCGGTGGACACCGGACGCCGCTACCGGCGGCCTCACGCTCGAGTACACCGGCCGTTCCGACGACCAGGTGAAGCTCCGCGGTTTGCGCATCGAGCTTGGGGAGATCGAGGCCGTGCTCACCGAGCACGACGCCGTCGAATCCGCGGTGGTCCTCGGCGTCGGCGGATCGGTGACGACAGCGCTGGCCGCATACATCGTCCCGGCCGACGGAACCGTCGAGGTGTCCGAGCTGAAGGCCTTCGCAGGTAGGCGGTTGCCGGCGTACATGGTGCCGTCGTCGTTCAGCGTGATCGATGAGTTGCCCTTGACGCCGGTCGGCAAACTCGACAAGCGAGCCCTCCCGGAGCCGGTCCTCGAAGCGGGCGAGTACGTCGCGCCGGCCGCCGGCACGGAGACCGCAATTGCCGACGTGGTCGCCGCGGTCCTGAGTATTGACGCCGGTCGAGTCTCGGCGACGTCGAGCTTCTTCGAACTCGGCGGCGACTCGCTGTCCGCGGCGCGGCTCGCGGCGCGGCTGTCCGAGCAGCTCGGCGTGGCCGTCTCGGTTCGCGACGTCTTCGAGGCCGGTTCCGTTCGCGCCCTCGCCGAAACCATCGGCGGCTTCGAGACCGCCGCGCTGCCGCCGGTCACCGCGGTCGATCCGCGTCCGGATCGTGTTCCGTTGTCGTTCGCGCAGCAGCGGATCTGGTTCATCAACCAGTTGGAGCCGGAGGCCCCGACCTACAACATCTCGGTCGGCGTCCGCCTGTCCGGTCGCCTGGACGTGTCCGCACTCGAGGCGGCGGTGCACGACGTGGTGGCCCGTCACGAAGTCCTGCGGACGACCTTCCCGGACGTCGACGGAGAGCCATTCCAGCTGGTCCACGCCGCGGATTCGCCTGCAGCCGAGCCGGATTGGGCGATCGCCTCCGGCGAAGAGGATCTGGTGGCCGCCGCTGGTTCCGGATTCGACGTCGCTGCAGCACCGCCGTTCCGGGTGCGCTTGCTGAAGGTGCGCGACGACGAGCACATCCTGCTGGCCGTGCTGCATCATCTGGTCGGCGATGGCGAGTCGATGCGGCCGCTGATCGGCGATATCGTCAGCGCGTATCTCGCACGTGCGGCCGGCGACACTCCGCGGTTCGCGCCTCTGGACGTACAGTTCGCCGACTACGCGTTGTGGCAGCGGAATGCTCTCGGTTCGCCGGACGACCCCACGTCGGTGGTCGGTCGGCAGCTCGACTACTGGGAGCGGCAACTCGCCGGGGCGCCGGACGTCCTGCAGCTGCCGGCCGACCGCCCGCGACCGATGGTCGCCTCGCACCGGGGTGCGATGGCGACGGTGCCGCTGCCCGCCGAGGTGAGCGCGCGGGTCGACGAACTCGCCCGTCAGCGCGGGGTGACCCCGTTCATGGTTGTCCATGCGGCACTCGCGGTGCTGCTGTCGCGGTTGTCGGCAACCGATGACATCGCGGTCGCCACCCCGATCGCGGGCCGTGGACAGCAGGCTCTCGAACCGTTGGTGGGCATGTTCGTCAACACGCTGGTGTTGCGGACACCCGTCGCGCCGCGCGGCCGGTTCGCCGACCTCCTCGACGAGGTGCGTTCGGTCGACCTCGAGGCATTCGCGCACGCCGACGTGCCTTTCGAATCCATCGTCGAGCGTGTCCAGCCGGTCCGCACGCAGGCGTTCGCTCCCCTGGCACAGGTGATGGTGACGGTCGTCGACCAGACGGCAGCCGGCCCCTCGGACGGGCCCGCCGAGGCAGGCGAGCTCACGGTGACCCCAGTCGAGTCGCCGGTGGTGCCCGCGCAGTACGACCTGACGGTGACCGTCGGGATCAACCGGAGCGGCGACGGGGAGGTCCGGCTCGTCTACGCCACCGACCTCTTCGACACCCAGACCGCACAACGGTTGGCCGAGCGGTTCGTCGCGGTTCTCGACCATCTGACATCGCTGCCGAATGTTCTCGTGGCGGAGGCTCCGCTGATGACCCCTGCGGAGCAGGACGAGGTCCTCGGTTGGTCTCGAGGCGCGTCGGACGGCCCCGCGGAGGAGACCTTGCTCGAGTTCGTGACGGGTAACCTCCGATGAGGGACGGCGCCGAACACAGCTGGAAGCACCGAGACGCCCGCACAGGAGACCACGGCGGTGCACACACCGAAAACCACGAGGAGAGTCAGCGAAACGTGTCGGAGCTGATCAGGACTCACACTGCGACACAGGCCGCGTCGAACCCGGCTCTGGTTTTCGGCAGTCGCCGCGTGTCGCGAGACGAGTTCATCGCGCGGGTCGCTGACCTGGCGCGTGAGCTCATCGCGGCCGGGGTCGGACCTGAGGTCGCGGTGGGCGTCGAGATCGAGCGATCCGTCGAACTGCTGGTCGCCGTTCACGCGATCACCGAAGCCGGCGGGCACTACGTGCCT
The DNA here is from genome assembly GCF_021245825.1 of Gordonia metallireducens. NCBI lineage: Bacteria > Bacillati > Actinomycetota > Actinomycetes > Mycobacteriales > Gordoniaceae > Gordonia > Gordonia metallireducens. Next base: position 116,015 of record NZ_JAJQJP010000050.1, on the reverse strand, counting down.
CTCGACGGGCAGCTGCCCGACGAACGTCTGCGCTACATGGTCACCACCTCTGGTGCACGGCTGGTCCTGGTCGCGGGGGAGTCCGACGCAGCGCGGAATCGCTACGAGGGATCGGCTACGGTCCGCGTCGTCGACTGCAACGGCCCCACACCCGAAGCGGCGCCGATCACCGCCGCGGACCGGCGCTCGCCCGTCCGCGGAGAGACCGCCGCGTACACGATCTTCACGTCTGGATCGACCGGTCGACCGAAGGGCGTCACGGTCTCGCACCGCTCGGTCGCGAGCCGGCTGCGCTGGATGCGTGACTGGTACTCGCTGACAGCCGGCGACGTGTTCGTCCAGAAGACCCCGATCACTTTCGACGTGTCGGTGTGGGAACTGTTCCTGCCCATCGGTCTCGGCGCCACCCTGGTCATCGCAGAGCCGGGTCGCCATGGAGACCCTGAGTACGTCGCCGACCTCATCGCGGCAGAATCGGTGACGGTCGTACATTTCGTCCCGTCGATGCTGTCGGCGTTCACCGAGGTACTCGGCGACCGGCTCGGAGAACTCACCGCCATCCGCACGCTGTTCACCTCGGGGGAGGCGCTCACCGCGGCGGTGGCCGAACCAGTGTTGGCGGCTTTGCCCGACCTCGAGATCCACAACCTCTACGGTCCGACCGAAGCGGCCGTCGACGTCACCGCCCAGCCGGTCGTTCGCGGCGATCGGCACGTGCCCATCGGCGTCCCCGTCCCTCACACCCAGACCTACATCCTCGACTCGTCCCTGAACCCGGTTCCGGCCGGTGTCCCGGGTGAGCTGTATCTGGGCGGCGTCCAGGTCGCGCGCGGCTATGCGGCGCGATCGGACCTGACGTCCGAACGTTTCGTCGCCAACCCGTTCGGCGATCCCGGAACACGCCTCTATCGCACCGGCGATTTGGTTCGCTGGAATCGAAGCGGCGCCATCGAGTACCTCGGCCGTACCGACTTCCAGGTGAAACTACGCGGTCAGCGACTGGAGCTCGGCGAGGTCGAAGCGGCCATCGCAGCGGCCCCCGGCGTGGTGCACGCGGCCGCGTCGGTCGTGGATACCCCGGGTGGCCAGGTGCTCGCCGGGTACCTGTCGCCCGAAGACGTAGAACTCGACGCGGTCGTCCAGAGCGTCGCCGCGCGGTTACCCGAGTACATGCGGCCGGGGACGTGGGTCCGGTTGGCGTCGATGCCGCTGAACACGTCGGGGAAGGTGGACCGTCGTGCTCTGCCGGCGCCCGACCTCGGCGCCGCCGAGTACGTGGCGCCGGAGACCGCCGACGAGGAGACCGTCGCCAAGCTCTTCGCCGAACTGCTCGGTATCGATCGGGTCGGAGTCACCGATTCGTTCTTCGACCTCGGCGGCAGCTCGCTGTCGGCCACACGTATCGCGGCCCGGGTCTCCAACGAACTCGGGGTCGCCGTCTCGGTGCGTGACGTCTTCGACGCGCCCAGCGTGCGTGAACTCGTCGCCGCGGTCCGGGGTCGTGAATCCGCGCTGCCGCCGGTGCAGCGCATCGATCCGCGTCCCGAGCTCGTACCGCTGTCGTACGCGCAGCAGCGGATGTGGTTCATCAACCAGCTCGACCCGGCCAGCGGTATGTACAACATCCCGGTGGTCCTTCGGATCAGCGGTGACCTCGACGTGGTGGCCTTGCGCGTCGCGGTGGGTGACGTCGTCGCCCGGCACGAGACGCTCCGGACGACGTTCCCGGACGCCGACGGCATACCGTTCCAGTTGGTGCACGAGGTCACCGAGATCCCCGAGCATCTCGACTGGCGACACATCGGTTCGGTCGCAGACATCGAGGCCGCGGTCTCGACCGGATTCGTGCTGAACCGGGAATGGCCTGTGCGAGTGCGCGTCTGGGAGACTGCGCCGGGGGAGCACGTCGTCGCGATGGTCATGCACCACATCGCCTCCGACGGTGAGTCGTTCGCGCCGCTGGTCTCCGATCTGGTGACTGCGTACCTCGCACGTTCGACCGGTGAGGCGCCGGTGTTCGCACCGCTCGAGGTGCAATACGCCGATTACGCCTTATGGCAGCGTGAGGTGCTCGGTTCGCCGGAGGACCCGGCGTCGGTGGTCGGCCGTCAGCTCGCCTACTGGACCAAGCAGCTCGGCGGTCTGCCGGATGTGCTCGAGCTGCCGACGGATCGGCCACGCCCGCAGACCGCGACCGGCCGGGGTGCACAGACCGCCTTCGACATCCCCGTCGATATCGCCGACGGCATCGCGAGACTTGCCGCGCAACGCGGCGTCACCCCGTACATGGTCGTGCACGCGGCCCTGGCCGTGGTTCTCGCCCGGTTGTCGGGTACTGACGATCTCGCCATCGGGTCGCCGTTCGCCGGCCGTGGCCAGCGTGAACTCGAACCGCTGGTCGGCATGTTCGTCAACACTCTCGTATTGCGTTCGCGCGTCGCCGGATCCGAGACCTTCGCGGAGTTGCTCGCCGACGTCCGCGACACCGACCTGGCCGCGTTCGCGCACGCCGACGTCGCCTTCGAGTCGGTCGTCGAAGCGGTCGATCCGGTCCGTAGCGCTGCGTTCGCACCGCTGACCCAGGTGTGGCTGAGTGTCGAAGAGGGCGCCGGTCAGCAATCGGCCGAACTGCCCAACGGGCTGGTCGTCTCACCCGCCGACGAGGGCCCGACGCTCGCCAAGGTCGACCTCGGTTTCGGTGTATACACCGCGCCCGCGGGTGCACCCTGGTCGGGTTCGGTCACCTATGCGACCGATCTTTTCGACGAGTCGACGGTCCGCGCGACGGCCGACCGACTGATCCGGGTGCTGGCTGCGGCGGTCGCCGACCCCGACGTACTGGTCGGCGATATGGATCTGCTGGACCCCGTGGAGCGTTCGCAGATCGCGGACTGGTCGGGATCGGCAACCGATCGCGAGGCGGGGCTCGGGACAGGAACCATCGCCGATCTGGTGGAGAAGGTCGAGCCGTCGTTCATGCACGCCACCGCGGTGATCGACGGTGACCGCACCATCGACTACCGCGAGCTCACCGACCGCACCAATGCGCTTGCGCGACAGCTGATCAGCCTGGGCGTCGGTCCTGACGTGCCCGTGGCGATCTCGCTGCCGCGCTCGATGGAGATGGTGATCGCCTCGCACGCCGTGATCGCCGCCGGCGGTCATTTCGTCCCCGTGTCCGTCGACGCACCCGCCGAGCGGGTCCGCTACATTCTCGACGCAACCGGTGCCGACGTACTCGTGGTCTCGGCGCATGCGCGTGAGGCCGCCGACCGCGTCGAGCCGGGAAGCGTGACGATCGTCGAGGTGGACGGTTCGGCGCCCCTCACCGGCGACGCGTCGACCATCACCGATGCCGACCGCACCGCCTCGCTCCACGCCGACCACGCGATGTACACCATCTTCACCTCGGGTTCGACGGGTAAGCCGAAGGGCGTCACCGTGTCTCACCGTGCGGCGATGGCGATGTTGCATGCCGATCACCTCGACCACGAATTCACCCCGGCCGACGTGATCCTGGCGGTGCTCGACTTCACCTTCGACCCGTCGGTGCTCGACCTGTTCCGTCCGGTCATCAGTCAGGGCACGCTCGTCATCGTCGGACAAGGTCAGCAACGCGACCCATGGGCGTTGCGGGACTACGTCATCCGGCATCGCGTCACCTCGATCATGATGGTGCCGTCCATGCTCTCGCTGGTGCTCGGCGAGCTGTCCGACGACGACTTCGCGGCGATGCGATCGGTGCGGACCGTGCAGCTCGGCGGCGAGGCGCTGCCTCCCGCCCTCGCCGACGCCATGCACCGGGTGTGGCCACAGGCCACCCTCCACAACCAGTACGGGCCCACCGAGACCGTCATCTACTCGACGATCGCCGAGGTCGGATCGGGACTGTCGACGGTGCCCATCGGCGCCCCGACCCCGCATGCCACCGCCCAGATCCTCGACTCGCGACTGCATCCGGTGCCGGTCGGCGTACCCGGCGAGCTGTACCTCGGCGGTATTCAGATAGCCCGCGGGTACATCGGCCGCCCGGGTCTGACCGCCGAACGATTCGTCGCGGACCCGAGCGGACCAGCCGGATCGCGCATGTACCGGACCGGCGACATAGTGCGTTGGCGCGCCGACGGTCAGATCGAATACCTCGGACGTGTCGACTTCCAGGTCAAACTCCGTGGCCAGCGAATCGAACTCGGCGAGATCGAGTCGGTGATCGCATCCACGCCAGGTGTCCGCGAGGTCGTCGTCACAGTCCTCGAGACCCCAACCGGCGCACAGAGTCTCGTCGCCTATGTCACCGCCGACGCCGACGTCACGGTGACCGCACTGCGTGACCACGCCGCCGAGCGGCTGCTCCCGTTCATGCGCCCGGGCGTGTGGACGCTGCTCGACGATATGCCGGTCAACGCGGCCGGCAAGGTCGATCGGGAGCGCTTGCCCGCACCGGATTTCGGCGGAGTCGACGTCGTCGCACCGGTCGGTGCCGACGAAGAAGCGGTCGCCGCGGTCTTCGCCGACATCCTCGGCATCGAGCAGGTCAGCGTCACCGAGTCCTTCTTCGATCTCGGCGGTACGTCCCTCAACGCGGCCCGATTGGCAGCGCGCGTGTCGGCTGCACTGGATGCCGAAGTCCGTGTCCGGGACGTGTTCGACGCGCCTTCCGTCCGTGAACTGGTCGAGGCCGTCGCGGGACGCAGCCCTGCGCTGCCGCCGATCGTTGCCGTCGAACCGCGGCCCGACCGGGTGCCGTTGTCGTTCGCGCAGCAGCGGATGTGGTTCATCAACCGGTTCGAACCTGGCAATGCCACATACAACCTGCCGAACGTACTGCGACTGTCCGGACCTCTGGACGTGTCCGCACTCCGAGCCGCCTTCATCGACCTCGCGATGCGACACGAGGTGCTTCGGACCACGTTCCCCGCCGTCGACGGTGTGCCATACCAGGAGGTCGCCGACGCTCAGGAGGTGGCCGCCCGCTTCGACTGGGGCACCGCGGAGTCGATGGCAGACATCCAGGCCGCGGTCACCACCGAGTTCGACCTCGCCGTCGACTGGCCGATCCGGGTCCGGCTGTGGCCGGTGGGTACCGACGAGCATGTGCTCGCGATCGTGATCCATCACATCGCTGCCGACGGTGAGTCCCTGCGTCCGCTGATCTCCGATCTGGCGGCCGCGTATAGTGCTCGACACGAGGGCTTCGCGCCTGAATTCGCGCCGCTCGGAGTGCAATTCGCGGATTTCGCGATCTGGCAGCACGAGGTCCTCGGTTCACCCGACGATGCCGGGTCGGTCATCGGCAAGCAACTCGGATACTGGCGCGAGGCACTCGCCGGGATGCCCGACGTGCTCGAACTGCCCTACGACCGGCCGCGGCCCAGAGTCGCCTCCGGCCGGGGCGGGGCCACTGCGTTCACCATCCCGGAGAATCTGGCCCGCCGCATCGGCGACGTCGCCACCCGCACCGGTGCGACGCCGTTCATGGTGCTCGACGCCGCGCTGGCAACGCTGCTCGCGCGGATGTCGGCGACCGATGACGTCGCCATCGCCACCCCGGTTGCCGGCCGCGGCCGGCCCGAACTCGACCCGCTGATCGGCATGTTCGTCAACACGCTGGTCCTGCGGTCGAAGATCGACCTCGGTGAGTCCTTCGTCGATGTCGTCTCCCGGACCCGCACCACCGCGCTGGGGGCCTTCGAGAACGCCGACGTCCCGTTCGAGACCGTGGTGGACGCGGTGAACCCGGTGCGCAGCGAGGCTTTCGCGCCGCTGGCCCAGGTGATGCTCACCCTCGACCCGGGTGGAGCCGCGCGGTCGACCGGTTTTCCGGTGGGTGACCTGGTGTTCTCCGGTGTCGAGATCGACAGCCGGCCGGCGCAGGTGGATCTGACGTTCATGGTCAATTCGGCGCCCACCGGTGACTGGCAGGGCGCGGTCGTATTCGCCGTCGATCTGTTCGACGAGTCGACGGTGCACACCCTGGCCACCCGCTTCGTCACGCTGCTCGATGAGCTCACCGACGACGTGCACGTGCCGGTCGGAGACGTCTCGATCCTCGGGGCCGACGAGGCAGCGGTGATCACCGCAGGGCAGCAGGGCCTCACCAGGCCGTTGCCGACCGAGGACCTGGCGTCCGCGCTCGCCGCCAGTGTCGCCGCGTACCCCGGTCGCGAAGCGCTCGTGTTCCGGGACCGGAGTGTCACCTACAGCGAACTGGGCGCACGGGTGAACACCTTGGCCCGGCAGCTGATCGCTGCCGGTGTCGGCCCGGATGTCGCTGTGGCCGTGTGCATCCCACGGTCGGTGGAGCTGCTGGTCGCGATTCATGCGATCGTCACCGCCGGCGGACAGTACGTTCCCGTCGACACCGCCGCACCGGTCGACCGAGCCGAGTACATGGTCGAGACGTCAGGTGCGACCGTCGCACTGGTACATGCCGGACTGCCCGTCCCCGAGCCGATCTCCGGGCTCGGCGACAAGGTCAGGGTCATCGCGGTCGACGCGTCGGCTCCGATCGAGGGTTCTGTCGCGCCGCTCACCGACACCGAACGGCGTGGTCGACTGCGTCCACAGCATGCCGCGTACACGATCTTCACCTCCGGTTCGACCGGTCGGCCCAAGGGGGTGACCTTGCCGCACGACGCCGTCGTCAACCGGTTGCGTTGGGGTCTGGACGAATTGCCCATCGGTGCCGACGACATGGTGGTCCTCAAGACGCCCTACACCTTCGACTGCTCGGTCGCGGAACTGTTCGGTCCGCTGATGCAGGGTTCGCGGCTGCTGATCGCCGAACCCGACGGCCATCTCAACCCGCCGTACCTGGCCGATCTGATCGCCGACACCGGCGCGACGATGGTTCACTTCGTGCCGTCGATGCTGTCGGTGTTCCTCGAGCTCGCCGGTCCGGAACGGTTGGCGCGGCTCGACTGTCTGCGGATCGTCTCGACGACGGGCGAAGCCCTACCGCCGGCAGTGGCCGCCGAAACCCGTGCCGCGATACCGGATGCGTTGTTGTACAACCTGTACGGTCCGACCGAAGCCGCCGTCGAGATCACCTATCAGCAGCTCGATGAAATCGGTGACACCGTTCCCATCGGTGTGCCGGTGTGGAATTCGACGGCCTACGTACTCGACGGACGCCTGAACCAGGTGCCGGCCGGGGTGCCCGGCGAGCTCTACGTCGGCGGTGTCCAGTTGGCGCGTGGCTACGCCGCACGACCCGATCTCACCGCTGATCGTTTTCTCGCGGATCCGTTCGGCGAGCCCGGCGCGCGGATGTACCGCACCGGTGACCTGGTGCGCCGCAACGCTTCCGGTGAGCTGGAGTACCTGGGCCGAACGGACTTCCAGGTGAAGCTCCGCGGCCAGCGGATCGAGCTCGGTGAGATCGAGGCCGCGATCGCACAGGCGCCCGGCGTCGTGCACACCGCGGTGACCGTCGCTCAGGCCCCGGACGGTGGCGAACACCTCGTTGCCTATGTGTCCGGCGCACCCGGCGAGACGGTTGATGTCGATGCGATCAAGGCCACCATCGCGACACCGCTGCCCGAGTACATGCGCCCGACGGTGTGGATGGTGCTGGACGAGATCCCGCTCAACAACGCGGGCAAGCTCGATCGGAAGTCCTTGCCCGCGCCCGAGTTCACCTCGAGTGAGTATGTGGCGCCGGAAACGGACGACGAGGCACGGGTCGCGGAGGTCTTCGCGGAGGTGCTCGGTGTCGACCGGATCGGCGTCACCGACAGCTTCTTCGACATGGGTGGCAACTCGCTCTCGGCAATGCGACTGGCCTCGCGGGCGGGGGTGGCCCTCGGTGCGGACATCTCGGTCCGCGACGTCTTCGACGCGCCCAGCGTCCGTGAACTGGTTGCCGCAGCCGCTACCGGAGGACGCGGCCTGCCGCCGATCGTCGCGGTCGAGCCGCGGCCCGAAACCGTTCCACTGTCCTTCGCACAGCAGCGGATGTGGTTCATCAACCAGTTCGACTGGAAGTCACCGGCATACAACATCCCGGCAGTCTTGCGACTGACCGGACCGTTGGACATCGGTGCGCTGCGTAAGGCCGTGGAAGACGTCGTCGTGCGGCACGAATCCCTGCGCACCACTTTCCCCTCGATCGAGGGGCGGCCGGTGCAGCGCATTCATCCCGCCGCAGACGTTGCCGACCGACTGGACTGGGCCGAGGCCCCTGACCAGGCCGCTCTCGAGCGGGACGTGGCCACCGGGTTCGAGGTCACCAAGCAGTGGCCGATACGCGCGCGGTGGTTGCGCATCTCTGACCATGAGTACCTGTTCGCGCTGGTTGTGCACCACATCGCCGCCGACGGCGAGTCGGTCACCCCGCTGGTGACCGATCTGGTGGGCGCCTACGTCGCGCGGAGTGCCGATGCGGTGCCCGAGTTCGCGCCTATGCCGGTGCAGTACGCCGATTACGCGCTCTGGCAACACGAGGTCCTCGGTTCGCCCGATGACCCGACCACGGTCCTCGGGTCACAACTGGCGTACTGGCGTGAGCGTCTGGCCGGACTGCCGGATGTTGTCGACCTGCCCGCCGACCGGCCGCGTCCGGCGACCGCGTCGGGTGTCGGCGCCACCGTCGACGTGCAGATCCCGGCCGGCGTCGCCGACCGGATCTCGGTCGTCGCGCAGGACAACAGGGTGACCGACTTCATGGTCGTCCACGCCGCGTTGGCGACGCTTGTCGCGAGGCTCTCCGGGACCGACGACATCGCGATCGGCACGCCGATCGCCGGCCGCGGACAGGAAGAACTCGAGCGGGTCGTCGGCATGTTCGTCAACACGCTCGTGCTGCGGACGCAGGTCTCGCCTGCGAAGTCGTTCGGCGAGGTGCTGTCGCAGGTCAAGGCCGTCGACGTCGAGGCATTCGCGCACGCCGACGTGCCGTTCGAGACCGTCGTCGACGCGCTCAAACCGGCACGGTCAGGCGCGTTCGCGCCCCTCAGTCAGGTCTGGCTCACGTTCGATCAGGCAGCCGGCGGTGTTCCCGGTGCCGGCGATCTGCCCTCCGGATCGGTGGGTGATCTCGTGATCGCTCCGTTGCCGCTCCCGGCCACGCCGGCCAAGGTCGACCTCCTGGTGAGCGTCGCGGCGGCGCCGGAAGCCGGTGAGCCGTGGCGCGCCACGCTCACCTATGCCACCGACTTGTTCGACGAGTCGACGGCAGAGCGGTTCGGTGACTGGCTGGTCGAACTGCTCGACGCCTTGACGACCCGAACCGACGTGCCGGTCGGTGATGCCCTGTTCCTCGACGACGCTGCGATCAGCCGACTGACGTCCGTCTCCGGTGGTCGTGGTGCGCAACCCGAGCTGCTCGCCGAGACCTTCGAGCGTGCTGCTCGTTCCTGGCCTCAGGCGGTGGCCGTCGTCGACGCGACCGGCAAGTCGCTCACCTACGAGGAACTGGACGCGCGGTCGAATCGATTGGCGCGCTGGCTCGTCGGCCGCGGCATCGGTCCGGAATCCCTGGTGGCCCTGGCGATCGCGCGATCGGTGGAGCTGCTCACCGCCATCTGGGCGGTCGCCAAGACCGGCGGCGGCTACGTGCCGATCGACCCCGACTATCCGGCCGAGCGGGTCGCGAACATGGTCGAGGACTCCGGCGCCGTGCTCGGCCTCTCGACCGACGCCGCCGGGCCGCTGCCCGACGAGGGATTCGAGTGGCATCGTCTCGCCGGCCTGGACCTCGCGGCCTTCACCGCGGCGCCGTTGACGGACGCCGAACGTCTCGCCCCGGCTCGCATCGACAACACGGCGTACGTCATCTACACCTCGGGTTCGACCGGCCGGCCGAAGGGCGTGTCCGTCAGCCACTCCGGCCTCGCCAACTTCGCGCGCGAGGAGATGCGGCGCGGGTCGGTGTCCGGCCCGGCTCGGGTGCTGGGTTTCGCGTCGCCGAGCTTCGACGCCTCGGTCCTCGAGTATCTGCTCGCCACCGCGAGTGGAGGACTCATCGCCTACCGCCCCGGCGACGCCGTGGGTGGAGAAGCGCTGCAGCAGTTCATGATCGAGCACGGTGTGACCCACACATTCCTGACGCCGACGGTCCTGTCGACGCTTGATCCCGCAGCACTCGAAACCCTCGAGCTCGTCTACGTCGGTGGTGAGGCGGTTCCGCAGGCGCTCAAGGACGAGTGGTCGACGGTCCGACGGATCCAGAACCTGTACGGACCCACCGAGACCACCATCGGCATCACCATCAGTGAGCCGATGAAGCCGGGTGACCCGGTCCTGCTCGGCGGACCGCTGGCGGGCCTCGGTCTGCAGGTCCTCGACAGTCGCCTGCATCCGGTCCCCGTCGGGGTTCCCGGCGAGTTGTACGTCACCGGCCTGCCGCTCTCGCGCGGTTATCTGAACCGGCCCGGACTGACCGCTGAACGGTTCGTCGTCGATCCGTTCGGGCACAACGGTTCCCGGATGTACCGCACCGGCGACGTGGTGCGCTGGCAGCGGTCCGCCGACGGTGCACTCTCACTCGCCTATTCGGGACGTACCGACGACCAGGTCAAACTGCGCGGTCTCCGGATCGAACTCGGTGAGATCGAATCCGCACTCACCGCGCACCCCGCGGTCGACTCCGCGGTCGTCATCGGCGTGGGCGGCGCGGTCGCGTCGTCCCTGGCCGCCTACGTGGTGACCACCGGGGACGTCGCCGACGAAGAGCTCCGCGAGTTCATCGGCCGGCGACTCCCGTCCTTCATGGTCCCGGCAACCCTGACGCGTCTCGATGCGTTGCCCATGACGCCCGTCGGCAAGCTCGACAAGGCCGCCCTGCCCGAGCCGGTGGTGGTGACCGCAGACCACGTCGAACCCGAAACGAAGAACGAAAGGGTCATCGCGGAGGTCTTCGCCGAAATCCTGGGTATCGAACGCGTGTCGGCAACCGAGTCGTTCTTCGACCTCGGTGGAAACTCGCTGTCGGCGACCCAGGTCGTGGCGCGGGTGCACGACCATGGCCTTCCGCTCGAACTCCGTTGGCTGTTCAGCGATCCCACCGTCCGTGAGTTGGCCCGACGCATCGACGAGGGCGGTGCACGCGGGAACGACGTGCTGATTACCCTGCGCGGCGACGGCGCCCGGCCGCCGCTGTTCTGTGTGCATCCGGCCGGCGGCCTCGCCTGGTTCTACGGTGGTTTCGCGCCGTACATCTCCGATCGGCCGATCTACGGCCTGCAGGATCCTCACGTCGTCAACGGTGAGGACTCTGCGACCGACGCGCACGAACTCGCCGCGCGTTATGTCGAGGAGATCCGCCGGGTGCAGCCCGAAGGCCCGTACCACCTGCTCGGGTGGTCGATCGGCGGGATCATCGCTCATGCGATGGCCACACGCCTGCAGGCGGTCGGTGAACGCGTCGCCTACCTCGGCATCATGGATACCACACCGGCGGTCGACGGGGAGGTCCCCGCAGCGGTCGTCGAGGAGGAGTCCGCGACGAACCCGGACCACGCCGCCGACATCCTGGGCGGCTGGCGCGATCTGTTCGATCTCGACGACGCGGTGAAGGCGGAGAGTGCGGAAGAGGTCGCCGACATCGTGCGGACGCAGATCGCCGGGATGGGTTTGCTCGCCGAGGACGTCGTCGACCGCGTGATGGACAGCTTCGCCGTGTCCGCGGACATGCTGTTGGCCTACCGCCCGCAGCAGTACGTCGGCTCGGTCCAGGTCTTCACCGCGACGAATGACAAGGAGAACCCGGCCGCGATCCCCGAGGGGTGGCGAGAACATGTGTCCGGAACCATCGACAACACCGACGTCCCGACTCATCACCTGGGCATGACCGATGCCGCCTCGCTCGCCATCATCGGGCCGAGGGTGGAGCAGGCGCTGTCCGCCACAGGTGAACAGAGTGGCGATTCGCCCGACAAACCTTTGTGACCTATTGCCGGACAGGACGATCGGACCGAGGACAACAGGAAAGAGGAGACACGCATGACCAACCCCTTCGACGACGAGAACGGCCGCTTCTTCGTGCTGGTCAACGAAGAGAACCAGCACTCGCTGTGGCCGACCTTCGCCGACATCCCGGCGGGCTGGACCAAGGTGTTCGGAGAGGACAGCCGTGAGGCCTGCCTCAAGTACGTCGAGGAGAACTGGACGGACCTGCGTCCGAAAAGTCTGATCGACGCCATGAACGCCGATTCGGCCGGTTCCGACTCGTGACCCCCGTGACCTGAGGCCGTTCCGCCGGGAGATGCGACACAAGGCCGAGGAGTATCTGCTCGACCAGCTGGGGACCTACGAGGACGCCGGTCTCTATGGCGCGGTGGTGAAGGCGGAGGCCAACGTGCGGAATTCCGTCGCGCTGACCAGCACCCGATCGGCCCGGTGATTCGCCGGACCGATCGGGCCGAACATCACCTACTCCCGCGGCGGGCTTCGTACCCGGAATGTCGCTCGTCCGTGTGCACCTTCGGTGTTCGTGGTGGACGCGGCGCCGCAATGCCTACCATTGAGTTTGTCCATGTTCTGAACCGACCTCGGTTGGTTCCCAACGATAGGTACCACGATGACGAATCCATTCGACGACGAGGACGGCCGTTTCTACGTACTCGTCAACGACGAGAACCAGCACTCGCTGTGGCCGACCTTCGCCGACATCCCGGCGGGCTGGACCAAGGTGTTCGGCGAGGACAGCCGCGCCGCGTGCCTGGAGTACGTCGAACAGAATTGGACCGACCTCCGGCCGAAGAGCCTCATCGAGGCGATGGCGGCAGACGAAGCGGGCGAAACCGCCGACTGACTGACGTGAACACCGGGTGGTTCGCTGAGCCCGAGCGAGCGTGACCCGACCTGACGGTCTGTTCCACCGACCTTCCGAGGAGCTTCGCCCATGAAACTCAGCGTCGTCGTGCCGGCCTACAACGAGGAGCACGAACTCGGTGCGTGCCTGGACCATCTCCTGGCTCAGACGCTCCCGATCGACGAGGTCATCGTCGTGGACAACTGCTCGACCGATCGGACCGGGGAAATCGCGCGTGATTATGCGCGACAGCACCCCGGGGTCCGGGCGCTGACCGAGGAACGGCGCGGGGTCGCCTGGGCGCGTGACAAGGGGTTCGACAACGCGACCGGGGACATCATCGGTCGAGTCGACGCGGACGCGCGGGCGCGCCGAGACTGGTCGAGCGTCGTGATGCGCTTCTTCACCGATGAGTCGAATGCCGAGTGGGATGTCATCGGCGGATTTCCCCTTATGGCCGACGCTCCCGGCTGGCGCAAGCAGGAGGAAAAGCTCGAGAAGCTGGCCGCCGACAAGGGTGGCCGGGAGACGAACGGCGTCATCGGGCAATGCTTTGCCATGCGTCGCTCCTGCTGGGAAGCCATTCGGGGATTCCTCCTGTCAGAGCGTCACGACATCCACGAGGATCACGACATGTCCGCAGCCGTCCGTCAGTCGGGTAGGCGGCTGTGGCTGAGTTACGGTCTCATCGTCGAGGGCTCGTCGCGGCGCTTCCGGGTGCCGCCGTGGCGGAATGTCGGATACGCCCTGGGAGGGTCTCGGGCCGCGTGGGCGCGACGTGACTGGAAGGTGTTCGCGCAACAGACCTTCCTCGTGCTGCCGTTCGCCTCTGTCTACCTCTGTGTCCTGTGGGTGAGATTGCGGGGATGGGATCCTGAGACGGAACGATGGAGTGCGAGACGTTTGTGGGACGAGCGACGAGAGGCCGTCCGGGTATCACCCGTTCTCGAGTGAACCCATGGAGGCCGACAAGGCCGCCGGATCCTGATCCGGTTTGTCCGGAATCGACCTACCGGAATATCGGGACGATTCCGCGCGAATAACAACTTAACGAAACAAGAGTGATGAACTGCCGTAACTGGCGTCGCAGCAGTAACATGGAGTCACATTCTCCACGCAGAACCGCTTGTGGAATGTGCCACAGATGCTGAAGCAAGAGTCCCCATATTTCGTGGGGTAGGGCACACTGTGTTGAAGGGCCGCAACGTACCAATGTCTGGGGAGGCAGGGACGCCGCGGTCACGCCATTATGGGCGGGGGGGAAGGTAGTCACTCATGAACGATCTAGTGCACGACATCCAGGATCGTGGCGCGATAACGCCGAAGCTGACCGCAGTTCGGTTGGGCGACAAGGCACTCACCTACGGTGAGCTCGCACATCGAATCGACGAATACGATCATGTGTGTTCCGCGCATGGCATGTCTCAGGCCGCGGCGTTCTACGCCGCCCTGATGAACTGCCTGCCGACGCTGGGCGAAGTCCAGCCGCTGGAGGCGCGAATGCAGGTCATCGGCGAGGTCGAGGCGTGGCTCGGGCGCGGGCGCGGGGCGGTTGCGCCGGCGCGCACACATCTTCGCGCGGTGAGCTAGCCGCCGAACTCAATACTCTGACTCGAGACCTGCCCGGTACATCCGGGCAGGTCTCGACGTCTTTGTGAGGACACTGGATTCGCCGAGAAAGCAATCGTCGGAGGGTCAGAGACCGAAGACCAACGCCAAGAGCAGCAGAATCGGCCCGCCGACGACGACGCTGCCGACACCGCACACGATTCCGGTGACGGCCCGGCCGGTTCCCTTGCGGTTCATCGGTGCCCGGTTGACCTGCTTGATGCCGACGATCCCCGAGACGATGGCGACCATGCCGAGGATCGCGCCGAGTCCGAGGGCGAGGGTCATGGGAACCGCGATCAGACCAGTGGTCAGCGCCAGCGATGCGGCGGGTGCGACCGTACGCCGCGCCGCGGGCGGCGAATACGGCAACGGCCGGACGATCGGGGCCGGCTGTGAACCGACGAGGGGCACCGGCCGGCCGTCCGAGAGCCGAGCGGGTGCGGACGAAGTGGAGCCGAGAACGGGACTCTGCTCGACGGAGTTCTGCAGGCCCCAGAAGTCGCCCACCGGTGGGAGGGCGGCGTGATCTTCCGGCGCCGGGCGGAGACGGGTCTCGACACGCGTGGCGGGTCGTGGGGCGGGACCAGGTGTCGAGTGTCCGGCAGGAGGTGTGGCCTCTACTGCGGCGTCCGGCACGACCGGGAGTGAATTGTCGTCGAGATCGTTGACCGCGGGCCATCGCTCATGACGTTCGGTGATCGCCGGTGAGAACGGCTGGGTGGGAATGTCGACGCGCACGGCACCTCCTCGCTCGCCGGCTCGCGGGACGGGCCGTACCCGGGCGAGTCTAACCGGCGACGAGGAGGTGCCGGCCGGTGTCAGTGGTCGGTCGCCATCCCGGCGAGCTGGGTCACGGCGTCGGCGCTGAGCTTCCAGCCACCGTCGGCGTCGACGTAGGTGAGCTTGATGTCGACCGGCGCCGGGGCATGCGGGCTGGCGACGGCCACCGTGGCGACGGCCTTCTTGTCGCCGTCCTTCGAGACGTCCTTCACGGTGTAGACCTCGGGGGTGTAACCGGCGGCCGACGAACCCTTTGCGAAGGCGATGACCGCGGCCTTGGTGGCAGGGTCCGAGGTGTCGACGACCGTGTCGATCTCATCGGCAGGGGTTGCCGGGTCGACGGCCTTGCGCAGGATGTCCTGGGCCTTCGAGTCGCTGAGGCCGGTGACCTCGTCGATCGCGTCGCCGGCGGCGGTGGAGACCTCGGATGCGGCGGTCTCGACTGCGGTCGACACCTTGCTCGTGGCCTCGTCCACGTCCTCGGAGGAGCAGGCGGTGGCGACGAACAGCGCGGACCCGGCCAGGGCGATGGCGGCGACGGACTTCCGGATCTTCATTGATTCCCCTTCATGCGACGCCTCCGCGGTCGGTACCGCGGAGTAGTAAGCCAACACTAACCCAGCGATTGGGCGGAATTAATCGGACCGCGGTCCGGTTATGGTGTTCGAGGCTGCGAGGGCAGCGCGATCGGCACGCAACGGAAGGCGCGACATGCAGTTCGGAATCTTCAGTGTCAGCGACATCACGACGGACCCCACCACGGGCCGGACGCCCACCGAGAACGAACGGATCAAGGCGATCGTCGAGATCGCCAAGAAGGCCGAGGACATCGGCCTCGACGTGTTCGCCCTCGGTGAGCACCACAACGAGCCGTTCTTCTCGTCCTCGCCGACGACGACCCTCGCCTACATCGCGGCGCAGACGGAACGACTGCAGCTCAGTACCGCGACCACGCTCATCACCACCAACGACCCGGTGAAGATCGCCGAGGACTTCGCCATGCTGCAGCACCTCGCCGACGGGCGCGTCGACCTGATGCTCGGGCGCGGGAACACCGGACCGGTCTATCCGTGGTTCGGCCAGGATATCCGGCAGGGCATCCCGCTCGCGATCGAGAACTACCACCTCCTTCACCGGCTGTGGACCGAGGACGTGGTCGACTGGGAGGGAAAGTTCAGGACGCCCCTCACGTCGTTCACCTCGACCCCGCGCCCGCTCGACGGCGTGGCCCCGTTCGTGTGGCATGGGTCGATCCGTAGTCCGGAGATCGCCGAGCAGGCCGCGTACTACGGCGACGGTTTCTTCGCCAACAACATCTTCTGGCCCAAGGAGCACTTCCAGCGGCTGATCGCCTTCTACCGGGAGCGCTACGAGCACCACGGCCATGGCAAGGCCCACCAGGCCATCGTCGGCCTGGGCGGCCAGTTCTTCATCCGGCCGCGGTCCCAGGATGCGGTGCGGGAGTTCCGGCCGTACTTCGACAACGCGCCCGTCTACGGTCACGGCCCGTCGCTGGAGGACTTCACCTCCCAGACGCCGCTGACGGTGGGCAGCCCGGCCGAATTCGTCGACAAGACACTGTCGTTCCGCGAGAGTTTCGGGGACTACCAGCGACAGTTGTTCCTCGTCGACCATGCGGGACTGCCGTTGAAGGTCGTCCTCGAGCAGCTCGACCTGCTCGGCGAGGTCCTGCCCGAGCTACGCGAGGGGTTCGCTCAGGGCAGGCCCGCCGACGTCCCGGACGCGCCGACCCACGCCTCGCAGGTGGCCGCCCGCCGCGAGGCCGAGAAGATCGAGGTGCGGTCATGAACGGGGGTGCGGTGCGCCTCGTGGCGGTGAACGGCGGGCTCTCCGAACCGTCGTCGACGCGGATGTTGATCGACCGGATGACGGCGGCGGTGACCGACGCCCTCGGCGAGCGGGAGGTCGCCGTCGAGGTCGATGTGATCGACCTGCGCGGTCTGGCCGTCGACCTCGGCCGCGCCATGACCGTCGGGTTCGCCTCCGGACAGGCCCGCGCCGCTCTCGACGCCGTGGAATCCGCGGCCGCGTTGATCGTGGCGTCCCCGGTCTTCAACGCCTCCTACAGCGGACTGTTCAAGATGTTCTTCGACCTGGTCGACGTGGACGCGATGGTCGGCAAACCCGTGCTCGTCGCCGCCGCCGGCGGTAGCCCGCGGCACTCCATGGTCCTCGATCACGCGCTGCGCCCGCTGTTCTCCTACCTGCGAACCGTGGTCGTGCCGACCGGGGTCTACGCCGCATCGGAGGACTGGGCAGGCGCCGAGTCGGCCGGCGGTCTGAGCCGTCGAATCGACCGTGCGGCAAACGAACTCGCGGGACTCGTCGAGCCACGAGCCACGAGTCGCCCCGCGTCGAACACCCGGACCCGGGCCGACGACGTGCGACACGACGCGCGCGGTACGGGGCCCGACGTGCGGCAGCAGGCGATCGAGGCGGCGGGCATCGCCAACTTCGCCCGGTTGCTCGGCCCTTCGTGATGGCCCTCCCCGGGAGCGGGGCTCGGCGTCAGGCGCGGCCCGGAGTGTTCTTCCGGGGACGTAGCCGAGAGTGCGGCAAAGCGGGTGCGGGCAGGTGCTGGATGTCTCCGTCGTATCCCTGTACCTGTCCGAACCGTTCGCTCTGGGCCATCCACTCCTCGCGGAATCCGACGATCTCCTCGTGCGTGCGGCCGATGAAGTTCCACCACATCACGATGTCCTCGCCGAACGGGGTGCCGCCGAGCAGGATCACACGGGCGGAGTCGTCGGAGACGTTGGTCAGCGTCAGTCGCGACGCTCCCACCCCGACGTAACCGAGTTCGGTGCGCTGGAGGGGGGCGGCGCCGGTGTCGGCCACCTCGATCGTCCCGGCGTCGACGAGGATGCCGTGTTCGAAGGTGGGATCGACGTCGAGGTCGGCGGTCGCGCCGGGCGCGAAGTCGAGCTGGGCGCCGAGCAGCGGCGTGAACGTGTGCACCGGCGACCGGGTGCCGAGCAGCTCGCCGAGGAACACCTTGGCCGTGACCCCGTCGAGCACGACGTCGTCCGGGCGGTGGTGGGCGAAGTCCCGCGGGGTGTCGACGGCATCGGCAGGAAGCGCGGTCCACAGTTGCACGCCGTGCAGGACCGTGGTCTCCGGCGTCGACACCTCGGTGTGGGCGATGCCGTGTCCTGCGGTCATCAGGTTGATCTCGCCGGGGCGGACCATCGCGTGGTTGCCCATCGTGTCGCGATGTTCGACCTCGCCGGTGAACAACCAGCTGACCGTCTGCAGGCCGGTGTGCGGATGCGGCGGCACGTCCATCCCGCCGGAACTCGCCACGTCGTCGGGTCCGTAGTGGTCGACGAAGCACCACGCGCCGATGAGCGACCGTGAGCGTTGGGGGAGCGTCCGGTGAACGGTCATCGCGCGCGGGCCGCCGAGGGGTACGTCGCGTGCGGTGAGGACTTCCAGACGAAGGTGCCCGGACCCGGTCGCACTCTCGGCGTCGGTGCGGCATTCGACCTCGGCCGGCTGGGCCTCGAGATTGCTCATGGCGATCATTCTCCCCGGCGTCGGGACCCCGGTGTCCGGAACCGAGACTCAGACGACGGTCGGGTTCTCGAATCGCATGGTGATCTTCTCCACCGAGCTGGTCATCAACGCATGCCGGCCGAGTCGCAGGGAGCGGAGTTCGGCGGCGATGGGGTGGTCGCCGAGTGTGAGGCTCGCTCCGCCGAGGCGGGTCCGGGTCCCGCTCACCGATGTCAGCCGCCAGGGGGTGAGCCGGGTGACGCCGTCGAGCTGGGAATAGGCGTGCAGGACGGTGTCGGCGGTCGTGTCCGGGACCTTGATTCCCGGTTTGATCCGCAGATCCGCGACGAGCGAACCGTCGGCCTCGAGCCGGCCGCGTCGAACCGACGAGGTGTGGTCGACGTCGAACTCGGCCAGCGTCTTCGGGAAGCCCCAGATCCCGCGCCCGGCCGCGAGGGTGAAGTCGCCGTCGACCGGGAGGCGGTGCACGAGGGCACGCGCGTCGCCCTTCCCGAGGGAGCGGAGCGCGCGGAGCGGCGAGGTCGGGGGTTGCGACGGGTCGTCGACGAGGAAACAGACGCCGAACTCGTTGTAGGGCCCGAGGTCGCCGTCCACATAGTCGACGAAGACCAGCATGCACATCGCGCGGCCCGGTCGGATGCGCAGCGGGCGCAGGGTGCCGGGGCGTGCGGACTCGCTGTCGATCGCACGCTGGACCGCGGCCGCGTCGGCGGTGAAACCCGCGACGAAACACTGCGCGTGCCGGATCTCGACGGGCATCGTCACCGTGGTGCCGAGGATGTCGTGGGACGAGGGTGCGGTCACCGGTACTCCTTCTACTGATCTGCGTGGTGTCTTGCGACACGGTTCGACGCAAGACTAGAACGTGTTCTAGTCTTGCATGATCAGGCCGTGGAGACGTCGGAGAAGGCGGATGTCCTCCATACTGTGGACACGGGAAGCGACAAAACGAGACGGATCGTCGCAGGTCCGCCCTGGAAAGCGCCCGGTGTCCGACTTGTCGTATACGGTTCGCCTCGTGTGCGGCCGGGCCACGCTGTGTAATTGCTGAGAGACGTGTGCAGGCCGCCCGGTGAGCCGACGAAAGGGGGCGTCGTCGATGCCCGAGGGTAACGTCGCATCGCCGCACCGAAAGGGTGCCGCACCGAGCCAGGTGCCGACGACGAGGTGCGCACGGTGACGAACGACGTGGCGGCGGTGGACCGTGCCATCCGGGTGGGGATGGTCGACGATCACCGCTCGCCGATCTGGGGGATCGAGCGGGTGCTCGACCCGGTCGACGACATCTCGCTGGCCTGCTCGGCGTCCACGGTCGCCGGCGTGCTCGCCGGGATGCCACTCGATGTCGTGCTGCTTGATCTGCGCCTCGACGACGGCACCACGCCCAGGGAGAACGTCAACACGCTCTCCGCGGCCGGTGTCGCCACGGTCGTGTACACATCCGGCGAGCATCCGGCACTCCTGCGTTCGGCGGCCCGCGCGGGCGCGCTCGGGGTGGTACTGAAGTCGGCGGAGGAGTCCGTCATCATCGACGCCATCCGGGCGGCTGCCGAGGGGCGGGCGGTCCTCACCACCGAGTGGGCCGCTGCCATCGACGGCGACCCGGAACTGGCCGCGGTCGACCTCTCGCCGCAGCTGCAGAAGGTGCTGGCCCTGTACGCGTCGGGGGAGACCTCGGCTCGCGTGGGTGCGGCTCTCGGTGTGTCCGCCGAGACGGTGAACGAGTACCTCAAACGCATTCGTCAGAAGTATGCAGACGCCGGCAGGCCGACCCGGACAAAGGTCGACCTGTTCAAGCGTGCGGTGGAGGACGGCTGGCTCCCGGTGCCCCAGCGGCACCGGAGTCGTGGTGCGTCGGATCGTCGGCAATAGGCCGATCCGGATCGGGCCCAGGGACTGCCCAGTTCGGAATCAGTAGGCAAAAAAGGGGAACGGTGGGGAATCAGTGGTCGATCGGCGCCGGAACGGTAGAAGTCCCCATTTCTGGGTCTACCGGGCGACCGACAGCGGCACTACCTTCAGACCATTGGGAATGACGCGTGGAGCGTGCGGCGGCGGGGGACGTGGGCGATGCGCCAGATAAATAGGGGATGGACCAGTGACGGCCACTTCAGAGTTCTACCGAACCGCACAGTCCCGGGGGGCCGTGGACCAGCGTCGTGTCGGCTCGCCGGAAACGATGCTCCACAACGGCATCACCCGGCTTTCCGACTACCGCCCGGCCGCTGACCGTGCACCGGCGGCGCTGCCGCGGCCGAGCCTGTCCGACCGTGAGGTCGAGGTTCTGCTCGCCTGGCTCGCCGCCGAGTCGAAGGAAGAGGCGGCCGCCCGACTCTTCATCTCGGCGTCGACCGTGAGCACCCACCTTGCACGAATCCGTGCGAAGTACACCGCGGTGGGCCGCCCGGCCCCGACGAAGACGCACCTCTTCGCGCGAGCCCTCCAAGACGGATACACCAGCCTCGATCGCTGGTGAACCACTGACGCGCGACCTGCGGTGATCCCGGGAACGGGGTTCAGCGCAGGTCGCGCGCCAGCTTGGGCCAGGTCGCGTACAGGTCGTCCTGCCAGTAGCCCCACGAGTGGGTGCCGGTCGGCCGGAGGTTCACCTGCACGGGAAGCCCGAGCGAGCGCATCCGCTGCACCATCTGACGGGTACAGATGTCGATGGCGACCTCGATGCCGCCACCGACCACGGCCTGATTGACCAGATCGAAGGCGCTGCCGTCGATACTCGGGTCCCCGAGCTGCTCATGGGAACCGGGCAGCCCGGTTCCGCTGGTCATGTAGACCTTGGTTCCCCGCAGCTTCTCGGCGTTGAGGTAAGGGTCGTTCGCACGCCACCCGGGTCCGTTCAGCGGACCCCACATGTTGACCATGTTCGCGCCACCACGATCCTCGACGACCATCCGGATGTACTGCTGTCCGACCGGATCACTGGTCCGGGCGCATCCGCTGAACGCGGCGACGGACCGGTACAGTCCCGGGGCGGCGATGGCCAGGTTGAGTACCGAGGTCCCCGCCATCGAGATACCCGCGAGGGCGTTGGCGCCGGTGGTCGGGAACTCGGCGTCGATGATCGGCGGGAGTTCCTCGGTCAGGAACGTCTGCCATTTGTTGCGGCCGAGGACCGGGTCGTCACGCTGCCAGTCCGTGTAATACGAGAAGGCGCCGCCGATCGGCGTCACCACGTAGGCGTTCTTGTCGGCGAAGTACTTCTTGTACGTGGTCCGCGCGTCCCACGTCGCCGAGTCCTCGCCGCCGCCTGCGCCGTTCAACAGGTACAGGACCGGTGCCGGTCGCGACCGGTCGCGGGGCGTCAGGACGGTCACCGCGACCGACCGGTCCATCGCCGCGGAGTGCACCAGCAGCGTTGTCTGCTGAGGGTCGTCGGCATAGCGGTCGATGACCCGCGATCCGGGTGCTGCGCCGGCAGGTGGCGCGGATACGAAACCGAGGGCGGCGAGCAGTGCCGCCACCGTCATCAGGACCGTCCAGAACCGTCCGCCGTTCACGCCCACCGCGCCCCACCTGTCTTCTGTGTTTTCCCACCTCTGCCCACGCAGAACGCGTCGGATGGCGAGGTGGCCCCGTCGTCAGTGTAGGCACCGTTCACCGGCGGGCTCGGCGATACCGGTTCGGCTCAGAGCGGGACCTGAGCCAGGATCGGCGTGGTCGGCTGCGGGGAACCGCCCGTGGGCTCGATGGTCACCGCCAGCACCTGGGCGTCGCCGAGATCGTCGACGACGACGGGTTCGGTGTCGCCGCCGGGGATCAGGCCGGCCGGAACCGGATTCTCCGCTCCGCCCACCAGCCAGAGCTGGAAGGTGCTGTCCGGTGAGAGCGGACGGCTCAGATCCCGGATCAGGGTCACCGCGCGGCCGGCGGTCGCGGAGGTGATGACGGTGATCGTGCCGCGGTCGTCCGCGAGAGGTTCGGCGGTCAAGGTCGCATCACCGGCGGCGAGGACCGTGAGGACGTCCCGTTGCGTCTCGCCGACCGCTGTCGTGGCAGGCGAGGGTTCCGGTGCCGTGGTGCGGCCGATCAGGACGCCGGCGCCGAGGGCGACGACGACGGTCGCCGCGGCGGCGGCGAGCACAGCCGTCGTCCGGCGTGGGCTCTGTCGGCGTCCGCCGATGGGCACGGGCTGGGTGGTCGGCGCCTCCGAGGCGCCGTCGGCGGCTGCCTCGTCGAAGACATGGGTCAGCACCCGGTGCCGAAGATCAGAGGGCGCCTCCAGGGCGTACGTGCTCGCGAATCCGGCCATGGCGGTGTGGATCTCGACGATCCGGGACTCATAGGCCGACCGCGCGTCCGGCGAGAGCGCGGCGAGTTCCCGCTCCGCGCGGAGGGTCTCCTCCGGGGTCAGAGCGGAAACGGCGTACAGCTCGATGTGGTCGTCGAGCCAGGCGGACATTCGGTCGTCGGGCTCGGTGTCGGTGGTTGTCATGGTCAGGTCAGGCATCCTCCTGCGTCCTCAGGCACTGTTTCAGGCGGCGAAGGCCGTCTCTGATGCGGGACTTGACGGTGGGCAAGGGGGTTTCGGTCTGCTGCGCGACCTCCGGGTAGGTCAGGCCGCCGAAGTAGGACATCTCGATTGAGCTCCGTTGCAGTTCGGTCAGCTCGCCGAGGCATGTGCGTAGCGTACGCGCCTCGTCGGCGTGGACAGCCACCTCGAGCGGAATGTTGCGTGGGGTCTCCACCGAGGCCGCACCATAGTCCGACATCCGGTCCTGCTGCAGCTGTTCGCTGCGTACGCGATCGACGGCGCGACGATGGGCGATGGTCATCATCCAGGTGAGGACCGACCCGCGGGCGGCGTGGTACTGATCCGCCTTCTGCCAGTACTGCAGGTAGGCCTCCTGCACGATCTCCTCGGCGTATTCGCGGTCGCGGACCACGCGGAACGCGAGTCCGTAGATGCGCGAACTCGTCAGGTCGTACAGCCGCGTGAACGCCGCACGGTCCCCGGTGGAAGCCGATGCGAGAAGATCGCGCAACAAACGAGATTCGTGTCCACGTCCGTGGTCCGCATCGGGGGTCGCGCTGCCGTCATCCGATGTCACTTCATCACGGTAACCGGAATGGTCGGAACTTCTCCGGTGATCGGCGATCACCGGTTCGCTGACCGTCGGTAAAGGACAAGGGACACAGGGACGCACACGGCCAGGATGACCAACGACGAGCCCACTGCATACCCCACGGCATGGTCGGCCACCCACCCCGTCGCGGCCGGGAACATCGGTGGTGCCTCGTTCCCGAACAACTGCCGGCAGGCGGTCGCGACGGCGGTCACCGGGTTCCACTCCGCGATGGTGCGCAGGGGGCCGGGGAGGCTCTGGGCAGAGATGAACGCGCTCGACAGGAACGTCACCGGGAACATCCAGAGAAAGCCGATACTCTGTGCCGCTTCGACATTCGGTGCCGCCAGACCGGTCACGGCACCGACCCAGGCCATCGCGATGGCGAAGAGCCCGATGATGCCGAAGGCGATGGCGGCGTCGGCGGCGCTGCCGTAGACCCGCCAACCGATGGCCAGTCCGCAGGCGACCATGACCGCCAGTCCGACGGCGCCCAGGAGCATGTCCGAGGTGACCCGGCCGCTGATGACGCCCAGTCGGGACATCGGTAGCGAGCGGAGGCGGTCGATGATCCCGTCCGAGGTGTCGTTCGCCAGGCCGACGGTGGTGAAGGCGGCATTGAACACGACGGTCTGCGTGAAGATCCCCGCCATCAGGAACTCGCGGTAAGAACCGCCGCCGAAGGTCGCGCCGAAGACATAGGCGAAGAGGAAGACGAACATCAGCGGCTGGATCGTCGCGCTGATGAGGAGCGTCGGTATGCGTTTGACGGTCAGCAGGTTTCGCTCGACCAGTACTGCGGTGTCAGTGAACACGGGCTCGCTCCGATCGGCTGGGCGGAATGTCGGTTACGTCGGTGAAGCTGTCGTCTGTTCCGGCGACAAACTCGGCGAAACCGTTGACCGTCTTGCCGTCGATGTCCGGTTCGGGCGCCGTGACATCCGACTCGCTTGGCGTGTCGGCGATCTCGTCGACCGGAGGAGCTTCCGAGCCGGAACGGTCGGTCAGTGTCAGGAAGACGTCGTCGAGGGTGGGTGTCGACACGGATGCGTCGACGACCTCGATGCCGGCGCTCGACAGCGCCCGGACCGCCGCGACGGCACTGCGGGTGCCCGCGTCGACGGGGACCGACCAGCGCGCCGAGTCGGTGGCGGCATCACCGTCCGGTCCGAGGCGTTCTGCCGGTCCGACTCCGATGTCGGCGAGGGATGCCGACACCTGTGCCTCGGCGCCGTCCGTATGGGGGACAACGACTTCGACGGTGAGTATCGATCCACCGGTGGCTGACTTCAGCTCCGCCGCGCTGCCCTGGGCCCGGATCGTGCCGTGGTCGATGACGGTGATCTCGTCGGCGAGGGCGTCGGCCTCCTCGAGGTACTGCGTCGTGAGCAGAACTGTCGCGCCGGAGCTGACCTGCTCGGCGATGACCTCCCACATCTGGCGTCGTCCACGCGGGTCGAGTCCGGTCGTCGGCTCGTCGAGGATCACCAGTGAGGGGCGGTTGATGAGGGCGCCGGCGAGGTCCAGACGACGACGCATGCCGCCCGAGTAGGTCCGCATCGGTCGGTCGGCGGCGTCCTCGAGGTTCAGCTCCGCGATCAGTTCGCGGGCACGCTCGGATGCCACCGAACGTGGTTGCCCGTACAACTGGCCGACCATGCGCAGGTTCTCGAAACCGGTCAGGTTCCCGTCCACGGCGGCGTACTGGCCGGACACCCCGACGATCTTCCGGACCGCGCCGGGATCGGCGATGGCATCGACGCCGTCGACGATGACCGAGCCCTCGTCCGGGGTCATCAGGGTCGCCACCGCGCGGACGGTGGTCGTCTTGCCCGCGCCGTTGGGGCCGAGCAGGGCATGCACCGTTCCGGTGGGGACCGAGAGATCCAGTCCGTTCAGGGCATGGACCCGCGGACCGCGGCCGAACAATCCGGTGCGGAAGGTCTTCTGCAGCCCGCGGAGCTCCAGCGCGTACGGTGACGCCCCACGGCCCGGTGATTCGTCAGCGATACTGTGTCGCCCCACGGGTGGCCTCGCTTCCTTCGTCCTGTGCACTCTCCATCGTCCGGATCAGGCTGGCGGGCCGCATGTCTCGCCAGTTCTGTTCGACGTACTCGAGGCATTCGTCGTGGCCGGACGGGCCGAAGACGGTCCGCCAGCCGTCGGGGACGGGTGCGAACTCCGGCCACAGCGAGTGTTGGTTCTCGTGATTGACGAGCACGCGGAAGACTCCGTCGGTGTCGTCGAAGGGATTGGTCATCACTTCTCCTGTCGTGTGGCGGCCGCCGGTGACCCCGGCGATACACCGATGGCATGTACCCAGTCGGACACGTGCTCGGGCAACATCATTCGTGCATGGGTGCTGTGCGCCTCGATCTCGACGACCCGTCCGGTCACCTTCGAGTGCCAGGCGTCGACGGCGGGTGCGCCGGGCTGGGGATCGACGGTGGCGGTGACGAAGGTCAGGTCGCCGTCGTAGACACGCGGCCGCCACCTCTCCGCCAGCGGGGAGGCGTGGCGGAACACCTCGTGGACCTTGCCCAGGGCCTCCCGGGTCAGGCCACCGAGCGCTCCGCCCACCGAGGAGATGATGCGGTGCGCGTCGGCGACGGTGAGTTCTTCTGTCCCGGAGAGCTCTTCGCTGCCGAGTTCGAGGCCGAACTCGCGCATCAGGTCGGTGATCGACGCCTCGGCATCGAGGTCCGGTCGCTCGGAGACGACGTAGCTGTCGAGTACGACGAGCCGGGCGACGTCGTCGCCGGCCTCCCGCAGCTGAACCGCCATCTCGTGCGCGATGAGTCCGCCGAGCGACCACCCCACGAGGTGATACGGGCCCTCCGGGGCGACGGCCCGGATCTGCGCCACGTACTCGGCGGCGAGGTCGCCGATCGTGCGGGGACAGGGCTTCCCGGACAGCGCCGGATGCTGCAGTCCGTACAGCGCCCGGCCGGCGGGCAGGTGGGGCAGGAGCGAGGTGAAGCTCCACGACAGTCCGATCGCCGGATGGACGACGAACAGAGGTGGCCCGCCGGGATTCTCCGCGGTGTCGCCGCGTTGCCGACGCAGGGGCAGGAGCACGTTTAGCCCAGTTGTGCCGGACTGTTCCGACGGGTCGGTCGGCGCCGCCCCGTCGATGCCCAGTGCCGCGGCGAGTTCCGCCGGGCTCGGCGCGCCGAAGAGTGACTGCGCGGACACTTGGCGGCCGGTCCGTTCGGTCAGGCGCGAGGTGACGGCGGTGGCCAGCAGGGAATTGCCCCCGAGGTCGAAGAAGCCGTCGTCGGCCCCGATCGTGTCCATCTCGACCTCCAGGACCTCGGCGAAGACCTGCGCGATCGTCGTCTCGCCACCCGGGGCCGGTGCGCGACGGGTGGCGTCATCGGCGGGTGCGGGCAACGCCTTGCGGTCGAGCTTGCCGGTGGGGGTCAGCGGGATGGAATCGAGCAGGGTGACCGAGGTCGGCACCATGTGCCGGGGGAGCCGGCGACTCACGCGGCGTCGTAGATCGGCGGGGTCAGGTGCTGCTCCGCCGGTCGCGGTGACGTAACTGCGGAGCTTCGCCGCAGCTCCGCTGCCCTCGACGAGGGTCACCGCGAAGTCGACATCCGGCTCGGTCGTCAGGGCGTCGTCGATCTCGCCGAGCTCGATCCGGAAGCCGCGGACCTGCACCTGGGTGTCGCCGCGTCCCACGTAGACCAGCCGGCCGTCCTCGGTCCATCGGACCAGGTCGCCGGTGCGGTACATCCGGCGACCGGCGAAGCGCGGTCCGGTGACCATCGGTGCCGGCACGAAACGGGTCGAGGTGAGACCCGGCCGGCGATGGTAGCCGCGGGTGATCTGCGGGCCCATGAGATAGAGCTCGCCCACCACCCCGGCCGGGACCGGATGCAGACGCTCGTCGAGGACGAGCGCGCCCACTCCGTTGTTCGGCGTGCCGATCGTCAATTGCCGGTCGGGCGTGAGTGATTCGCTGCCGGTGATGATGATCGTGGTCTCGGTCGGTCCGTACACGTTGATCAGGGTCCGTCCGGGAGCCCAGCGCCGGACCAGGTCGGCGCCGTAGTCCTCACCGCCGACGGCGAGCGCCCGCAGCGAGGGCACCGCGGCCGGTGACATGCTCGCGACGGCCGCCGGCGTGATGAACGCATGCGTGACCTGCGCGGAGTCGATGACGTCGCTGAGTGCCTCACCGCCGTAGACCTGGGGTCCGACGATGACCAGCGGAGCCGAACCGGCAAGGGCGAGCAGCATTTCCAGAACCGACGCGTCGAAGCTGGGCGACGCGAAGTGCAGCACCCTCGACATCGGACCCGGGGCCATCCGGTGGGCGAGTTCGTCGTGCACCGGACGCAGCCCGGAATGCGGCACGAGTACACCCTTGGGCCGTCCGGTCGAACCGGAGGTGTAGATGATGTAGGCGAGCTGATCGGGCCGGATCGTCGAACCGCGTTCGGCATCGGTGATCGGTGACGGCGACGAGTGCTGCAGTCGCGTCTTCGTCGACGCGTCGTCGAGCACCAGCAGCGGCGTCGGATCCCCGGCCATCCCGGCGGCGATGGATTCGCTCGCCGACGCGGTCGTCACGACGAGCCGTGCGCCGCTGTCGCCGAGCATGTGGGCGATCCGGTCGGCGGGATAGGTGGGGTCGATCGGCACATAGGCCGCGCCGGTCTTCACGATGGCCCAGATCGCCACGAGTGACTCGATCGACCGCTGTATGGCCATCGCGACCACGTGTTCGGCGTCCGAGGCGCCGACGCCCCGACCCAGCAGTACGCGGGCCAACCGGTTCGAACGCGCGTCGAGCTCTGCGTACGTGATGGTCTCGGGAGAATCCGGCGAGCCCGTGATGGCGGCCAGGCCGTCGGGATTACGCTGCACAGCTTGCGCGAACAACCGGTCGAGCGTGGTCGGCATCTGCGCCGGACGGCCGAGTGACGGTGTGCGCTCGGCGATCTCGAGCGGGTCGGTGATCCGGATGTCGCCGATTGGCCGCCCCGGGTCGCCCAGCATGCCGCGTACTACCCGCATCAGGCGCGTCGCCAGGAGTTCGGCATCCTGCCGGCGGTATCGAGCGGTGTCGTAGGTGACCTGGAGGGCGGCATCTCCGTCGCGCATGCCGGTCAGCGTGAACTGCAGGTCGAATTTCGCTTCCGGGGAATCGAATTCGGCGATCGACGCGCGGAGTCCCGCATCCATCTCGATGGTCGTCGCCGGCAGTCCGTCGGCGGGTCCGCCGGTGTTCCCGGCCGTGTAGTCATGGACCGACAGCGCCACCTGGAACAGCGGATGCCGTCCGGGGGTGCGCGGCGGGTTCAGCGACGCGACGAGGTCGTCGAACGGGAGGCCGCGGTGGTCGAGCGCGTCGACGTCGGCGTCGCGTACCCGGCGGACGAGTCCGGCGACCGTGTCGGCCGCCTCCAGACGTGTCCGCAGCGGCACGACGTTGACGAACATACCCACCACACCGCTGTAGTCGTGGTCTGCGTCGTGGCCGATGCGATTGGCGACCGGGCTGCCGACGACGAGATCGTCGCCGAGGCCGAGCCGGTTCAGCAGGATCGCCAGTGCCGTGTGCAGGACCGAGAACGGAGTGGTCGACTGCTCACGGGCGAAGGCGATCAGGCCTCGGGTGTGTGCCGGAAGGCCCAGACTCATGGAGCCCGCTCCGGATTCGGACGGCCGCGCATCCTCCGCCGGCGGCGCCACGGTGGTCTCCGCCGGGGCGTCGGCGAGAGTCTCCTCCCAGAAGCGGAGGTCGTCGGCGAGGCTTTCGTCGTCCGCACTCTCGAGCGCGTGATCGCGGTAGTCGACGTCGGCCGGCGTCCAGTTCTCGATACGGCCGCGTCGACGTTCGCCGTAGGCGCGGGTGAGGTCGGCCACGAGGATCGGCAGCGACGCACCGTCGGCGGCGATGTGATGCAGGACGAGCACGAGTACGTGTTCGGCCTCCGTGCCGGCGGTCGAGCTGCCGGCGGTCGAGCTGTCGGCGACGAGTGTCGCGGTGATCGGCGCACACCTGGCGAGATCCATGGGCCGGGTTGCCGACCGGGTGATTTCGGTCGCGACATCGGTCGTCCACTGCACCGTGAGGTCCCCGATCACGGCCTCCGGGTCGTCGAGCACTCGCCCCATGGGGCCGTGTTCGCCGGGTTCGAAGACGGTGCGCAAACTGGTGTGCCGGGCCACGATGTCGACGAGTGCGCCGCGCAGCGCGGGCACGTCGAGGTCTCCGTGCAGGTGCAGCACGAAGGGCATCAGGTACTCGGTGGACTCGGGGTTCGCGGTGGCCATCGAGTGGAGCCGACGCTGGGCGGGAGCCAGCGGGAACCGCTCGGGCCGGTCCGAAAGCCGTTCGGGCGCAGTCTGTTCGATTGACCCCGAGATGAGGTCGGCCGCGGCCGGTGCACTCACGTCCCAACCCTCCGGGAGCATGAGCAGCGGCGCGAGCGCTTCGGGTGTCGGGTGATCGAAGACGTCCCGTACCCGGAGCCGTTCACCGATGTGGACGCGGTTGATCCGGCTGACCAGCGTGGTCGCCTGCAGTGAGGTGCCGCCGAGGAGGAAGAAGTCGTCGGTGGCCCCCACCTCGTCGGGACGGAGATCGAGAACGCCGGCGAGGATGTGCGTCAGCGCGGTCTCGGCGAGAGTGCGCGGAGCGCGACCCGACGTCGACACCGCTGTCGTGGCGGGATCGGGGAGCGCTCGGTGATCGAGCTTCCCGTTGCCTGTCAGGGGGATCGCATCGAGGACGACCACCGCGGACGGGACCATGTGTCGCGGGAGGCGCTGCCGGACGGTGTCCAGAACGGCTGCGGTGTCCGGTGCGTCGGTCGGATCGGTGGAGGTGACGTACCCGACCAGCACCGCGTCCGCACCCTGCCCACGGACGACGGTCGTCGCGAAGTCGACGCCTTCGGCGGCGCTCAACGCGGCGGTGACCTCGTCGAGTTCGATGCGGAAGCCGCGCAACTTGACCTGGTTGTCGCTGCGGCCGTGGTAGACCAGCGATCCGTCGGCGTCGCGCCGGACGATGTCGCCGGTGCGGTACATGACGTCACCGGAACCGCCCGGGCGGGCGACGAACCGGGCGGCGGTCGGTCCACTCCGGTCGAGATAGCCACGGGCCACGCCCGGGCCGCTGATGTACAGCTCGCCGGGGACGTGATCGGGCACCGGGCGCAGGCGATGGTCGAGGACCAGCGCGGTGCAATCG
Organism: Gordonia metallireducens; assembly: GCF_021245825.1. Classification (NCBI taxonomy): domain Bacteria; kingdom Bacillati; phylum Actinomycetota; class Actinomycetes; order Mycobacteriales; family Gordoniaceae; genus Gordonia; species Gordonia metallireducens. The sequence goes on along the minus strand of NZ_JAJQJP010000050.1, from coordinate 85,039 downwards.
GTGACCGGGGTGCCGATGGTGATCGGCGCGCCCGGACGGAGCGGCTGCGACATGACGGCGACGATGGTGGTCTCGGTCGGGCCGTAGGAGTTGACGTAGCTGCGGTCGGTTCCCCACCGTGCCACCAACTCCGGCGTCGAGGCCTCGCCTCCGACTCCGAGCGTGCGCAGCAGAGGCAGTGGATGCGGGGCGGCGGTGGCCAACGCGGCCGGGGTGATGAACGCATGGGTGACCGCGTGCTCGTCGACGAAGTCGACGAGTTCGTCACCGCCGTAGATCGTCGACGGGACGATCACCATCGTCGCGCCGACCTCGAAGGCCAGGAGGAACTCGAGCGTCGCGGCGTCGAAGGCCGGGGAGGCGAAATGCAGGGTGCGATCCCCGGGGGCCACCCGGTAGCGATCGCGCTGCGCTGCACCGAACGCGGCGAGTCCACGATGGGTCACGCTGACGCCCTTGGGCTTTCCGGTGGACCCGGAGGTGTAGACGACGTACGCGAGCGAGTCGGTGTGGCGCGGACCCGCGAGCGAATCGGCATCCGGGGTCGGGCTCTCCCACGGGACACCCAGGATGCCGGGAGAGGCCCACCAGATCTCCTGGGGCACATCCGCGAAGCGATCAGCGGAGGTGATGCCCAGGCGGGCCCCGGAATCGCTGATCATGTGGGCGACCCGGTCGGCGGGGTAGCGGGTGTCGACGGGAAGGATCGCGGCACCGCTCTTGGCCACCGCCCAGGTGGCGATCACCGAGTCGATGCTGCGCTCGAGTGCCACGGCGACGACGTCGTCGGTGCCCACCTCGAAGGCCTGCAGGTTGTGCGCCCAGATCGTCGAGATCTCGTCGATCTCGGCGTAGGTCAGACTGCGACCGGAGTCCTCGACGGCCACCCGGTCGGGATACCGGCGTGCCGTGGCGGTGATGATGTCGGCGAGGTGGCGCGGTGTGATCGTGGGTTCGCCGACCGGTTGGAGGTCTCCGGCCGTCGTCAGGTGGAGATCGTCGAGGGGGACGTCGGGGTGTGCCGTCGCGGCGTCGGCGAGATCGGTGAACATCCGGGCCAGGGTCTCGACGCGAGCGCGGGTGTGGACGTCGGTGGCATAGGTGAACCGTGCGCGCCCGTCCCGGATGCGGAGCTCGAGATCGAAACGCGCCGTGCCGGTGTCGATCTCGTCGGCATCGATGCGCAGATCGGAGATTCCGGAGCCGGCGTCGAGCGGACCTGATGCCGCTCTGTCGGTGGAGGCGTCGGTCGTCTGTGCATCGAAGGCGAGCGCGATCTGGAAGATCGGATGCCGGCCGTCACGAGGAGGATTGACCATCGAGACGATCCGCTCGAACGGCATGTCGGATTGCGAGAGCGCCTCGAGGTCGCGGTGACGAACGGAGTCGAGCAGAGTCGTGAAGCTCTCACGACCGTCCACCGGGGTCCTCAAGACCACCGAGTTCACGAACATCCCGACGACGTCGGCGAGACGGGGGTCGTTGCGCCCGGCGACCGGGGTGCCGATGACGATGTCGGAGGGCGCGCCGCCCACATGGGTGGCGGGATCGGCGTGCAGACGGTGGAGCAGGGCCGCGAACAGTGCGTGCACACTCATGAACTCGGTGGCGTGGTCGGGGGAGACGGCCATCAGCCGACGGCGGATCTCGGCGCCGAACTCCACCTCGACGACCTCGGCACGACGAGGCCGTCCGGCCGGGGCGTCGGGGATCAGGATGGGACCGGCGTCGATCCCGTCGAGTTCGCGTCGCCACCAGTCCGTGAGCTCACCGTGATCGGCGAGGTTCTCGGCCTGCCACCGCAGGTAGTCGAGGTAGTCGATCGCGGTGCCGGTGATGGGCTTCGCGCCGGTCGTGGCACCGTCACGGAGTTCGGCGTAGGTGCGGGTGATGTCCCGATGGAGCGGGATCATCGACCACCCGTCGGCGGCGATGTGGTGGATGACGATCGACAGCCGGTGGTGCATGGCGTCGCCGTCGATCCGGTGCAGTGCGGTCCGCAGCGGGAGGTCGGTGGTCAGATCGAACGGGCGGGCGGCGAGAACCCGGGCCAGATCCGGCCAGTGCGCTTCCGTGGTGTCGGTGACCGCGAGGTCGAGAGTGACGGCGTCGGCGGGGTGTACGTCGAGGACAGGCTTGCCGTCGTGATCGGGATAGACGGTTCGCAGCATCACGTGGCGGTCGACGGTGTGCCTGATCGCGGCGGCGAGTGCATCGACGTCGAGACGACCGCGGAGGTCGAGCGCGAACGCGATCGCGTAACCGGCTGTCGCGGAACCGTCCCCATCAGCGGTCTCGCCGACGGCGAGCTGGTTGAGGAACCAGAGCTGCTGCTGGGCGGGACCGGGCTCGACGGGTGCGTCGGCATCGTGCACGAGACGGGGGATGCGCGTCTCGTTCATGTCCGCTCGCTCGAGATCCCGCGCGGGCACGAGGCGTGCGATCGCGGCGACGGTCGAATTGTCGAAGACCTCGCGCACCGGTATCCGGTGGCCGGTCAGGTGCTCGAGCGCGCCGACGATCTGGGTCGCCAGCAGCGAGTTCCCGCCGAGGTCGAAGAAGTCGTGGTGACGGCCGACGGTGCCGGGTTCGAGGCCGAGTCGTTCGGCGATGAGGTCGGCCACCGTCTGCTCGGTGGGCGTGAGCGGCGCGACGTAGGCGACGCCGGTCTCGGCCGGCAGGGCCTCCGGTGCGGGCAGCGCGCGCAGGTCGACCTTGCCGATCGGTGTCGTCGGGATCTCGTCGAGTTCGACGATCGTCGACGGGATCATGTGTCGCGGAAGACGATCCGACAAACGCTCACGAACGTCCGACGCGGTGTCCGCGGTACCGTCCGCCATCGTCACGTAGGAGACGAGATGAGCGCGGTCGCCCTCGCCGTGGGTGGTCGTGACCGCCGCGCGCACCGCGGGGTCGGCGACGAGCACGGCGTCGATCTCCCCGAGTTCGATGCGGTGACCGCGAACCTTGGTCTGATGGTCGGCGCGGCCCCGGAACTCGAGTTCGTGATCGGTCGTCCAACGCACCAGGTCGCCGGTGCGGTACATCCGCTCGCCCGGATCGCCGAACGGGTTGGCGATGAACCTCTTCGAGGTCAGTGGGCGCACCCCGTGATACCCGCGGGCGAGATGCTCACCGGCGACGTACAGCTCGCCGACCGCGCCGGGGGCGACCGGCTGCAGACGTTCGTCGAGCACGAGCACGGAGACGCCACGAATGGGCCGTCCGATGGTCAGTGTGCGGTAGTCGGGTTGGATCGGCGACGACACGGCGGCGACGACCGTGGTCTCCGTCGGGCCGTAGGCGTTGAACAGCCGCGGCCCGCTCGACCACGTACGCACCACCTCCGGGTTGGGATGCTCGCCACCGATGACGAGGGCCTCGAGTTCGGGGACGTCGGCGGGCGACATGGTGGTGAGCACGGACGGGGTCAGGAAGGCATGGGTGACATGGCCTTCCCGCATCAGCTCGGCCAGTTCGGCGCCGCCGACGATGCCCGGCGGGATGATGTGCATCGTCGAACCGGCCGCGATGGCCATCAGGATCTCGAGCACCGACGCGTCGAAACTGGGTGAGGCCATGTGCATGGTCTGGCTGTCGGGGGTGATCCCGTACTGCGTGACCTGCTGCGCCGCGAAGTCCGCGAGACCGCGATGACTGACCACCACGCCCTTGGGGGTGCCGGTGGTGCCGGATGTGTAGATCAGGTAGGCGGGCTGATCGACATCGAGCGGGCCCGGGCGTTCGGCGGACGACACCGGCGCTGCGGACATCCGGAGTACCGATTCGACGACCTCGTCGTCGTCGAGGACGAGAGTCTTCGGGAGATGCTCGGTGCTGCTTGCGGATTCGCCGGCCAGTGCGGTCCGCGGGTCGGAGGACCGGTCGGTCAGGAGGAGGCGGGAACCGGAGTCGCCGAGCATGTGCGCGATACGCGCCGGCGGGTAGGCCGGGTCGACGGGCACCCACGCGGCCCCGGACCGGGCCACGGCCCACATGGCGATCATCCAGTCCACGCCACGCGGAAGCGCCACCGCGACATGACGTTCGGGACCGGCGCCCCGTTCGATCAGCAACCGCGCGAGCCGGTTCGACGCGGCGTCGAGGTCTCGATACGTCAGCGACCGCGTGCCGTCGGTGATGGCGATCCGATAGGGGGAGGACGCGGCGGCCGTGGACAGCAGCGTCGTCAGATGCTCGACGGGTCGGCGTCCCTCGCCGACTGCGGGAACGAGGTCGAGTCGTTCGTGGAGGTCGAGGACCGGGAGGTCGCCGACCGCGGAGCTCGGCTGGGCGGTGGCCGCCTGCAGCAGGCGGTCGAGGCGCGAGGAGAGTGCGGCCACCGTGGACCGATCGAACAGGGCGGTGGCGTAACCGATCTCGAGAGACAAGCCGGCAGGCTCGCCGTCGGTGTCCTGCGTCTCGGTGAAAGTCAGCTGGAGGTCGAAGGTGGAGTACCCGGTGTCGACGCGTGACGCGGTGGCCGAGAGGCCGGCGAAGTCGAGACGGATGGCCGAACGGTCCTCCAGCGCGAGGGACACCTGGAAGAACGGATGGACGTGCGACGACCGGTCCGGGTTGAGTTCGGTGACGAGACGGTCGAAGGGCAGGTCGGCGTTGTCGAAGGCGTTGAGGTCGACGTCGCGTACGTGCGCCAGCAGATCGACGAAGGCGGTGTCCTTGTCGACCGCCGTGCGCAGTGCCAGCGTGTTGACGAACATGCCGACGAGACCGTCGAGGTCGGCGTCCCCGCGTCCGGCGACAGGTGTTCCGACGACGACGTCCGACGACTGGGACAGCGACCGCAGCAGGGTGGCCACGGCGGCGTGCAACACCATGAACACGGTGGAACCGGTGGCGACGGACAGATCCCGGATGGCGCGGTGCGTGTCGGGTGAGAGGGTGTGGATCACCGACGCGCCCGATGCGTCACCGCGGCCGGTACGCGGGCGGTCCAGCGGCAGATCGGTCTCGCCGGGGGCGTCCGCGAGGGTGGCCCGCCAGAACTCGAGTTCGGCGGTGGCACCGACGCTCTCGGACACCCAGGCATGACGGTCCGCGCTGACCTGCGAGTAGGTGACGGGCAGTGCGGCCCAGTCGGGTTCGTTGCCTTCGCGGCGAGCGCGGTACGCCGTCGCCAGGTCGCCGGCGAGGGGTGCCAATGACCATCCGTCCGCGGCGATGTGGTTGACCACCATCGTGAGGCGGTGGTCATCGTCGGAGGTGCGGACGAGACGCGCCCGGATCGGCAGGTCGACGGCGAGATCGAAGGTCTGGGAGGCGAACTCACGGTCCGGGAGATCGCGCACGTCCTGCGCCCGCAGGACCGGCAGGTCGACGGTCACCGTATCCGGCGGTTGCGGCGACATGAAGGCGGTGCCGTTGCGCTCGACGACGACGCTGCGCAGCGGTTCGTGGCGGACGATGACGTCGGTGAGGGCCTGCCGCAGGGCGTCGGAGTCGAGCGTGCCGACAAGGCGGACGGTGAAGGGCATGTTGTAGGTGGCCGCGCCGGCCGGATCGAGGCGGGTGGCGAGCCAGAGCCGGTGCTGTGCCGGTGACAGGGGCACCGGGGAGCCGTCGAGGACGCGCGTACCGGCGCGGGGCGAGGTGCTCTCCGGGGAATCGTCGACTCCGACACCCAGATCGGTGAGCGCGTCGACGATCCCGCCGATGTCCGCGGCATCGAAGATCGTGCGGATCGAGATGCGCCGGCCGGTCGCCTTCGAGAGACGGGAGGCCACTCGGGTCGCCGACAGCGACGTGCCGCCGATGGCGAAGAAGTCGTCGCGCAACGAGATCGGTGCGCTCTCCGTCGACTCGGGGTCCAGTCCCAGGACGTCGGCGACGGTGCGCACGACGAACCGGTGGAGCGCGGTTTCGGGTGCGACGAACTCGCGGTCGGTGCGTAGTTCCGGCCGGGGGAGCGCCCGGCGGTCGAGCTTGCCGTTCGAGGTGGTCGGGAGCTCGTCGAGCACCATGACGACCGTCGGGATCATGTGCGCGGGCAGCGCCGACTCCAGTTCGCTCCGCAACTCGCGGGTGTGCAGGTCGGCGGTGCCGCTGACGTAGCCGACGAGGACGGGTCCGTCGACGACGAGGTCGTCGCGGACGAGGACACCCGCGGAGGCGACTCCGCGCAGAGAGCCCAGCGTGGACTCGATCTCGCCGAGTTCCACTCGCTGACCGCGGATCTTGACCTGGGAGTCGGTGCGTCCCAGGTACTCCAGTTCACCGTCGGCGTTCATGCGGACCAGATCGCCGGTGCGGTAGAGACGTTCGCCGCTTCCGTCGGGGGAGGCGATGAATCGCGCTGCGGTGAGGTCGGGCCGTGCCCGGTAACCGCGGGCGAGCTGGACGCCGCCGAGGTAAAGCTCGCCGACGGCGCCGGGCGGCTGCGGACGCAAGCGGTGGTCGAGGACGTGCACGCTGGTGTTCCACACGGGTCGGCCGATGGGCACGACCGGGACGTCCGCACGGCAGGCGTCGTGGTGGGTGACGTCGATGGCCGCCTCGGTGGGGCCGTACAGATTGTGGATCGGTGCGGAGGTGAGTGCTGCGGTCGCACCGACCGTGCCCGGCGTCAGTGCCTCGCCGCTGGTGAAGATCTGGCGCAGCGACCCCAGCGTCGTCGTGGCCCGCCGGTGTGCACCGCCAGGGGTGTCGGCGTCGGCGGAGAGGGCCGCCGAGAACGCGGTGAGCATCGACGGGACGAAATGCACCGTGGTGATTCGGTGTTCGTCGATCACGTCGCGCAGGTACCAGGGGTCGCGGTGTCCGTCGGCAGAGGGGACCACGAGCGCGGCACCGGTGACGAACGGCCAGAAGAACTCCCAGACCGACACGTCGAAGGTGGCCGGGGTCTTCTGCAGGACGCGATCGGACTCGGTGAGGGAGTACCACTCCTGCATCCATCCGAGCCGGTTGACGATCGCGCGGTGGGTGATCGCCACGCCCTTGGGCTTGCCGGTCGAACCGGAGGTGAACAGCAGGTACGCGGTGTTGTCCGGGCCGGCGACCGGCGCGGGATCCCGTCGGTCGGGGTTCGCGCGCAGCTCGGCCAGATTCTCCTCGGTGATGACGAGGTCCGGGGCTGCGACCGCCAGGATGTGCTCGAGACGGTCAGCCGGCTCGTCCGGGTCGACCGGGACGAAGGCCGCGCCCGACCGGACGACGGCGTGCAGAGCCAGCACCTGATCGACGCTGCGGCGGAGCTGGACGGCGACGATGCTCTCCGCTCCGATGCCGCGATCCTGGAGGGTCGCTGCCATGGACCGTGTCTGCCGGGCGAACTCGGCATGGGAGAGAGGCCGGGATTCGTCTGAGTTCCGTGGGTGCGCAGCGATGAGGGCGGGCGCGTCGGGATGGGCTGCGGCAGCCTGGTCCAACAGGTCGACCAGGGTGCGCTCGCCGAGTTCGACCTGTGCGCCGGTGGAGTGGTGAGACAACTCGGCGTACTCGCACTCGCGCAGCACGCTGACGTGGGACACCGGGGCGTCGGGGGCGGCGGTGACCAGGGCTTCGAGGAACTCGACGAGCCGCCGGTGGTGGGTGGCGATCTCGTCATCGGCGTAGATGTTCGGATTCGCCTCCAGGTCGACGCTCATGCCGCCGTCGAGGCTGTCGTAGACGTTGACCGAGACGTCCTCGATCGGCCCGGTGGACAGCACGTTGAGCTCACCGTGCACAGGTCCGAAGTCGATGTGCTGGAAGAACAGCATCACGTTGACGAGCGGTCCGAAGAACCCGCGACGGGCCCCGGCGGCCCCCAGGATGTCGGCGACGATGTCCTCGTGGCGGTACTTCTGGTGGCGCACGGCGCTCTTGATCTCCGCGTTGACCGCCGCGAGCAGATCGGCCACGGTGGCGTCGTCGTCGAGTGTGACGCGCAGTGGGACGACGTTGGAGATGAGGCCCGCGGACGTTCGCAGGATGTCGCGGTCGCGCGCCGCGACCGGAAGGCTGAGGACCGCCTCGTCACGATCGGTGAACCGGGCGACGTAGGCGGCGACAGCGGCGGTGATGACCGACGCCGGCCGCACCCGGTGGGCCCGTGCCAGGGAGCGGATGCGGGTGACCAGGTCATCGTCGAGGGTCGCCGAGTTGACCTTCGACAACGGCGCGGCCGGACCGGAACGCCTGGTCAGAGTGGCCGATTCGGGCAGGTCGTCCAGATGATGCGACCAGTACTCCCGATCGGCGAGGAACTTCTCCGACGTCCGGTACTCGACGTCCATTGCGGCGATCTCGGCCATCGTCGCGGTGTCGGCCAGGGGAGGCGGGGTGTCGTTGACGATCGCCGTGTAGTGCGACGAGACACGGAGCATCAGGTACATGGCGGCATAGCCGTCGTACCCGATGTGATGACCGCGGCAGTACCAGATCGAATGTCCCGGACCGATTTTGAGCAGGTGTGTGTCGAGGAGGGGATCGGAGAACATGTCCGGACTCTTCGACCGGTGATCGTCGATCCAGGCCAGCGCGGCTGCGCGCGGGTCCGCGGCGTCGCTGAAATCCTGTGTGCCGACGACCAGTCTGCGCGACCGGTCGATGGTCAGGGTCGGTTCGGCGTCATCCGTCGGGGTGAGCCGCAGCATGGAGGCTTCCGTCTCCAGCTCGGTCAGTTTCGTCGCGCGCTGCAGGATCTCGGGATCGATGTCCACCGGAGCGCCGTCGGAACCCGTTGTGTCACCGCGAAACTCGATGTACGCGTCGATCGTCAGCGGTACATCGGGTTCGAGCTGCTGGGCATAGAAGATGCCACGTTGGGCGGCGGTCATCGAGATCGTGGGATCGGGGTCGGATGTGCTCTCGATGTGGCTGCTCTGCCGGATGGTGTCTTCAGTGGTCACGCATGCCTCCCCTGTGTACGCGCGCCCGGCGGTCGAGGACCGAAGTCCTGAGAGGTCAGGTCGCGCGTGTCGTGCTGGACGTCGGACACCGATGACGTGAGATGTGTGGTCACGCTCGGGTCGAAGCAGATCCCCCGGCACTCGACGCTCGTCGGGTGCCCCGTCGGCCGCAGGTTTGCTTACTGCGTTCCGGACGGAAAGCCGTACTGATCGCTCGCGGTTTGAATCGCCAGTGCCGGCCGGTCTCGTCCCATGGGTGCTTCGTGCGGGGTACCGGGCCAGATGGGTCCGGCTCGAAAAAAGTTTTGCCCGATTCGGGTGATTGCCAAACGCTTCACCGTCGTCTGCGGTAGGGATTTGGCTCCCACCTGCACGTTCCCCTACACTTGTGGGGTTGCCTGCGGCACTGCTGTGTCGCGAATCGGCTCACGAACCCACTGGGCGAAGCGTCCAGGTGTCACAGCCTGGAGGAAAACCCCAGGCAGGCGTGTGTTCGGTGGCAACGGACCGTGTGCGTCGGGTCGGAAATCCGGCGTACATAAGAAGCCAGGTCAAGGAGACTAACGAGTGATTCAGCAGGAATCTCGCCTGCGGGTCGCCGACAACACCGGTGCCAAGGAAATCTTGTGCATCCGCGTGCTCGGCGGTTCCTCGCGGCGCTACGCCGGCATTGGTGACGTGATCGTCGCCACTGTCAAGGACGCCATCCCCGGCGGCAACATCAAGAAGGGTGAGGTCGTCAAGGCCGTCATCGTGCGCACCACCAAGGAGCGCCGGCGTGCGGATGGCAGCTACATCCGCTTCGACGAGAATGCCGCCGTCATCCTCAAGGGTGAGAGCGATCCCCGCGGTACCCGCATCTTCGGCCCGGTCGGCCGCGAGCTGCGTGAGAAGAAGTTCATGAAGATCGTGTCGCTGGCACCGGAGGTGATCTGAGCATGAAGGTTCACAAGGGTGACACCGTGATCGTCATCTCGGGCAAGGACAAGGGCGCGAAGGGCAAGGTCATCCAGGCCTTCCCGAAGACCCAGCGTGTCCTCGTCGAGGGCGTCAACCGAATCAAGAAGCACACCGCCGCGTCGGCCAACGAGCGCGGTGCCTCCTCCGGCGGCATCGTGACCCAGGAAGCCTCGATCCACGTCTCGAACGTGATGGTCGTCGATTCCGATGGCAACCCGACTCGCGTCGGCTACCGCGTCGACGAAGAGACCGGCAAGAAGGTCCGGATCTCGCGCAAGAGCGGGAAGGACATCTGACATGACCTCTACCGAGACCAAGATCCAGCCGCGCCTGAAGACTCGCTACCGCGAGGAGATCAAGGGCCAGCTGAACGAGCAGTTCGAATACTCCAACGTGATGCTGATCCCCGGCGTCGTGAAGGTCGTCGTGAACATGGGCGTCGGCGACGCCGCCCGTGACGCGAAGCTGATCAACGGCGCTGTCGAGGACCTGGCCAAGATCACCGGTCAGCGTCCGGAGATCCGTCGCGCCCGTAAGTCCATCGCGCAGTTCAAGCTGCGTGAGGGCATGCCGATCGGCGCCCGCGCGACCCTGCGCGGCGACCGCATGTGGGAGTTCCTGGACCGCCTCGTGTCCATCGCCCTCCCGCGTATCCGCGACTTCCGCGGTCTGTCGGACCAGCAGTTCGACGGGAATGGCAACTACACGTTCGGTCTGAACGAGCAGTCGATGTTCCACGAGATCAACATCGACAACATCGACCGCCCGCGGGGTATGGACATCACCGTCGTGACGTCTGCCCGCACGGACGAGGAAGGCCGCGCGCTGCTGCGTGCCCTGGGCTTCCCGTTCAAGGACAACAACGTTAAGGACAACTGACATGGCAAAGAAGGCTCTGGTCAACAAGGCCAACAAGAAGCCCAAGTTCGCCGTGCGGGCCTACACCCGGTGCAACAAGTGCGGTCGCCCGCACTCGGTGTTCCGCAAGTTCGGCCTGTGCCGAATCTGCCTGCGCGAGATGGCGCACGCGGGCGAGCTCCCGGGCGTGCAGAAGTCCAGCTGGTGACTTCCAGCCAAGGCTGACGCTTTGACGAACGGCCCCACCTCTTCACCGAGGTGGGGCCGTTTCGCGTCGGTGGGGTTCGTGTCGGTGAGGTTGGGCGTCGGTGGGGTTGGTGCGGCGCAGTCTTATTCGCGCGTCTCGAGTGGACTCGCCGGCACGATCGGGACGCTCACCGAGATCACCGTGGACGCGCCGGATTCGTCGGAGACGAGAACGGCGAAATCGTGGGCGACCGGCCCGGCCATCGCTCGTCGCTGATCCGCGGTCGGGGTGAAAACGAATGTGCCACTGTCGGAATCGAGTGCCACCTGGGTGTCGGTGGTCAGAAAGCTCAGTGCGCGGGATGAGCAGGCTGCGTCGGCCACCGATCCTGACACGGTGCCGGTTTCGGTGTCGATGTCGGTGATGGCGGGGGTGACGTCGAAGACCATGGCCGCGGTGGGATCGGCGGCGTGGCGCCCGCCGCCGGCCGCCATCCGGATCGGGCGGATCGTCGTGGTGCCGGCGTCGTCGGTGAGGAGGATGACGTCGTCGTCGAGCGTGAGGACGGGCCCGTGTGTCGCGTGGCCGTAGAAATCACCGGCTTCGATGGCCGAGCCGTCGGCGTGGAAGACCACGAGAGTTGTCTTCGGCCAACGGGTTTCGGGGCAGAAACGGGTCAGCGGCAGGTATGTGCGACCGTCGTTCGCGATCGCCGGGGGACCGGCCGGTTCTCCGACGACCGTCGCGGACACCACGGTCGCGGAGTTGGGGCGTACCACGGCGAGGGAGACGAGTGGGTCGCCATTCGCCGGGTCGGTGGTGAGCATCGGGAGGTGGGCGGCGCCGTGTCGGTCGAAGTGAACCGAGACCGGGGTCCCGTCCACGCGCGCCTCGCGCTTCGTGCCGTCACCGCAGATGACGGTCACCGTGGTGATGTCCTCGCCTTCCGGCGTGAGGGTCGTCGTCGTGAGGAAGACGCTGCCACTCTCGTCGGCCCGGGCCCAGGCCTGCCCGATGCCCGAGGCCATGACGCGGGACACAGCGTCCGGAGAGATCCCGACGACGGTGTTCTCCCCGGTGAGGGGGTTCGCCAGCGGGAGGTAGAGATGGTCGTCGGGACCGGCGACGGCGTCGCAGTCGCCGACGCCGGACAGAGTCACGGACGATCTGCGTCCATCGGGGTGTACCGCGGTGACAACGACCGAATCGGGTGATCGCGACACCACGTAGACGGCGGTCTCGGTGGGGACCACAGAGGCCAACCGGCCGGGTATCCCGTCGACGGTGTCCAGTGAACCGTCGGGGTGACGGATCACGAGCGTGGCGACCATTGCGTCGAGGTCGACACGATGACGTACAAAGTACAGCGAGTCGCCGTGCCGGGCCCAGATGTCGCCGCCCGCACCGTCGAACACCTGCCCGACGAGTGACAGCTCGCCGGCACCGGCTTCGTGAAGACGGGTTCCATCGGCGTCCGACGTCGAGACCAACACCTTCCCGGACGGTGGCAGGATCAGTCGGCTGTCGGCGCCCGGGATGCGCGGGAGGGTCGATGCGATGCCGTCGAGGCCCAGAGCGGTGAGATAGGTGTAGGTCCGGCCGTCGTCGTCGGGCCAGGTGGTCAGCAGATATCCGACGCCCGCGTCGTCGAATCGAAGGTGATCCGCTGGTAGTCCGAGGATCGGTCCTGTGGTCGACGCCGCCCCGGATGGGTCGATCCGGGTGATCCGCACCGATGTCCGGATGGTGTCCCCGGCGATCTCGGTGAGTTCGGTGAGCTGATGTGCCCGACCGTCGGGGCCGAGGACGACGCCGCGGTCGGGCTCGGTGGGAGAACCCGCGATGGGGATTGACGCCACCGTCATGGACTTCGGCCTGACCACGGAGACCTGGGTGCACCCGTCCCCGCGCTGGGTGGTCACAAAGGCGACGTCCTCGAGTCCGATGACGACCTCGTCGATCTGACAGCCCGGCACGATCACCTGCCCGAGCGAGTACGGGCTCGTGATGGGCAGTGCAACCGTGATCGGCGTCGTGCCGCCGCGGCCGTCGTCGGCGGTGATCATGACCGAGTCGAACCGTGCCGATTCCGGTGCTCCCGGTGCGGTCGCGGCGATACGCGCCTGCAGTGCGGGCGTATAGGTGTACGTGCCCGCAGGTGCGTCATAGGTGAGCACACTGCCGCTCGCCATGCGGAAGGTCCGGTCGCCGGTGGGTGTGACCCCGTGCAGCGTCGTCGGGATCGGGTTCCCGTCCGGATCGGTGAATCGCAACGAGCCGTGCAGGATGCCGGCCGGAGCCGGGCCCGGGGCAGGAGCGGGGGTCGGTTCGGCGGGTTCGCTGTCCGGTATCGGGATGGTCGGTGTCGGGCCGTTCGCGGTGACCGTCACCGCCGCCGACATGCGCTTGCGGCCGAGGAGCGCGGATCCGAGGACGAGACCGCCGACGAGAGCGAATTGAGGGACGGCGCCGGTCGTGTCCGGGCCGTCGGCCGCGGTGAGGAACTGGTCCGGGTCGGTCGACAGGCCGAACGTGTCACGGGCGGCGGGGGTTTCGACGGAGGCGACCGGGCTCTGGGTGCCGAAACGCCGTATCCACCACAGGAGCGTCCACGGCGCCGGGCTGGCCGCACCGGTGCTCCCACCCCCGAGGATGTTGATCCCCAGGAACGTCAGGAGGCCAAGGGCGCCGGTTTCGTGTGGCTGCAGGGGCACGGCGACCGGCGGCGTGGAGGTCTTGAGAAGGGGCGCCCAGGGCGGCGGATTGCGGGACGGTGACACCTCACCGGCGACCTTCGATCGGGTGACGTCGGCGGCTCGAGCGGCGAGGGCTGTGTCCCCCGGCCGCAGGGCGTCGGCTGCAGGCGGTGGCGTGGTCCCGTCACCTGTGTGGTTGGGCGTGTCGGGCTCGGTCGGGCCCGGCTCCTTCTTGACGTCGACATCGAGGGAAGTGTGTCGGGGGGTGGAGTCGGACGAGGATTCCGGGTCGGGCTCGGCATCCTCGGCGGCCGGCGGCACGGCCGGCTCGCCCGCGGATGATCCGTCGCTCTCGGCGGGTGGATCGGGGAACTGCGGGAAGATGTCGTTCTCTGCGACCGGGCCCGAGGGTTCGCCCGTGGTGTCGCCGGAATCGGGGGTCGTCCCGGGGTCGCTACCGGATTCGGGCCCGCTCTCGGCAGCGCCCCCGTCTCCGGAGCCACCCCCATCGGAGTCGCCATCGCCCGACCTGGTGCTGCCCGACCCGGAGTCACCGCCCCCGGACCCGCTACCGCCGGAACCGCTGCCACCGGACCCGCTACCGGAACCGCTGCCGCTGCCGCCGCCCGTATCGCTTCCGCTGGAATCGCTGCCGCCGGAGTTGCCGGAGCCACTGCCGCCGGAGTCGCCGCTACTGGAGTCGCCACCGCCGGAGTCACCGCCGGAGCTCGGGGCGTCGACGCTGTGTGACGCGTCGCCGAACGGGTTCGGCACAGCTGTCGCGGGGGCTTGGCCTCCCGAGTAGAGGGCCAACCCCACGGCAGCTGCGACCGCGAGCGCCCGGACTCGGCGGGGTCGCGCAGTGGACATGGTCATCTTCGGAAGACCTTCGATACGAAGCAGCACATTCGCCGTGAACGACGACGGGTGAGGACCTCACCACCGCGGACACAGTCGATGCTTCTGACGGTAGCCGCTGGTCGTCGCGATCACTAACACTTCGTGGAAGGGTTCATCCGGTCGGATTCCAGCGGATGATCGACGTCCGCACCGACCCTCCGGGCCCCTGAACGGGTGACGTCCAGGTTGTGCTGTTGTGCAGCACTTTCGGTGCCGATCCGGACCGAGGTTCGGATCGTCGGCGGCGCGATGATCCGTTGTCCGGCTTCACCTCGCTCTACGGAGCGTGGTGAAAACCGTCCGACCGGACGACAGTCGTGTCGTGCCGCCGGGCGGGGGTGCTCAGCGTCGTGCCGCCCATTCGTCGACGAGGCGCGGCAGTTTTCGGGCGCCGGCCGCCAGCGACCGCTGGAAGGTGCGGATGGCCAGGGCGTCGGCGACCTTGCCGATCGCCCCGCCCCCGACGCCGTCGTTGTGGACGCGGTAGGTGAGTCGTACCCCGTCGCGGGCATCGTCGAAGGTCGCGGAGATGGTGAACCCGAACGGCGACTCGGTGGAGGTGAACTCGGTCGCCTTCACGGGGTCGACGCGGGTGAACTCGCCGACCCAGTCGACGGTGCGTCCCAGAGCCTTCATCTGGCCCTTCCACGTGGTGCCGACGCGAGTGGGGCCCTCCGACACCGGCACGATGCCGACGACACCCGGCGTGAGCGCCGCGACGTGCTCCGGGACCAGGCAGTACTCCCAGACCACATCGGGCGGCTGCTTGATCACGACTGAGATGGAGGCTTCGGGCATCGTCGAACTCCTGCGGTGGTGGCGGGTGGCCCCCGACGTTACCCACGCGGAGGGAATCCGCAGCGAAAGTGCGGATATGGTGCGCATTTTCGCTACGCACCGTGGTGTTAAGCTCTCACGCCGGGGCGGCTGATCAGTGCGATGGGACGACCCGGTTCCCTGCCTTAAGCCGACGCACGACCGCAGGGAAGGCGGAGATTCTTCGATGGCCAAAGTGATCGCGACGATCAGTTTGAAGGGCGGGGTCGGCAAGACCACGGTGACCGCCGGGCTGGCCGAGTACATGTCGGCCGAGTTCGGTCAGCGGGTGCTGCTCATCGACCTCGACTCACAGATCAACCTGACCACCATGATGATCAGCGAGGAACGCTGGCTCGAGCTGAACACGAATGGTCGGACGCTGGCCACGTTGTTCTCCGATGCGGTCAAGGGCACCCGGTACTTCCGACTCGACGAGGCCATCGAGCGGGGTGTCTCACCGGTGAAGAAGGTGAACTCCGTGGATCTGCTCGCATCGTCGCTCGATCTCATCGAGGTCCAGGAGGATCTGAGTGCGCTGCGTGTCGAGGGGCGGGTGCCCGACGGTGGCACCGGTTTCCTCCGGGAGGCGATCGAGTCGGTGCTCGACTTCTACGACTATGTGCTGATCGACTGCCCGCCCAACATCGGGCCCATCACCCTGAACGGGCTGGCCGCCGCGGACGCCTACATCATCCCCACCATCCCGGATGTGTTGTCCACGTATGGAATCCCGCAGATCCAGACCCGGGTGCGCAAGATCGGCCATGAGATCGGCCGGACGATCGTCGAGCTCGGGGTGGTGATCACGAAGTACAAGGCGAACTCGGCCGTGCACCGGTCGACGGCGATGCGCCTACGCCGTGACCCGACCATCCAGCACGTGTTGCCCAGCTACATCAACGAGGCGAATTCCGTTGCCGCAGCGGCGGAGTTCGCGTCGTACGGGACGCTTCGGGTGAAGTACGGCAACTCCGGACAGTTCGACCAGTTCCGTGGCCTGACCATGGACGTGATGACCGAGGCGCAGGAGAAGATCCGATGAGTTCCGACGACACCCGCCGCCGCATGGAATATCAGGCCGTCGGCGGTGCGCTCGCGCAACTGGACGCGAAGAACCCGCAGGCCGCTCAGCTGATCGCGGGACTGGCCACCGTGATCATCGCCGAGGCGGAGAAGTCCTCCCGGTTCGCGTCGGCCCTCACCGGGGTGGTCGACGCGCTGCGGCCGGTCGACGGCGCGATCGACGGCGCTCCCGTGGCGGCGCGGAAGCGAACGGCGGCGCCGAAGAAGCGGGTGACACGTCAACCGGGTGCGTTCGATCCGTTCGTCGTCTACCGCGAGGGCGGTGGCCAGGAGCTGTCGGCGCGACTCGGCGAACTGACCGTCGACCAGCTCCGCGACATCATCGCCGAGCAGGAACTCGACACCCGCAAGGAGACGAGCCGGAAGCGCAAGCCCGAGGTGCTCGTCGCCTGGATCGTCGAACGCGTCGAGGCGTCCGAGAACAAGGGGAGCGTCTTCCGGTAGGTGTCATCCGGTCGTCGGGCTCAGCGGCCGAGGATGCCGCCCAGCATCCCGCCGGCGCCGGAGCCCGCGGCCCCACCGCCGCCCGTGCCGCCGATGAACCCGCCCGGCGGCAACTCCGACGGCTGCACGACGACGAAGCCCTGGCCGGAGAACGCGAGGGTGAACCGTTCGCCGGTGCTGCGGCCCATCAGGGTGCCGAGGTTGAACGAGTCGTTGGACTTGACCGAGGTCCGCAGACTGGACGACCAGGCGACCGCGGCCTGCGGGTCGGCGTACGTCGCGGCGTCGACGTCGAGGACCACCGGTGTGCCGTCGGTGGTGATCGCGATGCGCCCGCGGCCGGTGAACACGCAGTTGAAAAGGCCCGCGTTGCTCATGGCGCCGGCGCCCTGGACGCGCTGGATGTCGTAGCGGAGCGTCGAATCGAAAGCGAGGACGTTCGCGCCGTTGATCGTGAGGCCGTCGGTGCCGTCGAGGTCGATGAGATGCACGTCCGACGCGGCGTTGGCGAGGAAGAGGTCGCCCCGGCCGGTGACCTTCATCAGTGGGACACCCTCACCGGTCATCGCCTGACGCATCATCCGGCCGAGGCCGCCGGAGCCGAGGGCCTCGAAGTGGAGGTCGCCCTGGTAGGCGACCATCGAACCGGTGCGGGCCATGACCTCGCCAGAGAGGCCGACGCGACACATCTTGCTGCCTTGCTTCTGGATGCCCTGGCCGTTGACCTCGGCGTGGGACGGGGCGAACAGATCGCTGTGCATGGGGACTCCCGTTGATTGGGTCGTGGTCGGAGGCTGGGGCGGAGTGGCCGGCGCCGGCGCGGCCGGTGGTGGTGACTGTGGGTGTGGGACAGGCGTATTCGTGGGCGGCCACGGCTGCGGATCGGTCACGCGCGGTGGCTGGCCCGGAGGTGATGGCGGTGCCGGGTCGTCCTCGACGTCGATACCGAATGCGGACACGAGACCGGCGAGGCCGGAGTCGTAACCCTGGCCGACGGCGCGGACCTTCCAGGTGTCGTTGCGGCGGTAGATCTCGAGACAGACCACGGCGGCCTCGCTGGTCAGACCCGACGGCGTGAAGCCGAGTTCCTCACCGCCGCCGCTCAGGGTCGCGGTCAGGGCGCCGGCGGTCGCGAAGGTGGACGGGCCGGTGCCGTCCAGGCTCGCGGCGACGACGACCGTCGTGATGTCGCGGGGGAGCGCGGCGGTGTCGACGGTGACGATGTCGACCGCTCCCGACGAGCGATAACCGACACCCGGGCCGGTGGGCTGGTTGTAGAAGATCAGGTCGGCGTCGGAGCGGACGCGACCGGCATCGGTGAGCAGGATCGCCGAGGTGTTGACCGGCGACGCGGAACGTACCGACACCGTCACGGCCGACGACGGCAACGGGCGGTTCTCTCCGGCGGACAGCGTGAGCACGCGTCCATTGTGCCAACTCGGCTGAGCGAGTAAATCGCTCCACTGACCGACCGGCGCGCCCCCGATGGGAGGCGCCCCCCCCCGGGGGAAGTGCTCTCCAGAGCGATGCGGCGGACGATGTCTCGCCGGTGCCCGCTGGGGGCTGCGCGGGGGCGGTTCTCAGCGCAGCGGCCTCATCTGCCGCCGAAAAATCAGTGGCGCCCACCAACGGTTCCGCGTAACCATGTTCGGCAACAGTTCGTCACCGGGGCATCCGGGGCGATTGAACGGTGCCGCAACGTGGTTCGCGTCTGTGGAGCGAGGTGAGGGGGCGTCATGGCCGCAGCACTCCTGGCGATCGGGTGCGGTCTCGTCCTGTTCGCGATCATCGTCCTCACGGTTCTCGTCGTCGTGGGAGACGGGCGCCGCCGGGTGAGGTATCGGGAGGGATACGACACCCGACGGCCGACCCTCTGATGTCAGGAGCCTCCGTCAGTCTTCAAGACGGGCAACGGATATCCGGGCGTCAGTGCCCCGAGATGCGGCGGCCCCGGCGGGGTCGGGTGCGGTCGGGTCCGGTCTCGATGGTGATCACATGGGCGGCCCGCCGCGCGTGCGCCGAGAGATCCGGGATGCCCTTCACCGGCTGATGCATCGGCAGCAGGACGTATCCATCCTCCCAAGGGAACCGGCCGTATTCGTCCGGCCAGACCACCTGCAGCGTCGGGGAATCGGGGAACAGCAGGTTGGCGAGGATGAGTTCGTCCTTGTCGACCTGTTCGATCAGCCGCACCGAGACCGCGACCGTCTGCAGACGGATGTCGGTCTGTGTCGCGACCAGGTCGCGCCAGTCCTCGCGGTGCAGCAGGTCGCCGAGTTCGTTCAGGACGTGATGTGCGGTGAGCGGGTCGACGCCGTAGACGGCGAGCTCGGGGATCGAATGCAACGAGAGCCCGGCGGTGTAGGAGAACCCGCAGTCGGCCTCGCGGCTGCCGGCCTCGGGGAACCCTTCGCCGACGGAGGTCACCTGCCAGCCGCAGCGGCGGATGGTCTCGAGGGTCGAGCGGATGACGGGATTGGGATGCCACCGGGGCAGACCTCGGATTGCGGCAGCGTGGTCTGACATGGATCGCTCCTTTGTTCGAAGGGTGCGACCATGACACCACGGGGGTCCGACAACTTTGATCGTCGAAGCCCGAGTGCCGGTCGGGCGCGGGCTCAGTCGGCCGGCCTTCCGCGGATGCCGAAGATCGTGAACACCATCGCACCTGCGGCGAACACCGCGAGCAGCGCGAGGCCGGTGGTGTAGCTGTGGGCGGCGGCGTCGTAGGTGGCACCCATGACCAGCGGCGGGAAGAAGCCGCCCACCCCGCCGGCGGCCCCGACGATGCCGGTCACCGAACCCACCCTCTCGGCCGGTGCGGCCTGGGCGACCCAGCTGAACACCGACCCCGATCCGAGGCCCATGCAGATCGCCATCAGCACGAAGTCGATGCCCGCCGGGATCTCCAACGGGGGTGTGGTCATCATCCAGACGGCGAGGACCACCGCCCCGGCGCACGAGATCACCGTGATGATCCGCGGCCCGAACCGGTCGGACAGGATTCCGCCGAGCGGTCTGGCGAGCACGGCGGCGATGGCGAAACCCGCGGTCCGGGTGCCGGCCGCCTGCAGATCGAAGTCGTAGACGTCCTTGAGATAGGTCGGCAGGTAGGTGCTGAACGCGACGAAGCCGCCGAACGTGGCGGCATAGAGGAAGCCGAGTTGCCAGGTGACGGGCAGCTTCGCAGCGCCGATGAGCTTCGGCACCACGGAGTCGTGCGACGGGACCCAGCGCGGTGAGTCGCGCAGGAACATCCAGCAGACCACCGCGGTCGCCGCCAGCGCCACCGCGATGATGACGTGGGTGGCGACGTAGCCGAACCACGACACGAATCGGGGGGTGAAGAACGCCGACAGCGCGGTGCCGCCCATGCCGGCTCCGAACACCCCGGTGGCGAAGCCGCGACGCGACTTGTCGTACCAGGCGTTCACGAAGGGGATACCCACCGCGAACGTCGTACCGGCGACGCCGAGGAGGAACCCGGCGACGAGAAGCAAGGGGTAACTCGCGAGGCGACCGGCCAAGGCCACCAGCAACACGAACGGGATCGTGACGACCAGGAGCACCGTGAACATGAGACGCCCGCCGAAGCGGTCGGTCAGGGCGCCGGTGAGGATGCGGCCCAGCGATCCCACCAGAACGGGGATCGCGACGAGGACCGACTTCTGGCTCGCCGACAGGTCGAGCTGATCGGTGTAGACCACTCCGAGAGGACCGATGAGATTCCAGGCCCAGAAGCTGATCGTGAAGGCCCACGTCGCGAGCGCGAGATTGATCGCCTGCGACCCGGTCGTGGTCCGGGTGGCCGCGATGTCGGCCGTCATCGGTCACGGTCCTTCACCCCGACCGGGGCCCAGCCGGGACGCGCCGGCTGGTTGCCCGGCGCCGGGCGGCGGTCTCGGCTCCGGTAGACGATGTACGGCCGGAACAGGTAGTGCACGGGAGCGGTGAAGATGTGTACGAGCCGGGTGAAGGGCACCATCGCGAACAGGAGCATCCCGATCAGGACGTGCACGTGAAAACGCAACGGCGCCTGCACCATCGCCGAGACATCCGGTTGGAGAACGAAGATCGACCGGAACCATGGGGACACGGTCTCCCGGTAGTTCACGCCGTGTGCGTGCGGGTCCGCAGTACCGATGATCGTGATGTAGGTCCCGGCGATCAGTGCGGTGGTGAGCACGAGATACATCGCTTTGTCGTTCCTGGTGGTGGCCATGAACACCGGACCGGTGGTACGGCGCCGGTAGATGAGCATGCCCACACCGACGAGCGTCGCGACCGCCGCCAGCAACCCGAAGATCGCCGCGCCCCAGTGATAGGTCGTCTCGCTGACACCGATCGCCTCGGTCCACGACTCCGGGATCAGCAGGCCCATCGCGTGGCCGACGATGACGACGAGGATCCCGTAGTGGAACAGCGGCGAGGCGACTCGTAACAAACGGGACTCGTAGAGTTCCGACGACCTCGTGGTCCAGCCGAACTTGTCATATCGGTACCGCCAGACGGTGCCGCCGATCAGCAGCCCGAGCGTCACGTACGGCAGTACGCCCCAGAGGAAGATGTCCACGCGTCACCTCACGGTCGGTTCGGGATCGGGGGTCGTGATGAGGTCGGATCGATGGGGAGCAACCGCGGATCGAACGGTTCCAGGCCCACGGTTTCGACGGGGACCGGCCGGCATCGGGCCAGTGCCGTCTCGCGGTCGGGCGGCGACGGACTCGGCAGCGTCATGCACACCGCAGCCACCGCACCGGCATAGGGTGAGTCCGACTCCAGCAACGAGAACTTGATGAGTTCGAGTGCCGCTCGGTGCTTTTCGAGTAGTTCGATGCCGCGTCGCGGATCGGCCCGCGCGCTGAACTCGAGGACGATCGGGAGGTGGTCGGGAAGCTCACCGTGGAGGTCGACGAGGAACCCGCTGTCCCGGTAGACCTGCTTGAATTCGCCGAGTGAGGTTCCGCGCCGACGGGTGTCGCCGTCCGACCAGTAGGACAGGTACAGGGTGGATCGCTTCGACAGGTCGAACAGGGTGATGTAGTCGCGACGCAGGGTCATCGCGTCCCCGTCGGCGAGATGGTCGACCGTGCGCCGCAGCGACCGCACCGCGGCCTCGTCGCCCTGTTCGTCGAGAGCGGCGCGCATGAGGTCGATCCGGGAGAGCAGGTCGTCGTCGGGATAGCCCAGGCACCAGGAGCTGATCTGGTGGATCACCCGGACACCCGTCGATGTTCGTGCGGCTCGGTCGAAGAGGGAGAGCGTTCTCATCCGCGCTCACCCCGTTCGTTCTCGGCGCGGTCCGGGAACATCCCGTCGGGAACGCCGTTGCCGTCCCAGTTCAACAGGTTGGTACGACCGGCCATCGTGTGGGACCCGGCCGCGGTGTCGGTGGTCTGACGTTGCCGTAGCGCGTGGAAGGTCTCCACCGAGACCGGCGCCGGACGACCGCTGGCCTCGCCGAACGCGGACGAGTCGAACATCCCCGGTCCCTCGTCGTAGTCGAGCGCGCAGGCCATTTCGTCGAGTTTCTCGGCCTGCTCGAGATGGGCAGTCGGGATCACGTACCGCTCATCGTATTTCGCGATCGCCATCAGCCGGTACATCTCGTAGATCTGTTCCTCGGTCATCCCCACGGCGGCGGGGATGTCGCCGTCGGGATCGCGTCCGAGAGTGACATCACGCATGTACGACCGCATCGCCGCGAGGCGGCGCAACACCGAGTCGATGACGGTGGTGTCACCGGCGGTGAACAGTTCGGCGAGGTACTCGACCGGGATACGCAGCGCCTCGATGGCGCCGAAGAGGGTTCCCGGGCTCTCCGCGTCGTGTCCTTGCTCGGCCAGCAGGTCGACGAT
The DNA here is from genome assembly GCF_021245825.1 of Gordonia metallireducens. Classification (NCBI taxonomy): domain Bacteria; kingdom Bacillati; phylum Actinomycetota; class Actinomycetes; order Mycobacteriales; family Gordoniaceae; genus Gordonia; species Gordonia metallireducens. The sequence continues at coordinate 62,382 of NZ_JAJQJP010000050.1, read as the reverse complement.
CGGGGACAGCGGCGGGACGTACCAGACCATCGGCATGGTGCGGTATTCCGGATGCAGCGGAAGTGCGACCCGATACTTCTTGGCCAGCGCGTACACCGGTGAGCGGCGCGCCGCCGCCAGCCAGTCGTCGGGGATCCCGTCGGCCCGAGCCGCCGCGAGGACCTCGGGGTCGTCGGGGTCCAGCATCAGATCGAGTTGGGCCCCGTAAAGATCCTGCTCATCCGGGGTGGACGCGGCCGCGGTGACGGCGTCGGCGTCGTACAGGAAGATCCCGAGGTAGCGCAGGCGTCCGACGCAGGTCTCCGAACACACGGTGGGTTGACCCACCTCGATGCGCGGATAGCACAGGGTGCACTTCTCGGCCTTACCGGACTTGTGGTTGAAATAGATCTTCTTGTACGGACATCCGGTGATGCACTGACGCCAGCCGCGGCACCGGTCCTGGTCCACGAGCACGATCCCGTCCTCGCTGCGCTTGTAGATCGCCCCGGACGGGCACGACGCCATGCACGAAGGATTGAGGCAGTGCTCGCAGATCCGCGGCAGATAGAACATGAAGGTCTGCTCGAACCCGAGTTTGACCGCGTCCTCGCTGTCGCGCCGGAGCTTCTCGACGATGGGGTCGTGCGGCACGTGTTCTGTTGCGCCACCGAGGTTGTCGTCCCAGTTCGCCGACCAGGTCACCTTGGTGTCCTCGCCGGTGAGCAGGGATTTGGGACGCGCGACGGGGAAGTCGTCACCGAGCGGGGCATCGATCAGCGTCTGGTAGTCGTAGGTCCACGGCTCGTAGTAGTCGTTGATCGTGGGCTGCACGGGACTGGCGAACAGGGTCAACAGCTTCTGGAGCCGTCCCCCGGTGCGCAACCGCAACTTCCCGTTGCGGTTGAGTCGCCATCCACCGCGCCAGGTGTCCTGATCCTCATAACGCCGTGGATAACCCTGCCCGGGACGGGTTTCGACGTTGTTGAACCACACGTACTCGGTGCCCGACCGGTTGGTCCAGGCCTGCTTGCAGGTCACCGAGCAGGTGTGGCATCCGATGCACTTGTCGAGATTCATCACCATCCCGACCTGGGCCATGACTCGCATCAGTACGTCACCTCCTGGCTGCGCTTGCGGATCGTCGACACCATGTCGCGTTGATTGCCGGTGGGGCCGAGATAGTTGAAGGCGTAGGACAACTGGGCGTATCCACCGATGAGGTGAGTGGGTTTGACGAGAAGTCGGGTGGGGGAGTTGTGGATTCCGCCGCGGCGCCCGGTCGCCTCCGACTTGGGTACGTCGATGGTGCGCTCCTGCGCGTGATGTACGTAGCAGACGCCCTCGGGCATCCGGTGACTCACGATCGCGCGGCAGACGAACACCCCGTTGGCGTTGACGCATTCGATCCAGTCGTTGTCGGACACCTCGATCGACGCGGCGTCCTGCGGACTCAGCCAGGCGACCGGACCACCACGCGACAGCGACAGCATGAACAGGTTGTCCTGGTACTCGGAGTGGATCGACCACTTGCTGTGCGGCGTCAGGTAACGCACCGTGATCTCGCGCGCGCCGTCGGGACCGAGTCGCGGTTCGCCGAACAGTCGGTGCATGTCCAGTGGGGGTCGGTAGATCGGCAGCGACTCGCCCATGTCGATCATCCAGTCGTGATCGAGGTAGAAGTGCATGCGTCCGGTGAGTGTGTGAAAAGGCTTGAGCCGCTCGATGTTCACGGTGAACGGGGCGTACCGCCGACCGCCGGTCTCGGAGCCGGACCATTCCGGCGAGGTGATCACCGGAACGGGTGCCTTCTGGGTGTCGGCGAACCTGATCCGCTTCTCCTCCGAACCCCGTGCGAGGTCGTCGAGTTGCACACCCACGCGGGTCTGGAGCTGTTCGAAACCGGCCACCGCGAGTGCGCCGTTGGTGGTGCCGGACAGCGTGAGGATCGCCTCGGCGAGCTTCTCGTCGGTGTCGATCGCCGGGCGGCCTTCGCCGGCACCGCTCGGCATGACGCCGTTGGCCTCGGCGAGCGTCCGCGTGTGTTCCTCGAGAGGGTAGGTCACGCTCTTGACGGTGAAGCCCAGAGTGTCGGCCAGCGGTCCGATCGTCGCGAGCTTGTCGGCGATCGCCGTGTAATCACGTTCGACGACACTGAAGTTCGGCATGTTCCGACCAGGTGTGCCACGCACGCCGGTGTCGCGCCAGTCGACGACCCGCCCGTGCGGTTGGGCGGTTTCCCCGGGGGTGTCGTGCTGCATCGGCGCACTCACGAGGTCGTGACGTGTCCCGAGGTGCGTCCGCGCGAGCTCCGACAACTTGCGGGCGAGCCGGTGGAACAGCTCGAAGTCCGACTTCGCCTCCCAGGGGGGAGCGATGGCCGGGGTGAACGCATGGACGAAGGGGTGCATGTCGGTGGACGAGAGATCGTACTTCTCGTACCAGGTCGCCGCAGGCAGCACGATGTCGGACAACAGCGTCGTGGAGGTCATGCGGAAGTCGGCGGACAGCAGCAGGTCGAGTTTCCCCTCGGGAGGCCGGTCATGCCACCGGATCTCGCTCGGACGCGGTGCCTCGGGATCTTCGGTCCCCAGCACGTTGTGATGTGTGCCGAGCAGAGTCCGCAGGAAGTACTCGTTGCCCTTGGCCGACGAACCGAGCAGGTTCGACCGCCACAGGACGAGAGTTCGCGGCCAGTTCTCCGGCGCGTCGACATCGGAGATGGCGGGTGTCAGGTCGCCGGTGTGCAGACGGTCGGCGACGTAACCGGCCACGTCGTCGGCGTCTCCACGGTCGACCGCTGCGGTGGCCTCGTCGGCGACGTCGAGGGGATTCGCCGAGAACTGCGGGTAGAAGGGCATCCACCCGAGCCGCGCGGACTGTGCGATCGCGTCGGCGGTGTGCTCGTGGTCCATCGAGCCGCGCGCCAGCGGGGAGGCGAGTGACGCGGTGGAATATCCGTCGTTGCGCCACTGCCCGGTGTGCATGTACCAGTACGACGTCCCGGTCATCGTCCGAGGCGGACGCGACCAGTCGAGCGCGTTCGCCAGCGACACCCAACCGGTGATCGGACGACACTTCTCCTGCCCGACGTAGTGTGCCCAGCCGCCCCCGTTCCGGCCCATACAGCCGGTGAGGATGAGCAGCGAGAGGATCGCGCGGTAGGTCGCGTCGCCGTGGAACCATTGGCAGATTCCGGCGCCCATGATGATCATCGAGCGGCCCTGCGACTCTTCGGCATTGGCAGCGAATTCGCGGGCGACGCGGATCGCGGCCTCGGCCGGGACGCCGGTGATCTCGGCCTGCCACGCCGGGGTGTAGGGCGTGGTCGCGTCGTCGTAGCCGGTGGGCCACTCGCCGGGAAGCCCGTCCCGGGCGACGCCGTACTGCGCGAGCATCAGGTCGAAGACGGTCGTGACGAGGCGGCCGTTGATCCGCCGGGCCGGGACACCGCGGCGGACCACCGAGCCGCTGCCGTCCGGTGCGTCGAAGACCGGGAAGGACACCGAGACGAGCTCCGCGTCGGGACCCAGGAGAGTCAGGGCGGGCCGCACGCCCTCGAGGTCGAGATTCCACCGTCCCACGCCGGACTCGGCGTACCGGAACCCCACCGAACCGTTCGGCACCGCGGGACCGTCGCGGTCCTCGTCCCAGAACACGGTCTTCCAGACGTCCTCGGCGGTGTAACCGGAGCCGACTTCGTCGGCGGTGGGGCCGGAGCCGACTTCGTCGGCGGTGGGGCTGGAGCCGACTTCGTCGGCGGTGACGAACTTGCCCGCCACCAGCGTGTCCTGGTCGTCGTGCTCGTCGAGGCGGATGAGGAACGGGAGGTCGGTGTAGGTGCGGACGTAGGAGTCGAAGAAGTCGGTCGTGCGGTCGCGGAAGAACTCGGTCAGGATGACGTGGCCCATGGCCATCGCGAGAGCGGCGTCGGTGCCGGCCTGCGCTGGTAGCCACTCGTCGGCGAACTTGGTGTTGTCGGCGTAATCGGGACTGACGGCGACCACCTTGGTGCCGCGATAGCGAACCTCGGCCATCCAGTGTGCGTCCGGGGTACGGGTGACGGGCACGTTCGATCCCCACATCATCAGGTAGGTCGCGTCCCACCAGTCCCCGGATTCCGGGACGTCGGTCTGGTCGCCGAACACCTGCGGACTCGCCACGGGCAGGTCGGCGTACCAGTCGTAGAACGACGTCATGACGCCGCCGATGAGCTGGATGAAGCGCGTGCCGACGCAGTGGCTCACGATCGACATCGCGGGGATCGGCGAGAATCCCGCACACCGGTCGGGCCCGTAGGTCTTGATGGTGTGGACATGTGCCGCGGCCGCCATCTCGGTGGCTTCGTCCCAGCTCACCCGCACCAGGCCGCCTTTGCCCCGGGCCTGCTGGTAGGAGCGGCGCCGGAGCGGATCGGACACAACATCGGCCCAGGCGAGGACGGGGTCACCGAGCCGGGCTCTCGCCTCGCGGTACATCTCGACGAGAACGCCTCGCGCGTACGGGTGCCGAACACGCGTGGGGGAGTAGGTATACCAGGAGAATGCGGCGCCGCGCGGACATCCGCGTGGCTCGTACTCGGGTCGGTCGGGTCCCACCGACGGGTAGTCGGTTTCCTGGGTCTCCCAGGTGATGATCCCGTCCTTGACGTAGACCTTCCACGAGCACGAACCGGTGCAGTTCACCCCGTGCGTGGAACGGACGATCTTGTCGTGGCTCCACCGGTCTCGATAGAAGACGTCGCCGGCGCGCCCACCGTCACGGAATACTGCGCGACGGTCGTCGGTCTCGTCCCAACGCGTGAAGAACTTGCCGATGTTCAGAAGGGCAGTGGCTGCAGTGCCCTGAGTGTCGCCGGACCGGGCCATGCGCGCCACGATACACATCTGTGTCAGGCGATATCTGCTATTTCCTCGATTCGACGCGAATGCGACAAACAATCTCAAGAATGGTGTGTCGGGAAATCAAATCCGCACTCGAACAATTGCGGACCCCAGGGCAGGTTGCGCTCATCGATTGCGTAGGTCCGACGTGCTTCGGCGTCGTGGGTCAGTGCGTGGCGACTGTCAGCAGCACCGCGGAATCCTCGCGGGCGGTGAGTCCGTGACGCTCGGGAGGGATCGTGACGAGGTCGCCCTGCCGGCCATCCCAGTTGTGCTCGCCCGTCTTGAGGGAGACGTGGCCCCGGAGGACGTGAAGGGTTGCCTCGGTGGGGCTTTCGTGATCGGACAACGTGGCTCCGGCGACCAGCGCGATAACCGTCTGTCGCAGGTGCCGTGAGGAGTCGCCGTACAGCGTGTGCGCAGCGCGACGGCTCCTGGCCCCATGTGCGGTGGTCAGGAGCTCGTCGACGAGTTCGGGCAGCCGGGTCGAGTGCATGGCTCGACGATGGCATACGGCGCGCACGATGGTTGTGGTTCTGCCGATCGACGCCGATCTGTTGCCGACCGGAACACTGCCGGAGCTTTCGCCGGCATACACATGTGCGGCCTGGTGAATAGTGCGCTGCCCTGGGCGGAACTCGCGCTGAATACGCGATGTCGTCATGGTGCCTGCGGAAACCGGTGACCGCCGGGGATGCCCGCGCCGGCCACGGAGTGGTCGGACGACGATCGTGGGCCGCGTCGGCGTGGCGGGTCAGAAACGCAGAGAGCCCCAATCGAGAGAGCCCCAGTCGAGAGAGCCGGATCCCGACTGGCAGCCGGTGACAACCAGTTCCTGCGGGGTCGGCCGCCGGTCAGCGGTCTGGGGGCCCGACTTGATGCGGTAGTAGATGGTTTGGGTGCCCTCCGGCGAGGGTGCCGGTGGCGCGGGATTGGTGACGGTCTTGAGATTGACCGTCGCCGTGCTGACGAAACCGTCCGGTTGGGCACTGCTGTTGTACGGCACACCGCCACCAGCCGGGGGCACGCCGGGCGCGAGTTGGGAAAACAGTTTGGTGCCGTCTTCTCGTTGGACCCAGCGGGCCATGGGCCACGGGATCCCGTTGACGTACCGCCACGGAGCCGTCAGGTCTCCGACGTTCCCGGTGGCATTGATCCAGTCCTGGTTCGCTTCCTGCTTGAACCACCAATCTGGTTGGTAGAAAGTTGAATTCGTGTAGTTGGTGAGTGTGAAGGTGGCGGTGCAGTTCTTGTTGTCGACGGCGGTGATCTCGACTCCCTTGCCTTGTGCGGCGGCGTTGCCCGCGCCGGCGAGTGTTGATACGGCGACTGTCAGGCTTGCTGCACCGGCTATGAGAGTGGTGGTGATCCTTCGGTTCATCGCGACCTCTCTGGGTCCGACGTCCCGCGCGGTTGGCGAGATCCCGTCCGACGGCCCCTCATCCGAGACCCACCGTAAACACATCGCACCAACGCGCGGTGGGCGAATGGACATTTCGGCGAGACTGCTGTCGACGGCGTCGTGTCAGCCGGCAATCACGCGCAGTATGCGATCGTCGTCATCGGTGGGCTGTCCGCGGCCGTCGGTGTTGCTCGTGCTCACCCAGAGCGAACCGTCGGGTGCCGCGGCCACCGCGCGGATCCGTCCGTAGTCGTCGGTGAGGTGACTCGCCGGTTGACCGGCCGACTCCCCGTCGAGGGGCACCTCCCACAGCCTCCGGCCGCGCAACGCGGCGACGTACGCGCGATCACCGACGATCGCGAGGCCGGCCGGCGAGGCCTCCTGCGGGGTCCAGGTGACCTTCGGGGCGATGAACCGAGGATCGTCGGATTCGCCTTCGAACTCGGGCCAGCCATAGTTGCCGCCGCGCCGGATGAGGTTGAGTTCGTCGCGCCGGTTCTGGCCGAACTCGGTTGCCCACAGGCGGCCCGCGCCGTCGAATGCCAACCCTTCCACGTTGCGATGGCCGTAGGAGTAGACCTCGTTGCCGAACGGGTTGCCGGGCCATGGGCGACCCTCGGTGTCCACACGTAGGATCTTGCCGTTGAGGGACCGTATGTCTTGTGCGACAGCGGGTTCGGCTGCATCGCCGACCGCGACGAAGAGGCTGCCGTCGGCATCGAAGACGAGCGCACCGCCGTGGTGGTTGTAGGCGGCGTCGAGGCCGCGCAGGAGCGTGCGCGGACCGGTGAGTCGCCGGCCGTCGAAGTCCAGCCGGACGAGCCGGTTGTCGGAGTCGGTGGTGTAGTAGACGAACACCGCGTCCTCGGCGCCCGGGGCGATCGCGATGCCCTGCAGCCCACCCTCGCCGCGAGGCGCGGCGTCGCCGATCTCGCCGACGGTCCGGACCTCGCCCGACCCGGACACCCGCACGATCGTGGCGTCGTCGCGTTGGGTGACCAACGCATCGCCGCCGCGGAGGAATCCCATTGCCCACGGCACGTTCAGTCCCGAGGCGATCACCTCGACGGCTGTCCTCCCCGTGTCCTCGGTGTCTCTCTGCCCGTCGCGCGACGGTGAGGGGCGGACGACGTCGGCGCCCGAGCAGCCGGAGGTGAGTACGGCGCCGGTGAACCCGAGCAGCCCGGCGGTGAGAAGCTGGCGGCGATCCATACCCTCGATGGTGCCCGATCTCGGTGGCGCTCCCGGGCCCGATTTGGGTCTGGCCAGCAGATTCCCTACACTAGACCGGTTGCCTGTGCACCTCAGGTGCCCGGGACACAACTGAATAGTCTCCGGTGCCGGCGAAAAGCCAAGGGCACCGGCGACGAGAACCTTGAAGAAACTATCCACTTCGTGGAAGGCCCACCGCAGGTCAGAGGGATTTCCTCTCATCGGCGCTGTATGGGAACCGCCACGAGAAAGGTTGACGGTCAACCATGACCATGACTGACCCGATCGCAGACTTCTTGACGCGTCTGCGCAACGCCAATTCGGCGTACCACGACGAGGTGAAACTCCCGTCGTCGAAGATCAAGGTGAACATCGCCGAGATCCTCAAGCGTGAGGGCTACATCACCGACTACCGCATCGAGGATGCGGAGGTCGGCAAGAGCCTCATCGTCTCCCTGAAGTACGGCCCGAGCCGTGAGCGCTCCATCGCTGGACTGCGCCGCGTGTCGAAGCCGGGCCTCCGGATCTATGCAAAGTCCACCAACCTGCCCAAGGTGCTGGGCGGCCTCGGCGTGGCCATCATCTCCACGTCGTCGGGTCTGCTCACCGACCGCCAGGCAGCCAACCAGGGCGTGGGCGGCGAAGTCCTCGCCTACGTCTGGTAGGGGAGGGAACGACATGTCGCGTATCGGAAAGAACCCCATCGAGATCCCCGCGGGCGTCGACGTCACCGTCGACGGACAGCGTGTGACCGTCAAGGGCCCCAAGGGCGAGCTCGCGCTCACCGTTTCGGAGCCCATCGAGGTCGCCAAGGAAGACAACACCATCGTTGTCACCCGCCCCAACGACGAGCGTCGCAGCCGCGCGCTTCACGGCCTGAGCCGTTCGCTGATCAACAACCTGGTCATCGGCGTCACGCAGGGCTACACCACGAAGATGGAGATCTTCGGTGTCGGCTACCGCGTACAGGCGAAGGGTAAGGACCTCGAGTTCGCCCTCGGTTACAGCCACCCCGTGCCGATCGAGGCCCCCGAAGGCATCACCTTCGCCGTGGAGTCCCCGACCAAGTTCTCGGTCACGGGTATCGACAAGCAGCAAGTCGGCCAGATCTCGGCGAACATCCGCCGCCTGCGTCGTCCGGACCCCTACAAGGGCAAGGGCATTCGTTACGAGGGTGAGCAGATCCGTCGCAAGGTCGGAAAGACGGGTAAGTAAGCCATGAGTGACACAGCTACCAAGACCAGCCGTAAGCCCCTCGGCAAGGACGTGTCGACGCGTCGTCGCAAGGCGACCGTCAACCGGCACTTCCGTCTCCGCAAGAAGGTCAGCGGAACCCCGGCTCGCCCGCGTCTCGCGGTCAAGCGCAGCTCGCGCCACATCCACGTGCAGCTCATCGACGACCTGGCCGGCAAGACGCTGGCCGCCGCGTCGTCGATCGAGGCCGACGTGCGTGCAGCAGGCGGCGACAAGTCGGCCCAGGCCCGCAAGGTCGGCGAGCTCATCGCCGCCCGCGCCAAGGCTGCCGGTGTCGACGCCGTCGTGTTCGACCGTGGTGGCAAGGACTACCACGGCCGTATCGCCGCGCTCGCCGATGCCGCCCGTGAGGGAGGCCTGAGCTTCTGATGACCATCTTCACCAGCTACACCCACATGACCGGAGGGAACCTCTGATGCCCGGACGTCAGCGTGACGGCGGAAACGGACCCGCCGGTAACGACAACAACCAGAACAACGCAGGTGGCGGCAACGACCGTCGCGGCGGTGGCCGCGGAGACCGTCGCGATCGCGGCGGCCGCGACCAGGACCGCAACCAGCTCGAGCGCGTGGTGACCATCAACCGCGTCTCGAAGGTGGTCAAGGGTGGACGTCGTTTCTCGTTCACCGCTCTCGTGGTCGTCGGCGACGGCCAGGGCATGGTCGGCGTCGGCTACGGCAAGGCCAAGGAAGTTCCGGCCGCGATCCAGAAGGGTGTCGAAGAGGCTCGCAAGAACTTCTTCCGCGTCCCGCTGATCGGCGGCACCGTGACCCACCCGGTTCAGGGTGAGGCCGCTGCCGGTGTCGTCATGCTGCGCCCGGCCAGCCCCGGTACCGGTGTCATCGCCGGTGGCGCGGTGCGTGCCGTGCTCGAGTGCGCAGGCGTCCACGACGTCCTGGCCAAGAGCCTCGGCTCGGACAACGCGATCAACGTCGTCCACGCCACCGTGGCGGCACTCAAGATGCTGCAGCGTCCTGAAGAGGTCGCGGCCCGCCGTGGTCTGCCGATCGAGGACGTCGCTCCGGCCGGTATGCTGCGCGCTCGCGCAGGACAGGGAGTCTGATCATGGCAGAGCTGAAGATCACTCAGGTCAAGGGCACCATCGGTACCAAGAAGAACCAGCGTGACAGCCTGCGGACCCTCGGACTGAAGGGCATCCGCCAGACCGTCACCCGCGAGGACACGCCGATCAACCGCGGCCTCATCAACGCGGTTCGTCACCTCGTGACAGTCGAAGAGGTTTAAGCATGACCATCAAACTCCATCACCTTCGCCCCGCACCGGGGTCGAAGACCGACAAGACCCGCGTGGGTCGCGGTGAGGGGTCCAAGGGTAAGACCGCGGGCCGCGGCACCAAGGGCACCAAGGCACGTAAGAACGTGCCTGCCGGCTTCGAGGGTGGCCAGATGCCGATCCACATGCGGCTGCCGAAGCTCAAGGGCTTCACCAACCGCAACCGGATCGAGTACCAGGTCGTCAACGTCGGCGACATCGCGCGTCTCTTCCCGCAGGGCGGCACCATCGGCGTCGACGAGCTCGTCGCAGCCGGCGCGGTGCGCAAGAACAAGCTGGTGAAGGTGCTCGGCGACGGAGAGCTCTCCGTCAAGGTCGACATCACCGCCGACAAGTTCACCGCCTCCGCCAAGGAGAAGATCGCCGCTGCCGGAGGCAGCGTCACCGAACTCTGACGGAACCGACCGCCGGTCGGGCGGCAGCAACGCTGCCGTCCGACCGGCGGTTTCGGCGTCACTGTTAGAGTTTCAGACGTTGTCTGCCGCATCCGCAAGATCGCCGCATCCCGAACATTGTCGATTGCCGAGCACACGGGGATCGGGTCGTGACCGACCCGGAACTGCACCCTCGCGTGGTCGTTCCTAGGAGGAGTTAGTGCTTTCCCCCCTCTTCGCGGCCATACGGACGCCGGACCTGAGGAAGAAGATCCTCTTCGTTCTCGGCATCATCATCCTGTATCGCCTCGGCGCGACCGTGCCGTCGCCCGGTGTGGACTACCAGGCCGTGCAGGCATGTCTGGACGAGGTCTCGGCCGGTGAGTCGAGCTCGGTCTACTCCCTGATCAACCTGTTCTCCGGCGGCGCGCTGCTGCAGCTGTCGGTGTTCGCGATCGGCATCATGCCGTACATCACGGCGTCGATCATCGTCCAGCTGCTCACGGTGGTCATCCCACGGTTCGAGCAGCTGCGCAAGGAAGGCCAGGCCGGCCAGGCCAAGATGACGCAGTACACGCGTTATCTCGCCGTGGCCCTGGCGCTCCTCCAGTCGACCGGCATCGTCGCCCTCGCCGACCGCGGTCAGCTCCTCCCGCAGTCCTGTGCGAGCAGTGGTGAGGTGCTCAACGACTCCAGCATCTTCGGTCTGATGATCATCGTGCTCGTCATGACCGCCGGCGCCTGTGTGGTCATGTGGTTCGGCGAGCTCATCACCGAGCGCGGCATCGGCAACGGCATGTCGCTGCTGATCTTCGCCGGTATCGCAGCTCGCATCCCGGCCGAGGGTCGCACCATCCTCAACACCCGCGGCGGACTCGTCTTCGCCCTGGTGTGTGTCGCCGCGCTGATCATCGTCGCGGGCGTCGTCTTCATCGAGCAGGGCCAGCGCCGCATCCCGGTGCAGTACGCCAAGCGCATGGTCGGCCGCAAGATGTACGGCGGCTCGTCGACCTACCTGCCGCTGAAGGTCAACCAGGCCGGCGTCATCCCGGTCATCTTCGCCTCGTCGCTGCTGTACCTGCCGCAGCTGATCGTCGAACTGACGCGCAGCACCGACGGCACGCAGTCGACGTGGCAGGAGTACGTCACCAAGTACCTGACCGATCCCAGCAACGGGGTCTACATCGCGGTCTACTTCCTGATGATCATCTTCTTCACGTACTTCTACGTGGCGGTGACGTTCAATCCGGAAGAACGTGCCGATGAGATGAAGAAGTACGGTGGCTTCATCCCGGGCATTCGGCCGGGCGCCCCGACCGCGGAGTACCTGGGCTACGTTCTCAGCCGCATCACTCTGCCCGGTTCGATCTACCTCGGTATCATCGCGGTCCTGCCGAACCTGTTCCTCGAGATCGGTAACAGCGGCAACGTCCAGAACCTGCCGTTCGGCGGCACGGCCGTACTGATCATGGTCGGTGTGGGCCTGGACACGATGAAACAGATCAACAGTCAGTTGATGCAACGAAAGTACGAAGGATTCCTCAAGTGAGACTCGTTATTCTCGGCCCGCCCGGAGCAGGCAAAGGCACCCAGGCGGAACTGCTGAGCGAAGCCCTCGGCATCCCGCACATCTCGACCGGTGACCTGTTCCGCGCCAACATCTCCCAGGGCACCCCGGTCGGTATCGAGGCCAAGAAGTACCTCGACGCCGGCAACCTGGTCCCCTCCGAGATCACCGTCGACATGGTTCGTGCCCGTGTGGGCGAGCCGGATGCGGCCAAGGGCTTCATCCTCGACGGCTTCCCGCGTTCGACCGAGCAGGCCGATGCCCTCAAGGACATCCTGGCCAATCTCGACGCCTCGCTTGACGCCGTGCTGTCCTTCGTCGTCGACACCGACGTCGTCGTGGAACGCATGATGGCCCGTGGTCGTGCCGACGACACCGAAGAGGTCATCCGCAACCGGATGGACGTCTACACCAAGGAGACGTCCCCGCTCCTCGCCTACTACGGCGACGAGGTCAAGACCATCGACGCGGTGGGCGACATCCAGGATGTCCACCAGCGCGTGCTGAGCGCCCTCGGCGCCGGCGTCAACTGACACCCGACTGCGTCCGCTGATGGGTTTTCGTAAACGCAAGCGCGTTCCGTTCCGCTCCGCCGGTGAACTGGATGCGATGGCAGCAGCGGGCGCAGTCGTCGGATCGGCCCTCGTGGCCGTCCGTGACGCCGCGAAGGTGGGGGTCAGCACCCTCGAGCTCGACGAGGTCGCGGAGACCGTGATCCGCGAGGCCGGGGCCGTTCCCTCCTTCAAGGGTTACAACGGTTTCCCCGGATCGATCTGCAGCTCGGTCAACGACGTCGTCGTCCACGGAATCCCGTCGGCGGATGTCGTTCTGGCCGAGGGTGATCTCGTGTCGATCGACTGCGGCGCGATCCTCGACGGCTGGCACGGCGACTCGGCCTGGACCTTCGGGGTCGGGGAGCTGTCGCAGGCCGACGCCGAACTGTCCGAGGCCACCCGTCTCTCGATGGAGGCCGGTATCGCGGCCATGGTCGACGGCGCACGCCTCACCGACATCTCCCACGCGATCGAACTCGGTACCCGCGCCGCCGAGAAGAAGTTCAACCGCCCGTTCGGCATCGTCGACGGCTACGGCGGTCACGGTATCGGCCGTGAGATGCACATGGATCCCTTCCTCGCGAACGAGGGCGCGCCCGGCAAGGGCCCGCTACTGGTGATCGGGTCGACCCTCGCGATCGAACCGATGCTGACCCTCGGCACCGTGGACACCACTGTTCTCGAGGACGACTGGACGGTCGTCACCGACGACGGCTCCCGCGCCGCGCACTGGGAACACACCGTCGCGGTCACCGCCGACGGCCCGCGCATCCTCACCCCGCGACCCCGCTAGTCGCGCCGGCTGATCTGCGCGACCGTCTGCGAGTCTGCCGCGTTGTGGAGTTCCGCTTATCGTTCATACAGCGAGCAACGATTGATCGCCGATCCGCTCACCCGTTGAATGGTCATGACCGTGTAGGCGTGACCGGGCGCGGTGGATGACGGGTGTCGAGCAGAGAAGAGTGGGACGAGATGACGACTGTGGAACTCGGCGACGGGCTGCGGGTTTCGGCCCTCGGATTCGGTGGCATGTCGCTGACCGACGTCTACGGCGCGGTGTCGGATGACGACGCCCTGCGCACCCTCACGCATGCGGTCGACAGCGGTGTGACGTTCATCGACACCGCCAACGTCTACGGCAACGGGCGCAGTGAGACGACGATCGGGAAGCTGCTCAAGACCCGCCGCGACGACGTCCAGCTCGCCACCAAGTTCGGCATCGTCGGTCAGGGCGGTGTCGGGCAGCGCGGGGTCCGCGGTGACCGAGAGTACGTTCGCGAGCAGGTCGAACTCAGCCTGGCACGTCTCGGCACCGATCGCATCGACCTGTACTACCAACACCGCGTCGACCCCGTGGTCCCGATCGAGGAGACCATCGGCGCGGTCAAGGAGCTGGTCGAAGAGGGCAAGGTCCTGCACATCGGTCTGTCCGAGGCGACCGGTGACGAGATCCGCCGCGCGGTCAGTGTGCACCCGATCGCCGCCATCCAGTCCGAGTGGAGCGTCGTCTCCCGAGACGTCGAACGCTTCGTGGTACCCGCGGCCCGCGAGCACGGCGTCGGTTTCGTCTCCTACTCGACGCTGGGCCGTAAGTGGCTGGCCGGGCTCCTCGACCACAGCGATCTGGTCGAAGGCGATGTGCGCCTGAGCATCTCGCGTTACACGCCCACCAACCTGGCGTACAACAAGCCGATCCTCGAGGAGTTCTTGCAGATCGCCGACGAGGTCGGTGTGTCCGGTGCGCAACTGGCGCTGGCCTGGTTCTACACCAAGGGTCGCGAGTTCGATCTCCCCGTCGTCTCGATCCCGGGTTCCCGGTTCGCCGAGCGTGTCTCGGAGAACCTGGCGGGCGTCGACGTCGAACTGACCGCGCAGCAGGTCGAGCGACTGGATACGCTGGCCGCCAGGGTTCGCGGTCATCGGTCGGCTCAACCGCAGTTGGTGTCGTCGGCTCGCGAGTGACCTGCGACCGCGCCACTGCGCGTCGCGGCCACTGCCGACGGCCCGCGGACTCTCACCCCGCGCCCGGAGTGAGTGTCCGTCCGACACGGAATCTGTGTCGAAATCTGTTCCCGACGGGTGCATTCGTGCCGGTTCCCGTTGTTGACCGTGTGCTGGGCCACCGGCCGTCGTACCGTTGACCATGCACTTCGACGTGTCGTGGTCCGCCGCTGTCCGCCGGTTGCCGTTCACCGCCGCGCTCACCATCGCGCTGGCGGTCGTGGGCGTCGCGACCGGCTCGCTGTGGGGTCGTGCGAACGACAAGTCCTGGTACCACGAGGTGGCCTTCGGTCTGCCCGCTCTGCGTGAGGGCAAGTGGTGGACACCGATCAGCTCCGCCTTCGTCGAACCCGGGCCCTGGTTGTACGCGCTCGCGTTCGTGATCGTCATCGTCGGAATGGGTTGGGCCGAATGGCAACTCGGAACCGTGAAGGCGATCCTGGTCGGGCTCGGCGGTCACCTCGTCGCGTGCTTCCTGACCGTCGGCCTGTTGTGGCTGCTGTCCACCGAGGTCACGTCGTGGCAGTGGGCGGAGGAGTTGTCCGAGTCACGGGGTACCGGGGTCGGCGCACTGGTCGTGTCGGCGGTCGCGGTGGCCTCGGCGACGGTCCGGTCGCCGTGGCGACTCCGGGTCCGGGTGCTGATGGGTGCCGTCGTCGCGATCGCGTTCCTGTTCCAGGGGACCCTCGCGTCCGTCGAATACGTTCTCGCAGCGCTGATCATGCTCGTGGTCGGGGAGAAGTTCTTCGCCACCAAGGAACGCGGGTACATGCCGCGCACCCGGCGCGAGGTCCGCATGCTGGGCTGTGCGGCGCTGCTCGTGATCGCGGCGGCGAACCTGATGGTCTTCCTGTTCCCCGGGGACGGCCCGCTGGGTCCGACCGATGCCGGCGACGACTCCGTGTTCACCATGCTCATCGGCTTGGTGATCAACGTTCTCATCGCTGATCAGTTGCGCCGCGGTAAGCGGTGGGCCTGGTGGGTCGCAGTCGTCCTCGGCGCGCTGAACGTCGTGCTCACGGTGCTCACCGTGGTCCTGGTGATTTTCACCGACGTCTCCACCGAGGGGGCGGTGACTCTGGGAACGACGCTGCTGTGGGCGGTGTTGCTGGCCATCCTGATACCCGGCCGCTTCGCCTTCGCCGTCCCGTGGCGGGTGCGGCACGTGGGTGCACCTGGTGATGACCCCGACGTCGATCCGGTGGACCGCGTGAAGGCCCTTCTCCGTCAGCACGGCGGCGGCACGATGTCGTGGATGACGACCTGGCCCGGGAACTCCTACCAGTTCACCTCGTCGGACGGTGACCCCACCGGCGAGTCGGTGGTGACCTACCAGAACCATGTCGGAACCTTTCTGGCGCTGGCGGATCCGGTGTGCGCCCCGGACCGTCGTCGGGATGCGGTGAACGCCTTCATCGAACTGGCCGAGCGTTCGGGAGCGACGCCGTGCTGGTTCTCGATCGGGTCGTCGACGTCGGAGATCGTCACCGAACGCGGTTGGCTCAGCGTGCAGATCGCCGAGGACACGATCGTCGACCTGCCCGGGCTGGAGTTCAAGGGCAAGCCGTGGCAGCACGTGCGGTCCGCGCTGAACAAGGCCGGCAAGCAGGACATCACGATGCGCATGGTGACCCTGGCCGACGAATCCTTCGCGGTACGGACCCAGGTCCGTGCCATCTCCGAGGAATGGGTGGGGGACAAGGGCTTACCCGAGATGGGCTTCACGCTCGGCAGCGTGGAGGAAGCGATGGACCCGGCGGTGCGCGTCGCGCTCGCCGTCGATCCCGACGGGAACGTCCACGGTGTGCTGTCGTGGCTGCCGGTGTACGCCGCCGGCGGGGAGGTTGCGGGCTGGACGCTGGACATCATGCGTCGGCGCACCGACGGTTTCGGCCCCGTGGTCGAGTACCTCATCGCCTCGTCGGCGGTGGCCTTCAAGGACGAGGGCGCACAATTCATCTCGCTGTCGGGCGCACCGCTCGCGCGCACCGAGGACTTCGATCCCGAGCCGCTCGACAAACTGCTCGACGCCCTCGGTGCGGCTCTGGAGCCCTACTACGGCTTCCGGTCGTTGCACACGTTCAAGAAGAAGTTCAACCCGCGCTACGAACCGGTGTATCTCGCCTTCCGCGATGAATCCGATCTTCCCCGAATCGGTTTGGCGGTCTCGCGCGCATATCTCCCGGATGCCACCGCGGGTCAGTTGCTCAAACTCGCGGCGTCGGGCAAGGAGGCGTGACGTCGCCTGCTTGGGAGCGGTCCTGCTGATCCGTGGCGTGCAGCGCCGCGAGGTAACCGAAGACGAGCGCCGGTCCGATGGTGGCGCCCGGGCCCGCATAGGTGTGGCCCATCAGCGCGGCGGAGGCGTTGCCGACGGCGTATAGGCCGGGGATGGGGGCACCGTCCGGGGTGAGTGCGCGGGAATGCTCGTCGGTCACGATCCCACCTTTGGTGCCCAGGTCGGCCGGGACGATGCGCGCCGCGTAGAACGGCGGGCGGGTTATCTCACCCAGGCTCGGATTGGGGCGGTTGGTGGGGTCGGCGTAGTAGCGGTCGTAGGCCGACTCGCCACGATGGAACTCCGCGTCGTGACCGGTGCGGGCGGCGTGGTTGAAGGTCGAGATGGTCTCGCTCAGTGCGGCGGCAGGCACACCGATCGTGTCCGCCAGCTCGCCGACCGACCGGGCAGTGGTCAACGCACCCGAGTCGAACCACGAGGACGGCAGTGGGGCACGGGCGGGCTTCCCCGCGAACATGTACCGGTTGCGGTAGGTCTGGTCGAATATCAGCCAGCAGGGGAGGTTCTCGGCCGGGCCGTCGCCGCGTCCGTGGAGGCCGCCGAACATGCGATGGGTGGCCTCGACGTACGGCAGGGACTCGTTCATGAAGCGGCGTCCGTGTGCGTTGACGATGATGCTGCGCGGCAGAGAACGTTCGGCGAGTGCGAACCAGGGTCCCTTCGGCAACGGAATCGACGGAGCCCACCACGCATCGTCCATCAGGGCCGTCGCCGCGCCTACAGCCACCGCTGCGCGGATGCCGTCACCGGTGTTGGAGGGAACCCCCAGGGAGAGCGACGCGCCTGCCGGCGCCCGGTGGTGTTCGCTCCGCATCGATTCGTTGTGGTCGAAACCGCCACTGGCCACGACGACCCCACGGCGCGCTATGAACGACGTTCCGTCGGCGCACCGGACGCCGGTGACGCGGTCTCCGGCGCGGGTCACCTCGATGACCTCCATGTCGAGATGAACGGAAATCCCCGCTTCCCGTACGCCGACCATCAGCGAGGCGGCCAGCGCGCCGCCGAGTCCGACGATCTGAGCTCCCCGGGCCCTGGCCAGGGCGGTGCGGCCGGCGACCCTGAGCGCCCGCATCGGTCCTTGCCAGTGCCGGAGTCCGGTGCTCAGCCAACGGTAATCGGACTGCTGCACAACGACGTTCATCGGTGTTCGGGTGTAGAACGGCTGCATGGTGGCGTGATCGTGACCGAGGCGCCGGAGGTCGAACGGCCGCGGCTCGCAGGACCGGCCTCGGGCCAGGCCCCCGGGCTGTTCCGGTAGGTAGTCGCTGTAGCCGCGAACCCACTGCAGATCGAGTGCGGAGTGTTCGGTCAGGAACCGCAGTGCCTCATCTCCCCGGTCGATGTAGACGTCGATGCGCGGGTCGTCGGAACCGACGATGGCGTGGAGGTAGGTGCGTGCCGACTCGGCGTCGTCGGCGGCCAGGTGGGCGCGCAGGACATCGTTACCTGGAATCCACACCCCGCCTCCGGATCTCGCCGTGGACCCGCCCCAGTGTGAGGACTTCTCCAGCAGCACCACGTCGAACCCCCGGGCGGCCGCGGTGATCGCAGAGGCCATCCCGCCCGCGCCGGACCCGACCACGATCACATCCACTTCGTTCATCGCCGCTCCTCTGATAGTAACTGTCTATGTGACAGTTACTATCACTTTTGGGGCTGGTCCCACAAGGTGGCACGATGGCTCGGTATGGGACCGTCTCTTCGCGAGAAGCAGCGCACGCAGGTGCGCCGTGACATCGATGCCGCGGCGCTGCGGCTCTTCGTCGAACGTGGCTACGACCGGGTGACGACCGACGAGATCGCGGCGGCCGCCGGCGTCTCGCCGAGCACCTACTACCGCTATGTCCCGACCAAGGAGGACCTGCTGCTGCGTCCCCTGCGTGCCAGCAGTGCGGCCATCGTCGCGGGCTTCGCCGCCCAACCCGACGGGCTCACGATCGTCGACGCACTGATCGCGGCGGTCCGTACGCAGACCGCCGATGTCGACGATGAGGAGATGCGGCAGTGGCAGTCGGTGGTTCTCGCCGTACCCGGCGTCGCGGCGAAGATGACGCTCATCGACGACGCCGACAAGGCGCGGCTCATCGAGATGGCCGCGGCGCGTATGGATCTCGACCCCGAAGCGGACTTCCGGCCGGGTGTCACAGTGTGCACGGTGCTCGCGGTGGTCGAGTACGCCTACCGTCGCTGGATGTCGGCAGAGGATCCCGACGCCTCGCTGCTCGGTGTCATCGACGCCGCGATCGCGGCATCGGCGTTCAGCCGCTGACGGCCTGGGAGCGATCAGCCGTCGCGCCGACGACCCGATCCGGCCGCGTGTAGACGACCATCGACTCGCCGCGGGAGAACCCGATCAGGGTGATGCCGAGGTCGTCAGCGAGGTCGGCGGCCAGGGAAGAGGGTGCGGACACCGCGCTCAGCATCGGGACGCCCGCCATCGCCGCTTTCTGTACCAGCTCGAAGCTGGCTCGACCCGAGACCTGAAGGACGTTGCCGCACAACGGAAGTCGGTCGGCGAGGACCGCCCAGCCGATGACCTTGTCGACGGCGTTGTGCCGGCCCACGTCCTCGCGGACGACGAGCAGTTCGCCGTCGGCGTCGAACAGGGCCGCCGCGTGGAGTCCGCCGGTCTTGTCGAAGACGTCCTGTTCGGCGCGGAGACGGTCGGGGAGATCCAGCAGGGTGTCGACGTCGACGGTCAGGGTGTCGGCGGCCGGATCGTGGGCCGAGCGGGTGTGGACGGCCTCGATGCTGTCCTTGCCGCACACACCACACGCACTCGTCATGGTGTTGCGGCGGACGACGCCGGCCGAGGGCGGCGGAACGTGGCCGGCCAGCGAGACGTCGACGACGTTGTAGGTGTTGGCGCCGGTGGAGTCGGTGCCCGCGCAGTAGCGTGCAGTGGAGTAGTCGCTGCCTACGGTGATGACGCCCTCGGAGACGAGGTATCCGGCGACGAGTTCGAAATCGTTGCCCGGGGTGCGCATGGTGACGCTCAGCTGCTGACCGCCGACGCGGATCTCGAGGGGCTCCTCGACGGCCAGGGTGTCGGCGCGTTGCGTCGGGGCCGCATCGCGTCGGATGCGGGTGACACGGCGTCGTGCGGTTATTCGTCCCACGGATTCGACCCTAGTCCTTCGACGCTAGTCATCAGACATCGAGGATCAGCGTCACAGGTCCGTCGTTGACCAGGCTCACCTGCATGTTCGCTCCGAACCGTCCGGTGGCGACCGTGGCACCAGCAGCGCGCAGAGCGTCGACGACCGCATCGACGAGCGGCTCTGCCACCGGGCCCGGGGCGGCGGCGTTCCACGACGGCCGGCGTCCCTTGGCGGTGTTGGCGTACAGGGTGAACTGGCTGATGACCAGGATCGGCGCATCGATGTCGGCGGCTGCCTTCTCGGGGCCTTCCTCGCCGTTGAAGATCCGCAGGCGCCAGATCTTGTCTGCGAGCTTCGCGGCGTGATCGGGAGTGTCGTCGTGGGTGGCGCCGACGAGAGCGACGAGACCGGATCCGCCGTCCGGGATGTCGAGCTCGCCGACGACCTCGCCGTCGACGCTCACGCGGGCTTGACTGACTCGCTGGATGACGGCTCGCACCGATCCAGGATGCCAGGCGGGCGTGGTCCATCCGCGGTGAGGTGGGACGGTTCTCGGCCGGGCGGAGAGTATCTGCCGGGAGCGAGGTTACGACCGAAGAATCCGGCGCCGACGAGCCCCACCACACCCATCGCGATCGCGGCCACGGGGAGACCGGCGACGCCCGCGATCCCGCCCACCGCGCCCGGCGCGCCGGCCACCCCGGCGTCGTGCAGCAGGCGCCACAACGACAGGAACTGTGGACGGGCGTCGGCGGGGGAGATGTCGGCGCCCACGGTCATCACCAGTCCGTTGGTGAGTCCGTTGCCGACACCCATGCCGAGCGCGACGAACCACAGGGCGGCGGGTGTGTGGACCAGCGGCAGCGCCAGCAGGGACGTCCCGAACAATGCGGTGGAGAGTATCGCCATCCCACGTCGACCCCAGCGGTCGAGGGCGACACCCGACGGGTACGACAACACCACGTCGACGGCCCCGGCCACACCGAACAGCAGGGCGGTCGTCGACGCATCCATCCCGACCCGTTCGGCCCACAGCGGCAACAACACCATCCGCGTGGCCCGCAGTGATCCGAGGGCGAAAGCGCCCGGCCCCAACCGCATCAGCGGATCACGATGACGGCGGGCGGTCGCCCAGATCGGTGCCGACGGCGTTCCCGGGGTGCGGCTCTCGGCGTCGGCCATCGTCGACATCAGCACCCCGGCGGCACCGACCGCGATCAACTGGATGACGAACACCCCGACCATGCCGGACGCAGTGGTCAGCATGGCGGCGCCCGCGAACGGCCCGACGAAGAAGCCCAGCCGATGCATGCCCGCCATTGCCGATATCGCCCGGGCCCGTCGTGCCGGATCGACCGCCGCGGTGAGATACGACTGTCTCGCCAGACCCCAGACAGCCTGTGCGAGACCGAGTGACGTCACCCCGGCGGTGAGGGTCAGCAGGGATGCGTCGACGACGCACAGTGCGGCGCCGACGAGTCCGACGACCGCGCCGATCAGCATCGACCGCTGTTCACCCACCTGCGACACGAGACGGCCGGCAGGCAGGTCTGCCATCAGTACACCGAGCCCGCCGGCTGCGACCACGAGCGCGGCGAGCGTGAGCGACGCACCGTGCGCGAGCGCGGCGAGGGGGACGACCGGTGCGGTCGCCCCCGTCGCCAGGCCCAGCAGCGACGTCGGGATGTAGACGTGGAGGACGAGTTGGCTTGTGGTGGCGCTCAACTCGCGTATTGTGCGGCGTCGGCCTCGGCGGTGAACCGGCTGGCCGGTCGCGGCAGACCGAAGTGGTCACGCAATGTGGTGCCCGAGTACTCGGTGCGGAACAGGCCGCCGCGCTGCAGGATCGGTACGACGGTCTCCACGAAGTCGGTCAGTCCGCCCGGGTAGTAGGGCGGCATGATGTTGAATCCGTCTGCGGCGCCGGTGGTGAACCAGTGCTCGATGGTGTCGGCGACCTGCTCGGGGGTGCCGGCGAACACCCGGTGACCGCGCGCGCCGGCGAGCCGGTGGAGCAGAGTGCGCAGCGTCGGCTTCTCCCGTTCGACGATGCCCGCGACCACCTGCTTGCGGCTGCGCTTGTTGCTGGTGACGTCCCCGGCGTCGCCGAAGAGTTCTTGGGGGACGGGGGCGTCGAGGTCATGACCGGACAGGTCGACGCCGATGATGCCGCGCAACTGCTTGATCCCGTAGGCGGGGACGGTGAGTTCGTTGAACTCCTGCTCGAGTGCGCGCGCCTGCGCCTCGGTGCCGCCGATGAACGGGCTGAGGCCCGGCAGGATCACCACGTGGTCGGGGTTGCGGCCGAGCTTCGCCGCACCCGCCTTGATGTCGGAGTAGAACGCGCGCCCGTGCTCGACGAGCTGGTGGGCGGTGAAGATCGCCTCGGCGTGACGGGCGGCGAAGGCCCGGCCGTCGTCGGATGCGCCGGCCTGCACCAGCACGGGATGTCCCTGAGGAGACCGTGGAGCGCTGAAAGCGCCTCGGACACTGAGGTGTTCCCCGACGAACTCAGCCCGATGGATCTTGTCGGTGTCGGCGTAGATGCCCGCCTCACGATCCACGACGACGGCGTCGTCCTCCCACGAATCCCACAGCCGGGTGGCGGCCTCGACGAACTCCGCGGCGCGGCGGTAACGATCAGCCGGATCGGGATGGGCGGCGAGGCCGAAGTTCTCGGCGGCGACCTCGGAGGAGGTGGTGACGATGTTCCACCCCGCGCGACCCTTCGACAGGAAGTCCAGACTCGAGAACAATCGCGCGAGGTTGTAGGGCTCGTAATAGGTCGTCGACGCCGTCGCGATGAGGCCGATGCGTTCGGTGGCCGCGGCGATCGCGGTCAGCAGGGTGATGGGTTCGAGGCGCCCGGCAGCGCTGTACGCGGCCTCGGTGCGCAGGGCGGGACCGTCGGCGAAGAACACCGCGTCGAACTTCGCGGCCTCCGCCTCCCGCGCGATCTGCTGGTAGTAATCCGCGTCGAACAGACGCTCCGGCTGCGTCCGGGGATGACGCCACGCGGCCTCGTGATGCCCAACGGGGTAGATGAAGGCATTGAGGTGGAGCTGACGATCGGTGGTCACAACTGATCCTTTTCGTGTCGGTGTTCGTGAGATGCGTTGTTGTGCGTAGGGTCTCAGGTCGCGTCGGCGTCGACGCCGAGTGCGCGCAGAAGTGCCTCACGGTGGCTGACGAAATCGGGGTCGCGCAGCGAGCGCTGCGGTCCGAGGGCGGTCAGGTCACGATCGGCGACGAACCGTCCCTCGTCGAGGACGAGGACGCGATCGGCCAGCGTGATGGCCTCGTCCACGTCGTGTGTGACCAGCAGGACGCCGGGCCGGTACTTCGCGCACAGGTCGCGCAGCAGGCCGTGCATCCGGATGCGGGTCAGCGCGTCCAGAGCTCCGAAGGGTTCGTCCGCGAGGAGCAGCTGCGGTTGGCGCACCAGCGATCTGGCGAGCGCCACGCGTTGTTGCTCGCCGCCGGACAGCTCGGTGGGCCAGGCGTTCTCGCGGCCGGCGAGCCCGACGTCGGAGAGTGTCCGCCGACCGGCGGCGGTTGCCCCGCGTCCGCCGAGCCCCAGGGTGACATTGGGGAGTACCCGTGCCCACGGGAGGAGCCGGGAGTCCTGGAAGACCACCGAGGTAGAGGGCGCGACATAGAGGTCGCCGGCGCCGGTGACGCCGTTGTCGAGACCCGCGATGGCCCGCAGAAGTGTGGACTTTCCGCTGCCGCTGCGGCCCAGGAGGGCGACGAATTCGCCGGCCCGGATCGTCAGGTCGATGTTGTCGAGTACGGTCCGTTCGCCGAAGCTGCGTGAGACGCCCCGGACGACAAGGACTTCGGGTGCGGATTCAGGTGCATCGGCGGAGGTCTCCGCCCGATCGATCAGCTGCCCAGTGACTTTCGCCATGACAGTGCCCTCCTCTCGACGGTGCGGACGACGGTGTCGCCGACGAGACCGAAGACGGCGTAGACCACGAGCCCCACCACGACGATCTCCAGCTGTCCGTAGAGACGGGCCTGGTTCATCAGGTAGCCGATGCCCTCGGTCGCGTTGACCTGTTCGACGACGACGAGCGCGAGCCACGAGATCGTCACGGCCAGTCGCAATCCGGTGAAGAACCCGGGTACCGCACCCGGGAGGGCGACGCGTCGGATGAACGCGGTCCGGGACAAGCCGACGGTCTGCGCGAGTTCGACGTGGCGGATGTCCACGCCGCGCAGCTGGGCGTGGGTGTTGATGTAGACGGGGATCATCACGCTGGTCGAGATGATGATGATCTTCATGGCGTCGCCGATGCCGAACCACATGATGGCGAGCGGGATGATCGCGAGTGTCGGGATCGCTCGTTTGATCTGGATCGGGCCGTCGACGATCGATTCGCCGATGCGGCTCAGCCCCGAGATCAGGGCCAGGACGACGCCCACCCCGACGCCGATGACCAGCGAGATGGCGGCGAGCCGCAGGGAAGCGAGGATGTTGGTCGGCAGGCGGCCGTCCGACCAGAGTTCGACCGTGGTCGACCAGATGGTCGACGGCGCGGGAAGTGTTCGCGGGTCGATGAATCCGGTCGCCGACCCGATCACCCAGACCGCCACGAGGATTGCGGGACCGATGAGCCAGCCGAACGGGATCGGTCGTCCGGGCCCGAGGCGACGCGTCTTTCCGGTGCGGTGTTCGAGATGGGCGGTCTGCGGGGCCGGGTCGATCGTCGTGGTCGGTCCGACCGCGGTGCCGGCGTCCGTCTCCGGTGCGATCGTCGTCATTGCTTCACCTGCTCGGAGGCGCGGTCGACGCCTGCTGCGGCCGCGGCCTCTTCGATCACCGGGGCGAAGCGAAGGTCGAAGAGATCGGCGGCGGACACGGGTTTCGGCAGCTCGCCGGCCTTCTCGATGACGTCGATGGTGTTCTGCTGCGTCGAGATCAGCGTGTCGTCGAGTGCCGGGATGCCGGTGGTGCCGGTGGATTCGAGGATTCGCCAGCCGTCGTCGTCGGTCACCTTCTGGTCGCCGACGTAGTAGGCCTTCACCCATTCCGCGGGGTGCGTGTTGATCCAGTGGAAGGAGTTGACGAGGACACCGACGAAGTGGCGTAGCGCGGCGGCCTTGGCCGGGTCGGTGAGCGACTCTCCCCGGGCATAGAAGTAGGAGAGTCCCTCCGACGTCCGTCCGACGGCCGCGGGGTCGAGGAACGACGCCCCGTCGCGCGAGTAGTCGCGGAGGTAGCGGGTGAGACGTGGCTCGTTGAGCGGTGCGACGTCGACCTCGTCGGCCCCGAGTGCCTCGGAGAACTCGACGAGCTGCAGCCGCACCAGGGTCACGTCATCGGTGGTCAGCCCGGCGTTCTGCAGAGCCCGGAGAACAGCCACCTGCTGAGCGGTGCCCTCGGCATAGGCGATTCGCTTACCCCGCAGGTCGGCTCCGGTGCGCAGGGTCGGGGCAGCCTTGGGGCTGGTCGCGAAACGGTACGAGTCCGGCTGGACCTTTCGCGCCAGGATGATCGGAACCTGTTGCCCGGTGAGATGTGCGTGGATCGGCGGGACGTCACCGACCGGTGCGACGTCGGCGGTGCCCGCGCGGAAGGCCTCCAGCACCGCGGGTCCGCCGGTGAAGTTGGCGAATTCGACCTTGTACGGCAGGTTTTCGCCGTTGCCGCTCGCGGCGAGGAGGTTCTGGACCAGGTTCTGCTGGTCGGCCACCACCAGGGTGGTGCCCGCCGGGATGTCGGTGGGGAGCGTCTTGCTCAGGTCGACCTCGGAGTCCGACGGACTGCACGCCGACGCGAGGACGACGGCGGCGAGAGTCGCGGCCGTGGCGAAGACCTTGGTGTACAGAAAGCGTCGTCGTCGGCGCCGCGTTCCGTGCGTACCGGCTGGAGGCGGGATGTCGTGAGAGGGCAGCGATGAGGACACGAGTGGGCTCGATTCGTCGATGATGTGCGCGATGTCCTCACGCTGTCATCGACGACCGGTCAACCCAATGGTTATGCGCGCGGTGGAGATTAGTTCCGTTGGCGCAGAACGACTATCGCTCTACACGATCAGAAAGGCGAAACTACTTGATCTCGATCTCCCCGTCGAAGGCGTACGGGGTGGCCGCGGGCTTGCATCCCTTGAACGAATCGGTCGGCGCCGGGCCGTTCACCCCGACCTTGTTGTCGTCCTCGCCTGGGCCCTTCCGGACGGTGATCTGCACGGCGAGGGCCTCGCTGAGTCCCGCGGGGATGAGGTTGGGATCGGTGGCCGCGATCGGGTAGACCAGCGACGCCGTGTTCCCGTCGGTGTGGATGCACGTGATCGGCCCCTTGACCTTGAAGGGCAGGGGATTGTCGTCGTCGCCGGCCAGGAGTGTTGCGACATAGGTGCCGGTGGTCTTGCCCTTGTCGTCGGTGACGCCGTCGGCCGTGATCTCGAGGACCTCGAGGTCCGGGGCGATCTCGAGTTCGCCGGAGATCTTCAGCGACTTGGTTTCGGCTGCGTCGGCCGGCGCGGCGACGCCGATGGACGCGAATACTGCGGCGGCCGCCAGCCCCGAGGCGGCGAGAGTGCGTGTTCGGAATGCGGTCATGACAAGCTCTCCTTCTTCTCGACCCCGTACTGATCACCCCAACCCGCCTCACCGTAAGAGCGTGTTTCGGCGACGATGGGGAGTTGTCACCCAGTCGTTGCCGTTCTGTGCCGAAAATTCTCCGCGCACCGGGCAATTCGGGCGTCTGGTGGCCCCGGTGCGAGCGAGGTGAGTGTCGCTCAGTTGAGCGCGAACGTCACCGTGACCGTGAAGGTCAGCTCCTGTTGTCCGGGCTCGATGGGGACGGGTGCGGCGGCGACGTCGCGCTCGAAGGTGCCGGGGGAGGCGGGCTGTTCCTGACCGCTCGTCGTCTCCTTGATGGTCAGCACCTTGCCGAGTGAGTCGTCGGCGAGGGAGGCGTACTGCTCGGCGCGGCCGCGGGCGTCGTCGAACGCCGCCGCGCGCGCCTGCTCGAGGAGTTCCGAATCGTCGTCGATCGCGAATGCGACGTTGCTGATCCGGGTGTTGTCCCCGCCTGCGGTCGCCGCGGCGCTCAGGACCGCGGAGGCCTTGGAGAGGTCGCGGATGGTGACGCGGATCGAGTTGGTCGCCACGTAGCCGCTGATCTGGCTGGAACCGCCGGGGACCGGACTGGAGTACTGCGGACTCACCGACACCTGCTGGGTGGCGACGTCCTTGCGGTCCACGCCGGCGTCGACCACCGCGTCGGTGACCGCGCGGATCTTCTCGCTCGTCTCGTTCAGTGCGGTGGTCACGTCGCCGGCCGTCGACTCGACGCCGATGTCGGCTCGCAGGGTGTCCGGGGCGCCGCTGACCTGACCGGACCCGACGACGGTGACCGAGCGTTGCTGGTCGACGGCGCCGTCGCTGCCGCACGCGGTCAGTGCCAGCACGGCCGCGAGGGCCCCCACGAATCCGACTCGACGGATGTCCATGCTCATCGTCCTCATTTCTCGATCGGGTCCCGCATCAGCAGCGCGAGCAGCCAGCCGACTACCGACACGACGATGGCGCCGAAGATCGCCGACCAGAAGAAGTCGTCGACCTCGAGGCCCCAGTGAGTGGTGTTCCGGGTGATCCACGCGGTGATCTCGAGCATCAGCGCATTGATGACGATGTGGATGAGCCCCAGCGTCAAGATGTAGAAGGGGATCGAGATGATCTGCACGATCGGCTTCACGAAGGCGTTCAGGAGGCCGAAGATGACGGCCACGACCAGCGCGACCCCGACCTTCTCGGCGGTCGTCGACCCTCCCACGAACTCGATTCCCGGGACGATCAGCGTCGCCACCCACAACGCCACCGCGGTGAACACGGTGCGGACCAGAAATGCCAGCATGCGCAACAGTGTGCCAGCCGCAGTCGCCGAAGGCGGTTTCCGGCACGTACTCCGGCATGGATCGTCAGTCGAACGTGAGACCGCCGCCTGCGTCGACC
This sequence comes from Gordonia metallireducens, assembly GCF_021245825.1. Taxonomy (NCBI): domain Bacteria; kingdom Bacillati; phylum Actinomycetota; class Actinomycetes; order Mycobacteriales; family Gordoniaceae; genus Gordonia; species Gordonia metallireducens. The sequence continues at coordinate 34,495 of NZ_JAJQJP010000050.1, read as the reverse complement.
GATACAACAGCCGTTCCGATACAGGTGGACACAGAGCACATCGTATGGTCGACCCCGAGTCGACCGGTACCCGCGTACCACTCGACGTCGGAGGGAGAGGTAGCAGTGGGCCAGACCATCTATCGGGCGCGGCCCACCGCCAGGCTGTCCGCGAACCGTTTGATGTCGCCGATGGCAACTTCGTGTGCGTTGCGAGCCGACTTCGGGAAGATGGTCTCGGCCGCATGGGTGATGCCGAGGTTGACCCGGCCGTAGGCGGGTACCCCGGCCGTCAGGAGCTTTCGGTAGTACGCTGTGCCCTCGTCGCGCAGGGGATCCAGTTCGTTCACCGAGATGACATGCGGGGGCAATCCGCGAAGGTCGTCGGTGGAGGCGAAATATGGCCAGCACAAGGGATTCTCGGCGTTATCAGAACCGGGATCGTAGGTGGCGGCCAGGACGTCGAGTCGTGTGCACGAGGCAAAATATCCGTCGTTCTCGATCATCGACGGGAGTTCGCGGAGTTTTCGCTCGTCATCCCAGGAGTAGCCGCCACTGATGAAGGGAACCATCGCGTAGACGCCGTCGACCCTGTCGATGATGCCGTCCCGCTTGGCTTTCAGTGCGGTGGCGAGGGCGAGGTTGCCGCCCCCGGACTCGCCCTGTAACACGATCGCCGAGATGTCGAGTCGCCCACGCTCGTCATGCAGCCAGGAGAGTGCACTGACACAGTCGTTCAATCCGGCCGGAAACGGATTCGGGCCGCCGCGTCCACCGGCATTGCGGAAGTCCACGGCGATCGCGACCACGCCGGCGCGGGCCAGTGCGGTGCACCAGCGTCGGTGTACCACGTTGTCGACCGACAGCATGGTCATACCGCCGCCGTGGAGGTACGCGACCCCGGGCAGCGTCTCGGTGACATCGGCAGGGCGGTAGATGTGCAAGGAGATGTCGTTGCCGTCGACGCCGGTGATCGTGCGGATCGTGTGGTCGATGCCCGAGTCGTCATCGGGTGGCGCTTCGTGGAGGGCGGCGTAGAACGCTTCGAAGCCTTCCTCGGTGGCTGCCACCGCAGCCAGGCGGTCGGCGGGGGAGCTGTTGCGGTCCACCGGTGCCGGTCCGCTGTTCCCGGCGAACCCGTAGGCCGATAATGTCGCCAGGAGCACTGGATCTGTCCGCGGATCGGAAGACAGATCGGTGTCCGGGTCAGCCAGTCTGCCCGTCGGACGGGCCATCGGCGCGGCAGTCATCTCTTCACCTTCCGGAGTCGGGTGCACCCTCACGACAGCACGAAACCTTGGTACCCGTTCGCCTCGATATCGCGCAGACGTTTGCCGTATTCGACCACCCCGGCGGGATAGATACCGAAGCTATGTCCCTTCCCCTCGGTCGGGGTCCAGAACCAGGATGCCTTGGTCTCCGTGTACAGAGTCATACCGACGACCTGCGCCACATGATCGGACCACGCGTCGCACGCGTCTTGGGTGGCCTCGATGGTGGTGTAACCGTTCGCCCGCATATGTCGCAGCAGAGTGTCGAGGAAGAGGGCCTGATGCTCAATACACCGGGGTATGTTGCCGCCCATGGCTTGTGGTCCGCCGAGCATCAACAGGTTGGGAAAGCCGTGGGTGCCCAAACCGGCGAGGGTGTTCGGCCCGTTGTGCCAGGCCTCGGTAAGCCTGAGCCCGTCTCGTCCCCGGATGTCTATCTTGTCGAAGGCGCCGGTGACCGAGTTGAAACCGGTCGCGAAGATGATGACGTCGAACTCGAAATCCTGCTCGGTGGTGCGTATTCCACGCTCGGTGATCTCGACCATCGGCGTGGCAGTCGTGTCGACGAGTTCCACGTTGTCCTGGTTGTAGACATCGTAGTAGCCGGTTTCATAGGGCGGCCGGCGCTGGCCGAATCCGTGATCGGCCGGGATCAGCTTCTCCGCCACTGCCGGATCCTTGACGCGTTCGCGGATCTTGTTCGCGAGGAAGCCCGAGAACTCGGCGTTCAGCTCCTTTGTCCGGATCACTTCGATGAAGTTGGTGTACAACCGTGCGAAACCTCGACGGCGAAACAGCATCTCGTACCACTCGTGACGTTCTTCGGCGGTGTAGTCGTTCGCCGAGGCCATGATCGATCCGTGGACGAATCCGCCACGCGTAGAACGCGTCTTGGCCCAGATCGCGTCGTACTCGCCCTTGATCTCTGCCATTTCCAGCGGGGTGATCGGTTCGTTGTTCAGGGGTGGGCACCAATTCGGGCTGCGCTGGAACACCGTGAGCGAGCCGACGGTCGGCCCGACGGCGCTGATCGTTTGCACACCGCTCGATCCCGTGCCGACCACGGCAACCCGCTTGCCGTCGAGTTCGGGCCCGTCCGCAGGCCAGCGTGCGGTATGCACGGAGATGCCTCGAAATCGCTCGCGTCCTGGGATATTCGGATACTTGGGGTCGGAGAGGATGCCGATGCCGGTCATCAGGAACCGTGTCCGGTACCGATCGCCGGCGGTGGTGGTGACGAGCCAGGTGTCGTCTGTACAGTCGAAGTGCGCGGATTCCACGGTGGTCTGCATCCGCATGTACGGCCGCAGTCCGAGCGTGTCGACGACGTAGTTGAAGTAGCGCTCGTTCTCGGGCTGGCCACAGAAGTGTTCGGACCAGTCCCATCCTTCGCGGAGTTCGCGGGAGAAGAAGTACCCGTAGCTGTAACTCTCCGAGTCGAGCCGGGCGCCGGGGTACCTGTTCCAGTGCCAGGTACCGCCGACGCCGGTTGCGGCATCTACCGCGATGGCATCGAAACCGGCGGCACGCAGGCGGTGCAGCGCCTCGATGCCTGATACGCCGCAGCCTATGATGAAGGCGTCGACGAGCGTTTCCGGAGACGTGACCGTGTGACTGTCCGTTGCTTCTGATCGAGTCATGTTGACGTCCTTCATTTCTGGGATATCTGCGGCCGCTGACAAGCCTCGGCGTATTCCGCCCGTAGTTGCTGCACGATGTCGTGCGTTGATGGGGTGCCGTCGATGAATTCGATACTCTGGCCGGCGCTCCAGATGTTGCGCCACGGGGTGATGCCCTCCGGAAGATGATCGCTGTTGAGTGTGCCTCGCGGTTCCGGCAAAGCGTCGGGGTCGAGTCCGGCTTCGATGAGTGAGGTGGCCATCCAGTTCGCGGGTACACCGGAAATACCGTTGGTGTAGCGGAGATCGCTCGACGAATCGGATATGAGCAGTTGTTTGTATCGGTCGGCGGCGAGCGATTCCTGGGCGGCGATGAAACGGGTACCGACGTAGGCCAAGTCCGCGCCCAGGATCTCCGCGGCGCGGATAGCGGAACCATGTCCGACCGCGCCTGCCAGGACGATGGTGCCGTCGAAGATCTGACGCAGCCGGGGGATGAGGACCAGGTGGCTGAGCGTGCCGGAATGTCCTCCGCCGCCCGCGCCGATCGCGATCAGGCCGTCCACCCCGGCCTTGATCGCCTTCTCCGCGTAGTAGAACGACGTGACGTCATGGTAGACGACGCCACCCCGATCATGGACGCGCTCGGCGATTCTGGCCGGATTCCCGATCGCGCTGATGATGATCTCGACACCGTGCCTCTGGCAGACGTCGAGGTTCGTGGCCAGTTCGTCGTCATCCATCCGTGCGGCAAGGTTCACCGCGATGGGCCCGACCCGCGCGGTCGGGTCCTCGGACAACCGTTCGTCGATCGCTTCCCGAATGCTGCGCAGCCACGAGTCGAACTCCTCGAGGGTTCGGGCGTTCTGGCGGGGCAGGGCGCCGACGACCCCGTTCAGGCAGGCTTCACGCACCAGGTCGGGTCCGCTGACCAGAAACATCGGCGAACAGATCACCGGAAGGGTGAGCCGATCGCGGACGGGAGTGTCAAGAGCCATGAGCGTCCTTCGCTTCGACGTTCCGACCTTTCCTTGACGACTAGTCAACCGGTCGGCTACTTTTGGACACTACTACGGCGAGAGTCTTCTTGGCTAGTGTTTTTACGACAGACAGTCTGGATTTATCACGTTGCGCGTGAACATCTTTCGCTCATCGGCGCGCGCGGCATCCTGCATCGAAGGAGAACCCATGGAGTTCGGTTGGACTGATGCCGAAGAAGAGTTCCGCGCTCGGATTCAGCATGCCTTTGCGACACACGCCCGTCCGGGATGGACCCATCACGACCGGGACATGCCGACCGCCAAGGATCGTGATGACTCGATTGCCTTCTGCCAGGCCCTGGCGAAGGAGCAGTTGCTGACCCCGCATTGGCCGGAGGAGTACGGCGGACGTTCGGCCTCCGGTTGGGAGCAGGCGATCCTGGGCGAGGAGGCCTGGGGCAGCGGTGAGCCCCGCGGCCCGCAGTACATGAACGTCAACTGGATCGGGCCCGCGATCATCTACGCGGGCACCCAGGAGCAGAAGGATTATCACCTGTCCCGCATCGGACAGGGAAACGTCTTGTGGTGTCAGGGTTTCTCCGAGCCGGATGCCGGATCGGATCTCGCCTCGTTGCGTACCGCAGCGGTCCGCGACGGCGACGAGTACGTGGTGAACGGCCAGAAGTGCTGGACGTCGTACGCCCACGAGGCCGAGTACATCTTCCTGCTGTGCCGGACCGATCCGAAGGCCGAGCGGCACGCGGGTATCTCGATCCTGTTGGTGCCCATGAACACTCCCGGTATCGAGGTCCGGGAGATCCCCTCGCCGTATGCGGCCCACCTGGTGCACGAGGTGTTCTTCACCGATGTGCGGGTTCCGGTGAGCTGCCGCCTGGGGCCGGAGAACGAGGGTTGGACGACCATCATGACCGTGCTGGCGAATGAGCGCGCGGGCTGGGTCACTCACGAGAACACCTTCCGCCGCCTGGACACCCTGCTCGATCAGCCCGACATCGATGCCGCCGATCCGGACACCGCGGCGACCGCGGGCCGCGCCTACGCGATGGCCGAGGCGACCAAGATGCTCAACTTCCTCGCCATCGATGAACGAGAGAACACCGAACCCGGCAAGCGCCGCACCATCGCGCCGGTCGGTCAGGCTGCGCTCGGACTGCTCGAACCCGCCGTCGGTTGGGCCATTCACGAGATATCCGGCATGGAGGCGCTCGACGTGGACTCGATCGCCGGCCGCTCGATGGTCAGCATGACCGCCAGCCCGATCGCCGCGGGCGCCATCGAGATCCAGTTCAACCTGATCGCCAAACAGACTCTGCAACTGCCCAAGGAAGGACGCCCGGCGTGAAACTCTCCATGAGTCAAGAACAGTCCGACATCGTCGAGGCCGCGGTCAACGCGGTCCGGCGGGCGATCGTTGATCTGCCCGAGGACGATCAGGGCCGTGCAGCCCTGACCGCACTTCGTGATGGTGGATTCCTCGACCTGGCCTCGACGGCTGGTGCACTCGAGGCGATGCTGGTCGCCGAGGCCATCTCCCGGGAGGGCGTGCTGGCCCCGGTTGGTGCCCGACTCCTGGTCGGCGATGCGTGCGGGCTGGGCGACGACGTCCTGGTCGTCGGATTGATCGAGGGACGATCATCGTTGGTTCGGTACGGCGCCGACGCGGATGTGTTCATCGGCGTCGACGGCGACAATGCGTTTGTGGCACAACGCGAACAGGCCACGGTCACCCCACTGTCCGAGGGCGTGGGAACACCGGTGGCCCGCGTGCGGATCAACGATTCGACGCCACTGCCGGCCGAGCAGTCAGCCGCGGTGGCCCGCCGGTGGCGAATCGCGATGGCGGCAGAGGCGGCAGGTGCGATGGCCGGTGCGATCGCGCTGACCGTCCCGTATGTCTCGCAGCGCATGGCATTCGGCCGCGCGCTCGGATCGTTCCAGGCGGTGCAGCATCGGCTGGCCCGGGCGGAGGTCTTCGCGCAGGGCACGAGCTGGCTCACCCGGCATGCGGCCTGGGCTGACGGCGACGACTACCTGGCCGCAGCCGCCGCGACCTACGCCTGCATGGCGGCGATTCAGGTGTACGAGAACACACATCAGGTGACCGGCGGTATCGGTATCACCACCGAACACGGACTCGTCCGGCATACTCGCCGCCTGGTCGGCCTGCAGCGCGAACTCGGAGGGGCCAACGCGCACGCGCGGAGGGTCACCGCGGCCCGGCAGGCGGCCCGGACGCCCTCTGCGGCTTCCGGCCATGTTGCCTGACGCGGCCGAGGATCTCGTCCTGTGCCATCAGGACGGACATGTGCGCACCCTGACGCTCAATCGTCCGGAACGGATGAACGCCACCACACCGGCGATGCGCCGACGCTTCTTCGCTCTCCTTCAGGAGGCCGAAGAGGATTCCGGAGTACGTGCCGTCGTGGTCGCCGGCACCGGGCGGGGGTTCTGGCCGGGCGAAGACTATGCGGAACTGGCCCGCGTCGATTCCGCTGCCGTCGCCCGGCTGAAAGCGGGGCCTTCCTACGACTTTCCGATGACGATGACGACGCCGATCGTCGCCGCGGTGAACGGTGCCGTTGCCGGTGTGGGCCTGTCGTTCGCTCTGCAGGCCGATATCCGCGTCGCCGCCCGCGGCGCGAAATGGGCAGTGCCCTTTGCCTCCCTCGGACTTGTCGCCGAAGCCGGCCTGTCGTGGCTGCTGCAACGGCATGTATCTCGCGGTGCGGCTCTCGAACTCCTGTTGACAGCCGAGCCGTTCAGTAGCGAGGACGCATACCGGATGGGCATCGTCCAGCACCTTGTGGATGCTGATGAGGTTCTGCCCACCGCCCAGCGGATCGCCGACCGGATAGCGCGCAACGCGCCGTTCTCGATCCGGAACATCCGTGAGCAGGTACTGCTCGATGCGACGCGTCCATGGCGCGAGGCCTATGACGACGGCTCACGCCGCGCGGTGATCAGCCTCGGCCGCGACGACTTCCGGAAGGCCGCCGCCGCAGCAAGGGACAAGCGCCAGTTCACTTTCGAAGGAGATGACGGTGACGATCACTGACGGAAGTCTCGACGCACTCTTCGCGCCCGCGAGCGTTGGTGTGATCGGCGCATCCGACGATTCGGCGCGTATCGGTGGTCGGGTGCTCGCGCGTTTTCTGGAACACTTCTCCGGCCCGGTCCATGCGGTGAACGCGAACCGTGATGTGGTGCAGGGCCATCCGTGTCATCGGTCGATAGCGGACATGCCCGATGTTCCCGACCTCGTGGTGATCGCGCTGCCCGCGCATCTCGTCCCCGATGCCGCCGAGGAACTCGGCAAGCGGGGATGTCGTGTCGCGATTGTCTTCTCGTCTGGATTCGCCGAGTCGGGCGCGGAAGGCAAGCAGCTGCAGGATCGGCTCGGAGAGATCGCCGAACGCTCGGGGATGCGTATCATCGGACCCAACTGTGTCGGAGCCATCAGTGTCCCGTCCGGTGTGCTGGCGACCTTCGCCGATCTCCAGGCCACGGTGTTGCCATCGGCGGGATCCGGGGTGGGGATCGTCAGTCAGAGCGGAGCTCTCGGCTCGGTGTTCTTCCACGCCGCTGATGCGATCGGATTGCCCGTGTCGTACCTGTGTACCACCGGCAACGAGGCCGATGTCAGTGCTGCCGAGGTTATTTCGACCCTGATCGAACGCCCGGACGTGCATGCCGTCATGGTCTATCTGGAGGCTCTCAGTGATCCTGAGGTTCTCTACGCGGCAGGTCGCCGCGCTCTGGCACTGGGCAAGCCGATCGTCGTCCTCAAGGTCGGCGTGTCTGCGTCCGGAGCCCGGGCAGCAGCAAGTCACAGCGGGTCACTGGCTGCGCCGGACCGCTTTGCGCAGGCCCTCCTGGATCGGGCGGGGCTCATCCGAGCGCACTCGCCCACCGAGCTCGTGAACGTGACGGCTGCGCTGGCGGGAGGGCGATTCCCTGCCGGTGACCGGGTTGCGGTGATGACACTGTCCGGCGGAGTGGGCATCATGATCGCCGATGCGCTCGAGCAAGGTGGTTTGACGCTGCCGCCGACCGGCGACGCGACGGCGCGACAGATCGAGAAGCTGATCCCGGAATATGGATCTGCGCACAACCCGATCGACTACACCGCCAATGCCGTCAACGATCCGGCGGGATTCGGCGAGATTCTCGATGCGGTCGTCAGCGACGACGACTTCGACATGGTCATCATCAGTGGACTGGCGATGGGGAACTTCGATGACAATGTCGCCGCCATCAAGCGGGCTCGCGATTCGGTGTCCAAACCCGTCATCGTGTCGGTGTCGGGCGCCAACTCGGTCCGTGTCAACAGGCATGGTGTACCGTGCATCCCGGATTCGGTCCAGGCCGCGAATGCGCTTGTCGCCCTGAAGCTGTATGCCGATCATCGGTCGCGCCCGGAGAGTGAGGCGCCTCTGCTGAGCGCGGGTGCGTCGCCGGGATCTGCGAACCGCACTCTGGGCGCTGACGAGACGCGAAAGTTGTTGAGTCGCTTCGGGATTCCGGTGGTGCGCGAGGTCGGGGCGGAAGGTGAGGAAGCTGCGGTGCGCGCCGCAGAGGCTGTCGGTTACCCGGTGGCGGTGAAGCTCGATCCTGCAGTCGCGGAACACAAGACCGAGATCGGTGGCATTCGGTTGGATGTGCGGACCGCCGACGAGGTCCGATCGGCGGTGGCAGCCATGCAGAACGCGGCCGGCTGTGCAGGTGATGTGCCGGTGGTGGTCCAGCAGATGGTCGGGCGCGGTCTGGAACTGACCGTGGGAGCCGTCCGCGACGGTGCGTTGGGTCCGGCGGTCCTGGTCGGGTTGGGCGGAGTACTCGTCGAGGTCGTGGACGAGATCGAGATGTCCCTGGTGCCGGTGAACGCGGCGGATGCGCAGCGGATGGTACGTGTGCTCTGCGCCGGCCGCTTGGCTGCCGGCACACGTGGGCTGGACGAGGCTGCCGTCCTGGACGTCGCCGCGGTGGTGACATCGATCAGTTCCTTGATGGCGCAGTGCCCCGAGGTGGTCGAGATCGACGTGAATCCCTTGATCCTCAGCAGTGCCGGACTCGTCGCCGTGGACGGACTGATCCGGGTGGCCGACTCTGCGGTGCGTTGAGGTCTATTACAATGTGGAATCGGCCGAGATGGGGACAAGACGGAGCGTTCAAATGTGCGTGGTGACAGCGTGACGCCACCGAAGACGCAGCGTACCAAAGTAACTGTCACGGATATCGAAGCAGCCTTCGCGCGCAGCTTTCTCGTCAACGGCTACCGCGGCACCAGCGTCGATGCGGTGGCGAAAGAACTCGGTGTTCCGAAAGGAAGTATCTTCTACCACATCGGCACCAAGGAGGCCGTGTTCTTCCGTGTGCAGATGGCCGGTATGCGTGAGTTCACGAACCGTTTGCGGGACATCGCCAACACCAGCGAACCCGCGGAGATCCGTCTCCGGGAAGCGATCCGAGACAGCGTGCGCCGCGTCGATCCAACGGCAGGACCGCTTTTCGCCATGAGCCGCGACAACCACCATCTACCTCCCGAGCATGCCGCGGAGTTGGAGGCGGTCCGACGCGAGTATCAGGCGCTGTTCACCGGGATCGTCGAGGATGGGGTCGAGGCCGGAACATTCCGGCGACAAGAACATCTCAAGGTCGTGATCTTCGGCATTCTTCGCTTCATCGGACTCGTGCGGGACTGGTATCGGGCCGATGGCGAGCTGTCGCTCAACGAACTGGCGGACGTTTACTGGGCGTTCATCTGCCGCGGCCTCGGACATGAGGTCGAAGGCTGAGGGACCGCGCGGAATCGCGTTGCCTCGGGGTCCGCGTTTGTCGATGCGGTACGAAGGACTTCGGACATCTCTCCATGCCGCCGGATTGGCGAGCCAACTTGTTCGAGGACGGCAGTGTGGATCTGGTGGCCGAACGCGACGATGGCCGGCATGACGCTTCACGCTGACGGGCGTCCGCAGCGCTGATCACATGCGGTGAATCGCATCAGCGGGCGTGGGAGACCATGGAGTTGAGAAGCCGGCGATGTCGGTCGATCAGTGGTGGATGGCCGTGTTCACCTACTGCTGAACCCTGCCGGGATTCGGATACACCGCGTTTCCCGTCGATGTGCATTCGCGACGACTATTGGGCTGGCGGGTGATGACTGACAACACGACACCGGTGAAGATCAGCGTCCTTGAGACAGCGTTGTTGACCCGACGTCAATCTGTTCGCACTTCACCGCAACAGGATTGGTGCACCGTGGTGACGCAGCGCTCCGCCAAATGTCCAGCCCCACAGCACGATCCGCGATGTGTCGACATCGCCGAGTGTTCGAGCGAACGCGATGGACGCGGGCCGGTCGCCCGAGTTTGCCGCGTTTGACGGCTGTCGGTGACGCTTCCCGAACCATCGGTCGAGACGCGCCAGTTGTTCGGCAGGGGCGCGCTCACCCGGTAGCCGGTCGCCGGCAGGCAACCGGCCCGGCAAAACCCCGTCCACGATCTGATCGAAGGCGCTCTCTGCCACCCTGCATGTGGAGGTTTCTCGAATCCGCCGAACACCACGCCAAATAGGTCAGTTGTCAGGTGGCGACACCGGTTCTGGACGCTTCGCCGCCGAGCACGGTGGGAATGCGCCCATCTGAAGGTCACACCTGACTGGTGCATCATCTCCACGGCCTAGGGCCATTACGCCAATGTGGAGCCATGTGGAGATGGAGCCGCAAGCCTGCACGGTGATCAACCGCGGACCCGAGGACGGTGGCCAACGCCGCGAGCACTCGGTCCAGATCGGTGCGCCAGACATTGCGCCGTCGACGACACCTGCGGTCAGCACCTTGTTCGATAGCCCCGGGCTGCTGCCGCGGTCTCGACCGAGCCGTCGACGACGTCGACCAAGCTACGGTCGAGCCGAGTCCACGGCTACCGGGCTGAACGTACAGATACCGACGTGCTTCTTCGTTCGCACGACAGGCGTGATCGGCCGCGATACGTTGAGTGCCGGCATGCCGTAACCGTGCCCCGTCCGGTGCCGGGAACGGTGTCGCGAGCCAGGTCGCAGACAAGCTCGATCGTCGCACGGTCGGCCTGATCGAGTTAGTCCAGACTGTCGTTAAAAGTGCCCACGCCATGCGCTCCTTCTCGCCGTTGGGGACGCATTTGGACTGTTCTCGCAGTTCGCGTAACATGGAACGTCGGTACGTCTCGCGTGCCGGCATCCGCGTGTCCCCACGCAGGTCCGGCCGCGTCGCACCGGGCGCAGGTCCTCGCGGACCGGTGCCCACACCCTAACGGACAAACACTGATTCAACCGGGCCGACGACGCCGCACCATCCGGGTGTCGCGAGAAGGCCAGGATCGCGGAGGACATGGCGAAGAAAGACGGGGCCATCGAGGTCGAGGGTCGAGTGATCGAACCCCTGCCCAATGCGATGTTTCGCATTGAGCTGGAGAACGGACACAAGGTTCTCGCCCACATCAGCGGCAAGATGCGGCAGCACTACATCCGCATCCTGCCCGAGGATCGGGTCGTCGTGGAACTCTCGCCCTACGACCTTGCTCGTGGGCGGATCGTGTACCGCTACAAATAAGACTTTCCCGGCACTCCCGGGAGAAGACTTCCCGGACATCCGTCTGGGAGGAGACCGACACCCACGTGTACGGCCGCGTTTCGGCGTGCGCGCGGGCGAGCCGAGCAGGAGAGATTGACGTGAAGGTTCAGCCGAGCGTCAAGCCGATCTGCGAGAAGTGCAAAGTGATCCGCCGCAACGGCCGGGTCATGGTGATCTGCGAGAACCTGCGTCACAAGCAGCGTCAGGGCTGATCACGCGCACCCCTCCGGGTCGCTTGAGTCAGAACAACTGAAAACCGACAACTGAAGAACAGAAGACCTCTCAGCACCAGCGGCGACAGACGAGTCACCGCCTACCTCCGGATCAGAGGCCGGAGCCCGCGAGGTGTGGACACACGGTTCACACACAGCTCACGGGACGGACTGGGAGAAGACCTCTGGAAACCGAAAAGGAAATCCGCCACATGGCACGTGTTGCTGGTGTGGATCTCCCCCGCGAAAAGCGGCTGGAGATCGCACTGACCTACATCTACGGAGTTGGGCGTACCACCTCCAAGGAGATCCTGGCTGCCACCGGTCTGTCCGCAGACCTCCGCGCCAAGGATCTCACCGACGCAGACGTCGCAAAGCTGCGTGAGTACATCGAGGCCTCGGTGAAGGTCGAGGGTGACCTGCGACGCGAGGTGCAGGCCGATATCCGTCGCAAGATCGAGATCGGCTGCTACCAGGGTCTGCGCCACCGCCGTGGACTGCCCGTCCGTGGACAGCGCACCAAGACCAATGCCCGCACTCGTAAGGGCCCGAAGAAGACCATCGCCGGGAAGAAGAAGTAATGCCTCCGAAGTCACGTAGCGCAGGCCCCAAGAAGGGCACCCGCCGTCGCGATAAGAAGAACGTCCCGCACGGCCACGCACACATCAAGTCGACGTTCAACAACACCATCGTGTCGATCAGCGACCCCAGCGGAAACATCATCAGCTGGGCGTCGTCGGGCCACGTCGGTTTCAAGGGCTCGCGCAAGAGCACCCCGTTCGCGGCTCAGCTCGCGGCCGAGAACGCTGCGCGCAAGGCCCAGGAGCACGGCGTCAAGAAGGTCGACGTTTTCGTCAAGGGACCGGGTTCGGGTCGCGAGACCGCGATCCGCTCCCTGCAGGCAGCCGGCCTCGAGGTCGGCACCATTTCCGATGTCACCCCGCAGCCGCACAACGGTTGCCGTCCGCCCAAGCGGCGTCGGGTCTAGTCGGGAAAGGGAGGAACAGAGAAAATGGCTCGTTATACCGGCCCCGCAACAAAGAAGTCTCGTCGCCTTCGCGTCGACCTGATCGGTGGTGACGCTGCATTCGAGCGTCGCCCCTACCCGCCCGGCCAGCACGGCCGCTCGCGGATCAAGGAGAGCGAATACCTGCTCCAGCTGCAGGAGAAGCAGAAGGCGCGCTTCACCTACGGAGTGATGGAGAAGCAGTTCCGTCGCTACTTCGAGGAAGCCAACCGTCGCACCGGCAAGACCGGTGACGAACTGCTGAAGCTCCTCGAGACCCGTCTCGACAACGTCGTGTACCGCTCCGGCATCGCGCGGACCCGTCGTCAGGCTCGCCAGCTGGTCAGCCACGGCCACTTCACCGTCAACGGTGTGAAGGTCGACGTCCCCAGCTACCGCGTCAGCCAGTACGACATCATCGACGTCCGTCCGAAGTCGCTGCAGACCGTCCCGTTCCAGATCGCCAAGGAGCTCGTCGGCGATCGTCCGGTCCCGGGTTGGCTCCAGGTCGTGCCCTCGACCCTGCGCATCCTCGTGCACTCCGTGCCCGAGCGCGCTCAGATCGAGGTCCCGCTGTCCGAACAGCTCATCGTCGAGTTCTACTCCAAGTAGTCCTTCGAGCAAGACCAGCCCGACAGCTACCTGCTGTTCGGTTCACTTTCTAGGTCGTCATATAGCGGGCGGCCAAAGGAGAAAACGAAATGCTCATCTCACAGCGACCCACCCTCACCGAGGAAGTCATCGCCGAGAACCGGTCGAAGTTCGTCATCGAACCGCTCGAGCCGGGCTTCGGTTACACCCTCGGTAACTCGCTGCGTCGTACCCTGCTCAGCTCGATCCCGGGTGCTGCCATCACCAGCATCCGCATCGACGGTGTCCTCCACGAGTTCACCACCGTCCCCGGGGTCAAGGAAGACGTCACCGACATCATCCTGAACCTCAAGGGCCTCGTGGTCTCCTCGGACGAGGACGAGCCGGTCACCATGTACGTGCGCAAGCAGGGTCCGGGCACCGTCACCGGCGCCGACATCGTGCCCCCGGCCGGTGTCACCGTGCACAACCCCGATCTGCACATCGCCACCCTGAACGACAAGGGCAAGCTCGAGATCGAGCTCGTCGTCGAGCGGGGCCGCGGCTACGTGCCGGCCGTGCAGAACAAGGCGTCGGGTGCCGAGATCGGCCGTATCCCGGTCGACTCGATCTACTCGCCGGTGCTCAAGGTGACCTACAAGGTCGAGGCCACCCGTGTCGAGCAGCGCACCGACTTCGATCGGCTCGTGCTCGACGTGGAGACCAAGAACTCGATCAGCGCGCGTGACGCGCTGGCGTCGGCGGGCAAGACCCTGGTGGAGCTCTTCGGGCTCGCCCGGGAGCTCAACGTCGAGGCCGAGGGCATCGAGATCGGACCGTCTCCGGCGGAGGCCGACCACATCGCGTCGTTCAGCCTGCCGATCGAGGATCTGGAGCTGACCGTCCGTTCGTACAACTGCCTCAAGCGCGAGGGTGTTCACACCGTCGGCGAGCTGGTTGCCCGGACCGAGTCGGATCTGCTCGACATCCGCAACTTCGGCCAGAAGTCGATCGACGAGGTCAAGGTCAAGCTGCATGCGCTCGGCCTGTCCCTGAAGGACAGCCCGGCCAGCTTCGATCCGTCGCAGGTCGCCGGATACGACCCCGCCACCGGTACGTGGTCGGAAGACGCGTCGTTCGACGCCGATTCCGGTGAGGATTTCGCCGAAACCGAACAGCTCTAGTCGCGTCGCCGCGGCAAGCTGTCACGCTCGCCCAAACCCTGACTTCCCGCTCGAGTGATCGGGAGTCCTCCTAGGAGAAGACAATGCCCAAGCCCACCAAGGGTGCCCGCCTCGGCGGGTCGGCCAGCCACCAGAAAGCGATGCTGGCGAACCTCGCCACCTCGCTCTTCGAGCATGGCCGCATCACCACCACCGAAGCGAAGGCCAAGCGCCTGCGCCCGTACGCGGAGAAGATCATCACCCACGCCAAGGCCGGCAAGCTGGCCAACCGCCGTGAGGTGCTGAAGGACATCCGCAACAAGGACGTCGTGCACACGCTGTTCGACGAGATCGGCCCGTTCTTCGCCGATCGCAACGGTGGCTACACCCGCATCATCAAGACGCTGCCGCGCAAGGGCGACAACGCCCCCATGGCCGTGATCGAGCTGGTGCGCGAGACCACCGCGTCGAGCGAGGCTTCTCGCGCGACCCGTGTCGCCGCATCGAAGAAGGCCGCTGAGGAGAACGTGGTGGAGGCCGTCGAGGCCGACGCCACCGAGGCCGAGGTCGCCAACGCCGACGCTGTCGCCGAGTCCGTCGACGACGAGTCGACCGCTGCCACCGCCGTCGAGGCGGAAGAAGCGACCGACGCAGACGACGACAAGAAGTAGTCGACTGAGTCGAGAATTGCTGACCGAACCCGTCGGCCCGGATTCCGGTGCCGGCGGGTTCTGTCGTCTGCGCTTCGACCTCGGTTACGACGGCACCGATTTCGCCGGGTGGGCACGGCAGATCGGGCAGCGCAGTGTGTGCGAGGAACTCGAGACCCGGTTGTCGACGATCCTGCGGGTGCCGGTCCGGCTGACGGTGGCAGGCCGGACCGACGCCGGGGTCCACGCGACGGGGCAGGTCGCACACGCCGTCGTACCGAGGTCTGCGCTGGAGACCCGATCGATCTCCGGGAACCCGTCGACGCTGGTCGGTCGGCTGGCAAAGATGTGCCCGGACGACATCCGGGTGAAAGAGGTCCGGGTGGTCCCGGACGCATTCGATGCGCGATTCTCCGCGCTACGCCGCCACTACCGTTACCGGCTCGACGACTCGCGGTGGGGACCGGAACCGGTGATGGCCCGCACGACCGCGACGTGGCGCCGCCCGCTCGACGTCGACGCGATGAACGCCGCATCGTCGGAACTGTTGGGATTGAACGACTTCGCCGCGTTCTGTCGCCGGCGAGAGGGCGCGACGACGATCCGCGACCTGCAGCGTTTCTCGTGGACCCGTGACGCGGACGGGGTGCTCGTCGGCGAGGTCAGCGCGGACGCGTTCTGCTGGTCGATGGTGCGGTCGCTGGTGGGTGCGGTAGCCAGCGTCGGTGACGGCCGGCGGAGCGTCGACTGGTGCCGTGCGCTGCTCGCGGAGAAGGCGCGCAGTCCACAGGTTCCGGTGGCCGAGGCCAGGGGACTGTGCCTGGTCGGCGTCGACTATCCCGCCGACGACGAGCTGGCCGCGCGCAACACGGTGACCCGCGACGTGCGCGGGTCCACCGGTTGCTGCGGCGGCTAGTTCCCGAGTTTGAGGCCGTTCTTGTCACGGACACTTCCGGTGAGCATCATGATGCCGTCGACGAGCGCCCAGATCGCGACACCGAAGATCAGCACGAAGCCGATCAGGAAGATCGCGGTGATGTAGCCGATGATCGTCAGGCCGAGCTGGATGCCGCCGATGGTGTTGTCGCCGATGTAGAAACGGCCGACGCCGAGCGTACCCAGGAAGATCTGCAACAGACCCGCCACGATCTTCGACTTGTCCGACAGCGGTTCACCGGTCGCAGGGTCGCGACCGTACGGCGCAGTCGGGTCCGGCGCTCCCGGATACCCGTAGCCGGCCGGTGCCCCGTACTGAGGTGCTCCGTACTGAGGTGCTCCGTACGGGGGCGCGCCGTATTGGGGTGAGCCGTACTGGCCGGCCCCGTACTGCTGTCCGGCCCCGTACTGCGGCGGGGTGCCGTACTGCTGGTTGCCATATTCCTGCGACGCGCCGTCGGCTGTCCCGTAGGACGGCGGTGCGTAGCCCGCGTTCGGGTCGGTGCCGTGGGCCGGGGTGTCCGCCTGCGAGGTGTCTCCGGGCGGGGGTCTCTTGACGAAGTCGTACGGCTTGTCGCCGGGGTTGTCCGGGCTTGTCATCGGTCGGTCCTCCTCGGTGGGTCCTGCGTGGTGTCGTCGGGGCAGTGCGGTCGTGTCGGGGTAGCGGTCAGGCCATCGCGGCGAGGGTGCGGGCATAGTTGACGCGCCCCGAGACGTCACCCATGGTGACCGGCGAGAACGCCGGGATGTTGGTGACGTGTAGGAAGCCGCCCCCGCCGCGCACGGTCACCTGGATGTATCCGGTGGTTCTGCGTTCCTTCATCAGTAGGAACAGCAGGCTGAGAAAGCACACCATGAAGAACCCGACGATGGCCAGTACCAGACCCGTCTGTGACATCCGTTCGGTCGACACGGACATGTCGGTGACGATCCACTGGGTGCCGGCGATGGGGCAGGTCCCCGAGGGTGTGATGACGTGATTCTGGGTGCACGTGATGTCACCGATGACGACGAGGGGTTGCTCGGGGGCCGGTACGGCCCCGTACTGATACGGTGCCGGATTCGGTTGTGGCGCACCGTACCCGGGAACGGCAAAACCCGGGCTCGAGTCGTATTCGGAAGGTTGGCCGAACGGCGTCGTGCCGTCGCCCTCGCCTGGGTGGGTCATGGACTCATCGTGGCACAGACCTGTGACGCAGGACGGCGGTGCGCGCACTCAGGTCGCGTTGCGCTCGTCCTCGAAGGCCCCCATGACGATCTCGAGGGTGTCCTCGTCGTCGATGAAGTCCTGCGGGTGCGGGCCCTCGGACAGCAGATGCCGCCAGTTCAGCGGGTCGAACACGATGGGGTCGTGCCGCGACAGGAAGTCGATGATCACCCGGCAGAATCGCTCCGGGTCGTCGCGGAACGGGAAATGCCCCGCGCCGGAGAAGGTTTCGAGCTCTGAGTGCGGAATCGCGGAGTGCGCGAGCTCGGCGTGGTGATAGGGGATGACGATGTCCTCGTCGCCCCAGATCAGAAGGACCGGGAGTCGTTCGGTGAGATAGCAGCGATCGAGCATGGTGACCGACTGTCCGCGCCAGTCGACGACGGCCCGCAGCGTCCGCAGGAACGCCGCATAGGCGGTCGGGTCGGCGAGGTCGCCGAGGACGCGCATGAGGTCTTCATGGTCGGCGAGAAGGCGTTTCGGAGTAGCGGTCACCGGTGCGAACGGGAGCACCGGGGCGGCGGCGACCGCCTTGGCCGCGACGCGCAGTCCGGGCACGACACCCGGGATCCGCAGCGCGGACAGGGCCTGGTGCACGACGGGAAGCGAGATCAGACGCAGGGCCGGATTGACCTCCCGTGTCACACCGCCGGCCGCGACGAGCACGAGGCGTTCGACGAAACGCGGGAACTGGTAGCAGAACTGCATGGCCACGCCACCGCCGAGAGAGTGGCCGACGACGGTGACCTTGGTGTGTCCCAGGACGACCAGCAGGTCGCGCATGCCGTTGGCGAATGCGGGAACCGAGTAGTCGGCGCGCGGCTTGTCGGAGCGGCCGTGACCGAGGAGATCCGGCGCGATGACCGTGTAGTGCTGCGCCAGGATGGGGATGACCTCGTCCCACGTCGACGAGTTGTCGCCGATCCCGTGGATGAGCAGGAGCGCCGGACCGCTGCCGGCGATCCGGTAGGCGCGGCGGTAACCGTGAATTGTGTGGTATTCGATTCGGACGTCGGTGTCCGAGACGGGCCGCAGGGCCGGCGGCGGTGGCTTCGACGGACCGGGGGTCTTCGACGGCATTGTGGTTCCCCCTTCTGCTCGAGGTGTGCTGCTCACGGTCGAGTAAACCCCACCTGAAGGGACTTCGCGCGTCGGCGGTCGGTTGGGACGGATGACCATTTCGGGCGGTTGTCGGTCTGCCCCAGCGGCCGGTGGGTTCGTTCGCCCGGATCACCGCTCTCACCTGCGCGAACCGTTAGTGTGGGGCCTGATGAATCCGTTCGACGTGGAGTCCTTCGTGGCCACCGGTGGCCTGATCGGTCTGTGCGTGCTCGTGTTCGTCGAGACCGGGTTGCTGTTCGGCGTGATCTTCCCCGGGGACTCGCTGCTGTTCACCGCGGGTGTGTTCGCCGCACAGCCGGACCCGTTCGCAGCGGTCTGGCTGGTGGTCCCATTGGTGGCGCTCGCAGCGATCGCCGGGGACCAGTGCGGCTACCTCATCGGCCGGCGGCTCGGACGCAGCGTCGTCGAGGGGCGGATGATGCAGCGCATCGGGCCCCAGTACGTGACGAGGACCAACGCCTTCTTCGACCGTTTCGGGCCGCTGACGGTCTTCTTCGGCAGGTTCATCGGCATCGTCCGAACACTGGTGCCCCTCACCGCGGGTTTCAGTGGGATGCCCTATCGCGCGTTCACGTTCTTCAGCGTGCTGGGCAGCTTCGCGTGGGCGGGCGGGATCATCGTGGCCGGCTACCTGCTCGGCAACGTGCCGATCGTCCGCGACAACATCGAGATCCTGATCGTCGCCTCGGTGCTCACGGTGGTGGTGCCGATGACCGTCCACGCCGCGCGACGATGGCGGGCGACGAGACGCCGGCAGGGTGAGGCCGCAGCGGTGGACGCGACCGCGCCGGCGGACCAGGCACCACCGGAGGCGCGCTGATCCGTCGGCCTACCCGAGGTACGGCTCTTCGCGCGGCAGCGTGGTGCCCGAGAAGTCGTCGGCGATGGTCGCCGCGAGTTCGACGAACGACCGCTTGGCGGCCTTCGACATCAGTTCGAGGTCGACGTCGGCGCCCTCGGCGAGATGGTCGTCGAACGGGATCTTGTGGACCGCACGGCACCTGGTGAGGAAGTGCTGACCGAGCTGATCGGTGTCGATGGTCGACGACCCCGGACGCGACGAACTCAGCACGACGACGGCCCGCGACACGAGGTGACCGAAGCCGTGGGCCTCGAGCCAGTCCAGGGTGGCGCCGGCGCTGCGCGCGCCGTCGAGAGCGGGCGAGCTGACCAGGATGATCGTGTTCGCGAGGTCGAGGACACCGTTCATCGCCGAGTGGCTCAGGCCGGTGCCGCAGTCGGTGATGATGATGTTGTAGAACCGCTGGAGGATGGTGACGACCCCGCGGTACTCGTCCTCGTTGAACGCCTCCGCCATCGCCGGATCGCGTTCGGACGCAAGGACTTCCAGGCGGCTCGGGGCCTGTGACGTGTGGGCCCGGACGTCGGAGTAGCGGTAGACGTTCTGGTCGGCGAGCAGGTCGCGGACCGTCGAACGTGTCTGCTGCGGGATGCGCTGGGCGAGGGTACCGAGGTCGGGGTTGGCGTCGACGGCGATCACCCGGTCGCCGCGCAGGGACGCGAACGTCGAGCCGAGACCGACGGTCGTCGTGGTCTTGCCGACACCGCCCTTCAACGACAGGACCGCGATGCGGTAGTCGCCGCGTACCGGTCGGTTCACGCGCTCGAGCAGCTGCTGATAGGCGATGTCGCCCTGCGACTCACCGGGATTGATGGCACCGGCCGACAAGGTGTGGACGGCGCGTCGCCAGCCGCGGCTCGGTGCGCGACGGGCCTTGCGGATCAGTGCGACCTCGTCCAGCGACGGGCCGCCCAGTGGCGGGCCGTAGCCGCCGGGCGCCTGCTGAGGCGTATACGCGGGTGCGGGGCCGGTGCCCGGGCCGAACTGTGCCGGCGGCATCGGTCCGCTCCCGACCGGCGGGCCGGCGGGATGTGCGGGACCGGGAGCCCCGGGCTGCGGGAACGGTGGCGGTTGGTGAGCCGCCGGCGGGGGCGCCTGGTCGAACGGGGGCACGGGTCCCGGCTCGAAGGACGGACCGGCGGGCGGTGCCGGGAAGTCCGGTCTCGGCGTCGGAGGTGGGCCGGGGAAACGGGCGGACTCCGGCGGCGGCGGCGTGTGGCGACCGGTGGGGTCGTGCGACCACGTCTCGCTACCGGGGCCGACCTGATCGGCCGCCGCCTCCTGCGGACGGTTCGGTGCATCGGGGCGTGGTGCATCGAGGCGTGGGGACGGAACGGGATTCGACGGCGCGGGACCGGGGGCCGCCGAGTCCGTCTGCCGGCCGTCGTTCTCTGGAGTCCGAGGTGCCGACGGTGACTGCGGAGCCGGAGTCGGCTCCTGAGGCGGCGGCGCGAACTGCAGCCATGGGGGTGGTGCCGGTGCGTCGGCGCCGTTGGGCGTCGTCGAGTTCTCGTACGTCATCGGGGAATCCTCTGGTCTTGCGGCCGGGCCGACCTGGCGAGCCGTGGTCTGTGCGCGAGCGTGATCGGCGGCAGCATGCGAGGATCGATGAGGCATCGATCCTCGGTGCGATCTGCTTGCACTCTGACCGACTCCGGCAGCGTCGACGAGAGTCTACCGAAGGGTATGAGAGGATTCCGGACGAGATCCACAGTTCATCTCACACTCTCGCTTCCACATACCGAATTCGGTATGTGGTGGCGTTGATCGAGTTGTGGCAGGATCAGGCACTTGAACCTCAGGTGCGAGGCGGGGCGGCACCGTGGTCGTGGTCAGTCGACGACCCGGTGGACCGGCATCTGGGGGAGGCGGTTTCATCGAACGGGAATTCGATGGAACCGGGAGGAACCCCGTCTGCGTCTAAATCGGCGTGAAGGGGGGTTCGGCATCCATGAGCTACACCGAAGAGACGGCAGCGCATTCCGATGATGCGCGCGACGACGATCCGTGGGCCGTCGTCCATCAGTTCTCGCAAGCGCGTTCGCGGTCGGGTGGTCTCGCCGTCCGGACCACGGCCCAGGGCCTGCCGGTGGCCGTGCACATCGCCTCCACCGAACTCGACAAGCACCCGGAACTGCTGGCCGCCGACATCCTGCGCCTCTGCAGGCAGTCCGCGATGTCGGCCGGAATCCGGTTGCGGGAGAACCTGCTCGCGGCCGGGGTGGATCGCGATCTCGTCAACGAGATGAAACTGCCACAACCCGAGGACCTGGCCGCGGCCGAAGAGCGCGACGACGAGGAAGCCGACGCCATGACGTCGTGGTTGCGCCGATGAGCTGGGCAATGGACGAACTCGAGGCACGTGCCGCCCGTCAGCTCGACGGCCTGCGGTCCTTCCAGGAGAGCCTCGAGGCGATCACGGTGACGGTCACCTCGGCCGACGGCCTGGTGACGGTCGAGGTGGACGCCAAGGGCGCGCTGGTCGATCTCCGGTTGGCGCACGGCGCGAACGAACTGGGCGCCGGCCGGCTCGGTGAACAGATCGTGGCGACGTCGGCCCTTGCCGCACAACGGGTCTACGCACGGGTGGCGGCGGTGACCGAGGACTTCAACGAATCATTCGGCGACATGCTCGGCGCGCGCCCGGCGGGTGAATGACGTGAACCGGCCGACAGACGGTCAATCGACAGGACTTGCACTCACGAGGGGGTTGCGATGACGAACGTGAAAGTGACATCCGAAGCGCTCGAAGGCTTCGCGGCGACGAATGCGGCAATGGCCTCGGCCATCGGAACGGCCGGGTCGATCGACGCCGCGGCCAACACGGCCGCGATGGTCCCGGTGTTCGGCCTCATCGGCCAGGAGTTCCTCGCGTCCTTCATCTTCGCGCAGGCCAACCACCTGATGTCCGTCGGGCAGCTCGCCGCGGTACACGCCGCGACCGCCGCCTCCACGGTCGCGGGTCTCGCCGAGTACGAGGGCACCGATGCCGCGACCGCCGCGGCGATCCGTTCGGTGCTGTGAGTCCGGTCCCTCCGATGCCAGGCCCGTTGCCCGGCGTCCCGGATGTGCCTGCACTCAGCCACATGACCGTCCAGGAGATGATCGACGCCAGTCCGCTGGGGCCGATCCTCGATCGCACGGTCGCCGATGCCCTCGGGGGCCTCGGGCTTCCGCCGCTGCCGGTCCTTCCGCCGTTGCCGCCGATGCCCGGGTTGCCGCCGATCCAGCCGCCCAACCTCGACATGTTCATCAAGCCGATCACCGATCTGCTGGGTGGCTTCGGCACCGGTGACCTGAGCGGCGCCGGCTTCGACCCGACGATCATCTTCGACGGCCTCACCAAGGTGCTCGAGACGTCGATGACGATGGGGCAGAGCGCACTCAAGCTCGCCGATCAGCTGTGGGCGGGTCAGGGTGCGGTCGGAGCGGCGACCAAGACCGCCGAGGCCGGTACCAACAGCACCGCGCTCGCCGCGCAGGGGTCCGGGATCTCGATCGACACCAAGACAGCAGCCGCGATCGTCGCCAAGGGGCTGGCCGTGGTCCAGGGCATCGTCGCGGCGACGGTCGCCAAGATCTCGGCCCTGGTGCCCGTCATCATGAGCCCGGCGATCGCGGTCGGTCTCAGTACCGCAGCCGTCGTCGCCGGGGCCGGGCTCGAACTGGCCACCGCGGCGGTCGCCGTGACCCGTGCCGAATTGCTCGCCCCCACAACGGCGATGACCGCCAATGGTGCGCCGGTCGCGATCACCGGTGCACCGACCGCGGGTGCGGGGCAGTCGCCGTTCACCCTGGCGAGCTCGGTCCTCGACGTCGTCTCCCCGGCGGTGTCGACGGCCGCCGAACTGCCGTCCACCCTCATGCAGCCGATCAGCAAGATGCTCGGCGTCAACCCGGACACGGCGATCGTCGCCCCCGCCGGGAGCCCGCTCGCCAAGGCCAAGGGTGCCGGCGGAGGCGGTGGCGGCGGTGGCGGAGGTGGTGGCGGCGGCGTCGGCGGGATCGGAAGCATGATGACGCCCTTGAGTGCTTCCCGGCCAACCGTGCCGACCGGTTTCGGCGTCGGCGAACCGGCCATGGGATCGTCTGCGGCTCCGCGTGTCTCGACCACACCCGCAGCGATGCCGATGGGCGGTGCCCCGATGGGTGCAGCCGGCGCCGGCGCCCGCGGGGCGGGCGCCTCCGAAGGCCAGCACAGCGTGCCCGATTACCTGGTGACCGAGGACAACGGGCGTGCGGTGGTCGGTGACGACCCCGAGGTCGCGCCGGCGGTCATCGGCCACGACGAGGCGGCCGAGGCCGATCCGGGTCCCGATATCGAACTACGGCTGGGCGTGCCCGGCCTGACACGAAACGAGGAAGCATGAGCAACGCACAACTCCGCGTCGAACCCGCTGAGCTGATGTCGGCGGCAGTCGATCTCGACAAGATCGCGGACCGACTCGAGATTGCGCTCACCGGTGCGGGGCCGAAGCTCACCGTCGACGCCCAGGGGCGCGACGAGGTGTCGACCGCAACCGCGGCCAGCTTCACGACGGTGGCTCGGGACTTCGAGAAGGACTCGGCCACGGGTGTTCTCGAGCTCCGCAAGATCGCTGCCCTGCTACGGGCACAGGCCTCCGGTTTCATCGAGGGCGAGGCCGAGGCGGCCGCTGCCTTCAAGCTCCAGGTGTAAGCCGACAGAACGGGACCGTTGCTGCCGCTGCGGCAGACCGATCTCGGACCTCGCATCAGACTCGTCGCCCAGCAGAGGGGAGGGACCATGACCAGTACGACCGGAGCCGGCTTCACCGGCGTCAACTGGGACTCACGTACCAGTGAACAACTGGCCGCCGACCTCGGCGCCGGGCCGGGTCCCGCGCCGCTGGTGGAAGCGGGAGCCGCGTGGGCAGCACTCGCGACCGAGATCGGCGAAGCCGGGATCGAATACGCGGCGGTCCTCGGACGGCTGGGCGTGCACTGGCAGTCCGCCCACACCAGTGCAGCGTTCGAGAAGCTGACGAAGCTCGCGCCGTGGTTCGCCGAGACCGCCACCGAGGCGGCCGAGAACGCCGTGCGTGCTGAGGCGCAGGCCGCGGCCACCACCGTCGCGCGCCTCAACATGCCCAACCTCGCCGAAGTCGAGGTTGTGGAGAAGTTCCACGAGATCGCCACCACCACAACAGCTGTCGTCCCGATCATCGCGGGCGCCGCGGCCGAGGCCGAACGTGCGATGGCCCAGCAGCGGATGCGTGCCGCCCGCGTCATGCAGACGTACGAGAACGCGACTGAGCCCGTGGGCAAACCGTGGCCGTCCTCCCGTCGAGCGCCCGACCTGGTGTCCGGCGCGGCGCTCGCGTCTGAGGAGGCCGCCGCGGCCCGTGCCGCCGCCCCACCCACGGTCACGCCTCCGATGACACCGGCGATGCCGCCGATGATGGGTGGGATGCCCGGGGTGTATGCACCGCCCGCCGAAAAGCTCCGGTACGCGCCGACTGTCGTGGCGAGTGCGGGATCGTCGGCCGCCACATCGGTGACGGCGCACCCGAGTTCGACCACCACATCGGGCCCCGGCGTGCCGCCGCCGATCGCACCCGGGACGGCCGCGGCCGCCGATCGTGGCGCCACGATCCGCAGTGTCGCCGTCGAATCCGAGCCGGCACCTGCCGACGACGACCCGGCCCGAGCGTCGGACAGCCTCGACACCCCGTTGACCTGGGCTGACATCGAGACCTCCGATCGTCCTGCAGTCCACTACGTCTCGGCGTCGGATGCCGAATCGCCGAAGGTCGATCCGCGGTACCTGTCGGAGACGCTGTTGCTCGGGAACCCGGGGGACCGCTCATGATGACGACGCCCCACGACGCCCCCGTCGCGCTCGACGCGGCCGTGCTTCGGCGACTCGGCGATCGCTTCGGCGTACAGACCTGGCCGGTGGTCCTCGACATGCCCGTCGGTGCTGCTGACGAGGACGCCCAGCGTATGGCCGACCGGAAGACCGATGCGGCCGTCGCCGCCCTCGACCTGGTGGACCACGACGAGCCCGTCCCGTGGCTGGCCACCGTGCTCCGCGTCCTGTCGCGGCCCGAACGCGAGATCGAGATGCGTAGCTTCGCCGAGACCGGCGTGCGACGACTCTGCCTGGCTCGCAGTGGATACGAGCACGTCCTGGCCGAGCGCGTGGGTGATCGACTCGACCTGGCCGTCGTCGAGATCGCCGACCTCGACGCCGTGGCCGACATCCTGCGCTCCAGGTTCGACGAGGCCACCGCGTGCGAGTTCACGTCGTTCTCGGTTCCCACCGACGAACTCGTCGACAGTCTGGGACGTAGCGGCTCGGCCACCGAGACCACCGACGCGTTGTACACGCTCGGCGCCCCGCTGTCCGATGCCGTCGTCATCTCCTCGGCATTCGCGTCCTGTCGGGTGCGCACCGAGATCGTCGCCTCTGCGAACGAGGACGGACGATTCTCTCAATCTTCTGGGGCCCTGGCCGTTTTCGACACCGCCAGGGGGCGGATCGTGTCGAGCCCCAGCAAGTCTCCGGACGGTCGGGTGTGGACCACCCTCTCACCGGGTTCGGGTCATCGGATCGCGCAGGCCGTGCGCCTGCTGATCGAGACCCTCCCGGGCGGGACGTGGTTGACATGATCGGGGTCGGGGGATCTCGCGGTCCATACCGCCGTGGGAAACAACTGTCAGCGGTATCTGTGTCACGGATACCAACGGGGGCATCGCCAAACGGTGCCGTTACACAGGAGGAGAACTCATGCTGAATCTGCCCGGAGCAGGCGGCGCCGGAGTGAAGGTAGATGTCGCGGAGGGCCAGGCCACCGCTGCGGCGGTCGGCGGGATCGTCGCGGACATGAAGGAGACGATCGGGGTGATCCAGAAGCACGCTGCGAACACCACCCCGACGTGGCAGGGCAAGGCGGGCGCGGCATTCGACGGCACGCACACCGACTGGAACAAAGAAGCCAACACGCTCAACCAGCTTCTCGATCAGATCAAGGCGCAGATGACCAACGGCTTCGCCGGTTACGAAGACCAGGACTCGGCTGCCGCCGGGCACTTCGGCGTCTGACCTTCCCACCCTCTTCGAAAGGCATTCTGATGACCATCAATTACGACTTCGCGGCGCTGGGCGACCTCAGTAGTGGGCTCGGTCGCGCCTTCCAGCAGCTCGACGACCAGAACACGCAGCTGAAGAACCAGGTCGCCGCACTCGACGGCAACTGGAACTCGGCGCAGGCGAAGGCCGCGTACCTCGAGGCGCAGGCGAACTTCGACCGTGCCTTCGCTCAGTCGCGCGAGCGTCTCATGGCACTGCAGAACGGCGTCACCAACGCCAGTCGCACCATGTCCGACACCGATTCCTCCATCGCGAGCGGGTTCCGTTCGCTCGCTTGAGTGGGTCGACTCGACGGGGACTCCGCGGTCACACGCGGGGTCCCCGTCGTCGTCTGTCCGAATGACGCGGTTGTCTGCCGGGGAGCGTTTCGACAGGCCGACGACAACCTCCGCGGGCGAGGGAATGATTGCGATAGCGTCAGCACCTGATAGTCCCCGGGGCGCCCGTACCCGGCGGACTCAGCGCTCGATGAGGAGGTAGCAGTGACGTCTGCGAAAGCCGCCGGAGAGAGCCGGGAGACCTTCACCCGGAACTCCGGATTCATCTTCGCCGCGATCGGATCCGCGGTGGGGCTCGGCAACATCTGGCGCTTCCCCGGCGTCGCCTACGAGAGCGGTGGTGGGGCCTTCCTCATTCCTTACCTCGTGGCTCTGCTGACCGCCGGAATCCCGGTGCTGTTCCTCGACTATGCGGTCGGGCATCGCTTCCGAGGAACCGCGCCGCTGTCGTTCCGGCGGATCAAGAAGCCGGTCGAGGCGCTCGGTTGGTTCCAGACCGGCCTGCTGTTCGTCATCGGCGTCTACTACGCAGCGGTCATCGCGTGGGCGCTCAGTTACTTCTTCTTCTCCTTCAACCAGAGCTGGGGCGATGATCCGGCCGGCTTCTTCACCGGCGAGTACCTGAAGGTCGGTGATCCGGGTGTCTCCACGACGATCGTCGGCGGAGTCGCGCTGCCTCTGATCGTCGTGTGGCTCGCGGTCCTCGCTGTGCTGCTGCTCGGTGTCGCGAACGGCATCGAGAAGGTCAACATCGTTTTCATCCCGCTGCTGTTCATCGGGTTCGCCGGACTGGTGATCCGCGCGGTCACGCTGCCCGGTGCCGTCGACGGCCTCAACGCTCTGTTCACCCCGAAGTGGGCGGCGCTGAAAGACCTCGACGTATGGATCGCGGCGTACAGCCAGATCTTCTTCTCGCTCTCGATCGCGTTCGGCATCATGATCGCCTACGCCTCGTTCCAGCGGCGTAAGGCCAACATGACCAGTTCCGGTCTCGTGGTGGCGTTCGCCAACTCCTCGTTCGAGATCCTCGCCGGCATCGGCGTGTTCTCCGCCCTCGGTTTCCTCGCCTACCAGCAGCAGATCGCGGTGTCGGACCTGGAAGGCCTCACCGGACCGATCCTGTCGTTCGTGACGTTCCCGGCGGTGATCTCGGAGATGCCCGGCGCGGCGTTCTTCGGCGCACTGTTCTTCGGCTCGCTGGTGGTCGCCGGCTTCACCTCGCTGATCTCGCTGATGATCGGCGTCTCCGCGGGCATCCAGGAGAAGTGGGGACTCTCGCGGACCAAGGCAGCGGTCGGTGTGTCGGTGGTGTGCGGTCTCATCTCGGTCGGGCTGTTCTCCACCACTTCGGGGCTCATCGCCCTCGACACCGTCGACATGTTCGCCAACAACGTCGGGGTGGTCTCCTCGGCCATCCTGATGACCATCATCATGGTCTGGGTGCTGCGCCGCGGCGACATGTTGCGTCACCATCTCAATGCGGTGTCGACGTTCAAGGTGGGCAGGATCTGGCTGGCCCTCGTCGGCGTGGTAGCACCGATCTTCCTGACGATCATGCTCGTCCAGAAGGTGTGGTCGGTGATCGACGAAGGCTACGAGGGATACCCGACCTGGTACATCACCGTCTTCGGCTGGGGCACCATCGCGCTGCTCGTCGTCGCTGCCGTAGGCCTGTCCCTGCCGTCGTGGAAGGGGCGCGACAACCCCGACTTCCTGCCATGGCCACCGCTACCCGAAGGTGTTCGGGGCGCCGGCCCCAAGCCCAGCAAGGAGACCGTCTGATGAGTGGGATCGCCATCGTCATGCTCCTCATCTCCATCGGGATCGTGTGGGGAGGGTTGGTCGCGAGTGTCATCTACCTGAACCGCCGCCCCGAGGTCGAGGGCCTCCTCGAGGACCCCGACCTCGTCCGCGACGACGAGGACCGAGCGTCGCAGCCGCACCCGACCCGCGACACCTGACCGGCGGCCGGAGCAGGGCCCGACACCTGACCATGGGCTCGGCGGGCGTGGTCCGATAGCCTGGATCGAACGCACAATCGCTGCACACGCAGCGCACGAAGCGAACGACAAGGGGATCAGATGACGACTGCTCAGGACGAGCTGAAGGCCGACAGCCGCAACGGGATCGACTACAAGGTGGCCGATTTGTCCCTGGCGGACTTCGGCCGCAAGGAGATCGAGCTCGCCGAGCACGAGATGCCCGGACTCATGGAACTGCGTCGTGAGAACGCAGATGTGCTGCCGCTCAAGGGTGCTCGCATTTCCGGATCGCTGCACATGACCGTTCAGACCGCGGTGCTGATCGAGACTCTCGTCGCGCTCGGCGCCGAGGTCCGCTGGGCGTCGTGCAACATCTTCTCGACCCAGGATCACGCGGCTGCGGCCGTCGTCGTGGGTCCGCACGGCACCCCGGACGAGCCCAAGGGCGTCCCGGTCTTCGCCTGGAAGGGCGAGACCCTCGAGGAGTACTGGTGGGCCGCCGAGCAGATGCTCACCTGGCCCGAGGCGGACAAGCCGGCCAACATGATCCTCGACGACGGCGGCGACGCCACCATGCTGGTTCTGCGCGGTGCCGAGTTCGAGAAGGCCGGCGTCGTGCCGCCCACCGAGGACGACCACCCGGCCGAGTACAAGGTCTTCCTCGAGCTGCTCCGCAAGCGCTTCGAGACCGACAAGAACAAGTGGACCACCATCGCCGAGTCGGTCCAGGGCGTGACCGAGGAGACCACCACCGGCGTGCTGCGGCTGTACCAGTTCGCCGCTGCCGGTGAGCTGGCGTTCCCCGCGATCAACGTCAACGACTCGGTCACCAAGTCCAAGTTCGACAACAAGTACGGCACCCGCCACTCGCTGATCGACGGGATCAACCGCGGCACCGACGTTCTCATCGGTGGCAAGAAGGTTCTGATCTGCGGTTACGGCGACGTCGGCAAGGGCTGTGCGGAGTCGCTGGCCGGTCAGGGTGCACGCGTCCAGGTCACCGAGATCGACCCGATCAACGCGCTGCAGGCCCTCATGGACGGCTACGACGTGGTCACCGTCGAGGAGGCGATCGGCAACGCCGACATCGTGATCACCTCGACCGGCAACCTGGGCATCATCACCCTCGACCACATGCGTCAGATGAAGCACCAGGCGATCCTGGGCAACATCGGCCACTTCGACAACGAGATCGACATGGCCGGCCTCGAGCGTTCGGGCGCCAAGCGCATCACGGTCAAGCCGCAGGTCGACCAGTGGATCTTCGAGAACGGCAAGTCGATCATCGTGCTGAGCGAGGGTCGTCTGCTCAACCTCGGCAACGCGACCGGCCACCCGTCGTTCGTGATGAGCAACAGCTTCTCGAACCAGGTCATCGCCCAGATCGAGCTGTGGACCAAGAACGACGAGTACGACAACGAGGTCTACCGCCTGCCCAAGCATCTCGACGAGAAGGTCGCGCGTATCCACGTCGAGGCGCTCGGCGGCAAGCTGACCAAACTCACCAAGGAGCAGGCCGAGTACATCGGCGTCGACGTCGAAGGCCCGTACAAGCCGGAGCACTACCGCTACTGAGGTAGCAGGCTGACGCAAACCCACCCTTTCTCGGCAGATCCACCACCCTCAGCGGTGGTGGAAATGTCGAAAAAGGGTGGGTTTGCGTCGTTTTGGGGTCAGGCTCCGATGTCGGGTTCGG
The DNA here is from genome assembly GCF_021245825.1 of Gordonia metallireducens. NCBI lineage: Bacteria > Bacillati > Actinomycetota > Actinomycetes > Mycobacteriales > Gordoniaceae > Gordonia > Gordonia metallireducens. The sequence continues at coordinate 4,218 of NZ_JAJQJP010000050.1, read as the reverse complement.
CGTCGGGGCAGTAGATCCACGAGCCGCGTTCCTTCAGGAACCGCTCCTTCGACTTCTCGGATTCGGTTCGGCGGCTGCCCTTTTCGAGGTGGGACACGACCTCGGACTGGGCGACGTTGCCGTCGAAGACCGTGTCGAGGAAACCGTCGAGCACGATCAGGCCGTCCTCGGTGGGCGGTGGACCGGTGATGCGCTCCCGCGATTGGCTGCAGACCGCGGCCTTCATGCGGACGACGTCGCGCGCGTTGCGTGCCGCCACGTAGTTCTGCAGGGCCGCGCGGATCTGGGAAAGCGCTGCGTAGTCGGCGGATTCGGGGGCGGGGCTCGACGATCTGCCCGGGGAGGTGCTCGACGAGGTGCTCGAACCGGTTGCGACCGTGGACTCCTCCGGCCCGGACGACATCACGACCAGGGTGACCACGAGCGCGACCAGGACGACGATCGCCACGCCGCCGGTGATCCAGGCGATGATCGCGCCGGTGTTCCGCTTGGGCGGTGGGGGACCGTAGGGCCCGCCGGGGGGACCTCCGTAGCCGCCGCCGGGTGCGTACGGTCCGGGCCCCTGGACGCCGTGCGGCGGCGGGGCTCCGTACGGGCCGTAGGCGGGTCGCGGTTGTGACGCGGGCGGGAACTGTCCTGGGAACGGCCGCTGTCCACCGGGGCCGGGCCCGTGGTGGTATCCGGGCCGACCGGGCCCGATCGGCGGCGGTGGGCCACCGGGTGGTGGCGGCTGATAGGTCATTCGACCCCCTCCCCAGTCATTGATCCAGGCTAGCGAAGAGCCCTGGCAACGGCAGAGCCCGGTCGCGGGGGTGGCGTACATCCGCATGACGCCCGGCGGGGGACTCGCGGTCCACGCGCCGGTCGGAGATCAGCGGGTCAGGAGGTCGGCCAGCGCCGCGATGTCCTCGCCGTCGTACCGGTGCCACGGGGACGTCCACCGGGCCTCGGCGAGTTGGCGGTAGACGGCGTCGACGCGGCGCTGCAGGTCGCTGTCGCGTTCGTAGGCGTCGCGTGCCCGGCTCGCGTCGGCGGCGGCCCGACTCTCGGCCCGCTGCATGGCCACCTCGGCGGGAACGCCGAGCAGGACGTGCCGGTCGGGGACGGGCATGCCGAATCGTCCGTACTCGAGGTCGGCGACCCACCGCACGACCTCGCCGTCGGCGTCCTGTCCGAGGCGCCCGGCGTTGTAGGCGGCGTTCGACGCCACGTAGCGGTCGAGGATGACGATGTCGTTGGATTCGGTCGCGGCAGCGATGTCTGCTGCGGCGCCGGCCCGGTCGAGGGCGAACAGCAGCGCCATGGCGTACACGCTGTCCCGGAGGTCACCATGCGCACCGTGCAATGCCTCCGAGGCGATGTCGGCGGTCGCCGACTGCCCGTAGCGCGGGAAGGTGAACGTCGCGACCTGTAGACCCGACGCCGTCCAGCGCTCGACCAGACCGGTCACCAACGTGTTCTTGCCGGCGCCGTCGAGCCCCTCTACCGCAATCAACTGACCCACGCGCAGGAGTCTATGGCGTGGGACGAATCGGGCCAGAACGTCCACCTCCGGCGCGTCATTCACCACGCTTTCATCACGATGGTGTCACCATTGGACACATGAAGCCACGCATCCTCGTCGTCGACGACGACGCCGCTCTCGCCGAGATGCTGACGATCGTGTTGCGCGGCGAGGGTTTCGAACCCTTTGTGGTCGGTGACGGTACGCAGGCACTCACCGCCGTGCGCGAGATCCGCCCCGACCTGGTGCTGCTCGACCTGATGCTCCCGGGCATGAACGGCATCGACGTGTGCCGTGTCCTGCGTGCCGACTCCGGCGTCCCGATCGTCATGCTGACCGCGAAGTCCGACACCGTCGACGTCGTGCTGGGTCTCGAATCCGGCGCCGACGACTACATGGTCAAGCCGTTCAAGCCGAAGGAACTCGTCGCCCGCGTCCGCGCCCGTCTGCGTCGTACCGACGAGGAGCCGGCCGAACTGCTGTCGATCGGTCCGGTGGAGATCGACGTGCCCGCACACAAGGTCACCCGCGACGGCGTCCCGATCTCGCTGACACCGCTCGAGTTCGACCTGTTGGTCGCGCTCGCCCGCAAGCCGCGACAGGTCTTCACCCGCGACGTCCTCCTCGAGCAGGTGTGGGGCTACCGCCACCCGGCGGACACTAGACTCGTGAACGTGCATGTCCAGCGGTTGCGCGCGAAGGTCGAAACCGACCCGGAGAACCCTGAGGTCGTCCTGACTGTGAGGGGGGTCGGCTACAAGGCCGGCCCGCCGTGATCGGTCGATCTCGACGACGGGTCAACAGCACTTTCGGGCGCTTCACCCGTGCTGCCGGCGCTGTCGGACGTGCCTTCGGGCACATCTGGCGGCGCTCGTTGCAGTTACGGGTCGTGGCGTCGACGTTGTTGCTGTCGGTCGTCGTTCTGCTCATCCTCGGTTTCGTGCTGGTCTCCCAGATCACCGACCGCCTCCTCGATGTGAAGCTGGCCGCGGCCACCGAGGAGATCGACCGCGCCCGCATCTCGGTCGAACGTGACCTCTCCAGCGGCGCAGGCAACATGTCGGTGCAGAACCGGCTTCGTCAGACGCGATCGCTGCTCACCGACCGTGATGCCGACACCGGTCAGACGTCCGGCACGGTCGGCGCCTTCGACACCGTGCTCATGGTCCCCGGTGCTGCCGAGAGCAGCGCGTCCAGCGGCGTCGGCCCGACCGCCGAGGTGCCGTCGAACCTGCGGGACATGGTCCGCGGCGGCCAGGTGGCCTACCAGTACACCCAGGTTCCCGACGGTTCCGGCGGACAGGCGCCCGCCCTGATCGTGGGCACCCCGACCAACGCCTCGGTGCCGGGACTCGAGCTGTATCTGGTGTTCCCTCTGACCGCGGAACAGAACACCGTCGATCTCGTCCGCGGCACCCTTCTGACCGGCAGCATCGTCCTGTTGGGTCTGCTGGCCGCGATCGCCTGGCTGGTTTCCAGGCAGGTGGTCATTCCGGTGCGGTCGGCCTCCCGGATCGCCGTGCGGTTCGCCGACGGCCGCCTCAAGGAGCGCATGCCGGTGCGCGGCGAGGACGACATGGCCCGTCTGGCGATGTCGTTCAACGACATGGCCGAGAGCCTGTCCAAGCAGATCACCCACCTCGAGGAGTTCGGCGGCCTGCAGCGCCAGTTCACCTCCGACGTCAGCCACGAGCTGCGGACGCCGCTGACCACCGTGCGGATGGCGTCGGACGTGCTCTACGAGGGCCGCGACGAACTCGACCCTGTCCGCAAGCGTTCGGTCGAGCTGCTCGACAAGGAACTCGACCGGTTCGAGACCCTGCTCAACGAACTGTTGGAGATCTCCCGCCATGACGCCGGCATGGCCGAGCTGGCGGCGGAACGGATGGACATGGCCATCCCGATCGACGGTGCGCTGGCCACCGTCCGACACCTCGCCGAGGAGACGGGGACCGAGCTCGTCCTCGACCTGCCCGCCGAACCGGTGCTCGCCGAGATCGACCCGCGCCGCGTCGAGCGGATTCTGCGCAACCTGCTCGCCAACGCGATCGACCACGGGGAACGGAGGCCGGTGACGCTGACGATGCGGTCCGACGGCGATGCCGTCGCCATCACGGTCCGCGACCAGGGCATCGGGCTACGGCCGGGGGAGGAGAAGCTGGTGTTCAACCGGTTCTGGCGTTCGGATCCGTCGCGGTTCCGGCGCTCCGGCGGCACCGGTCTCGGCCTGGCCATCAGCATCGAGGACGCCCGCCTGCATCAGGGCCGACTCGAGGCGTGGGGCGAACCCGGCAAGGGCGCCTGCTTCCGGCTGACGCTGCCCCTCGTCCGCGGCCACAAGGTGCTCGGTTCGCCGCTGCCGCTGAAGTCGGTCGGCTCGGCGCCCCGGGCCGCCGCCAAGACGAGCGGCCGCACACCGGGTGTGGAGGCTGGTACCGAATGAGCGTCGTACGTCATCCGGAACACCCGCGGCGGAGTGTTCTGGGGTTCCTGATCGCCGTCGCGACCGCGACCGTGGCGATGGTCGTGGTGTCGGCGTGCGGGTCGATCCCGAACGACTCGTCCCCGCAGCCCATCAAGTCGTTCCAGCGGGAGGGCGCCACCAACGCGGCCCCGGTGCCCCAGTCCGACATGGATCCCGAAGCCCTTGTCCGCGCGTTCCTCAAGTCGACGGTCGATCCCATTCGCACGGAGTCCTCGTTGCGCTGGTCGAC